>JAFAPR010000269.1 GCA_019247075.1 Solirubrobacterales bacterium
CCCTCGGGCACGTCGCCAGAGACGATCCGCTGCGCTAGACCTTCGACGATCGCGGTCTTGCCGACGCCGGGCTCGCCGATCAGCACGGGGTTGTTCTTGGTCCTGCGCGACAGGACCTGGACCACGCGGCGAATCTCGTCGTCGCGACCGATGACGGGGTCGAGCTTGCCCGCAGCGGCGGCTTCCGTAAGGTCACGGCCGAACCGCTCGAGCGCCTGAAATTTGTCCTCGGGATTCTGGTCGGTGACCCGGTGACTGCCTCGAACTTCGCTCAGCGCCTTGAGCAGCTCGTCGTGGCCGGCGCCGCTCTCACGCAGCGCCCTACCGGCGCCGCCGGGGTGCTTCGCCAGCGCGAGCAGCAGGTGCTCGGTGGAGACGTACTCGTCCTTGAGCTCGCGCATTTCGGTCTCGGCCTCGCGCAGGATCTGGACAAGTTCGCTCGAGCCGGCGGCGGGCTCCTGCCGAGCCCCGCTCGTCAGCTTCGGCAACGCCTCGAGCGCCTGACTGACGGCCTGACGCACCGTAGCCGGGTCTACACCCAACTTCCGCAGCACGGGAGCGACCACACCGCCCTCCTGCTCAAGTGCAACGGCGAGCAGGTGCTCGGGAGTCGTCTGCGGGTTGAGTCGCTCGTCGGCAAGCCGCTGAGCGGCTTGAAGCGCCTCCTGGGCCTTGATTGTGAAGCGGTCTTGGTGCATCAGGTTTCTGGTATCCGTATCTAGGTGGTTGTTGTAAATCTAAGTGCGTGCGACTTAGATTATGGCAAAGAGAATGGGCTTTGTCTAACGACCGAGCCTGGGAGCGCCACCTGGATCAGGCGCGGTCACGCGCTGCGGCCGGCCGCCGTCGCGCGCCATTGCCTCGCCGGCCGGGGCGCCGGCTGCCTCCCCCTCCGCGTCTGCCGAAACGAAGTCCCGCTGGCGGATGAGGACGAACGCAAGCATCCCGCCGACCAACGACACGATCGCCGCGACCAGGAGCAACTCGTTGAGGCTGCTGGTGAAAGCACCGAGCGCCACTGCCCCCAGGCGCCCCCGTGCGCCGGCCGGGGCGTGCGAGATCACGTGCGCGGCGTTTCCGGTGCTGATTGCCTCCGCGAGGCGGCGCGACGCGTGCGCCAGCGGCGAATGACTCAGTTCGCTCACCACTCTGTTGCGGACCTCGGTCGCGAGCAGTGTGCCGAGCGCCGCGATCCCGGCGGCATACCCCACTTGGCGCGCCGTCGAATTGACTCCCGATGCCATCCC
This sequence comes from Solirubrobacterales bacterium, assembly GCA_019247075.1. Lineage (GTDB taxonomy): Bacteria > Actinomycetota > Thermoleophilia > Solirubrobacterales > Solirubrobacteraceae > Palsa-465. Next base: position 1,248 of record JAFAPR010000269.1, read on the forward strand.
AGCGCGGCTTGGATGGACGACGCCCACGGCGGTCGACGCCAGCGTCACGTTGACGAGACCGGAGCCGATGCCCGCGACGATCAGGCCGGCGAGCAGGTGCGTCCAGCTCGAGGCGGGGGTGATGCCGCGCATCAGCAGCAGGCCGACACCGACCAACACGAGTCCGGGCGCAATCAAAAGCCGGGCCGAGACGCGTCCTGTGAGGCGTCCGGCGACGCCTGACATCACGAACATCGCGACCGTGAGCGCCAGCAGTCGCAGCCCGCTTCCGACTGCGGAGAAGTGCAACAGGTCCTGGAGGTAGATGACGATGTAGGCGAGGACCGCGAAGACTCCGCCCGAGATCGCGAATGCCGTCGTCAGGCCGCCGACGAACGTGGGCACGCGCAGAAGGCTCAAGTCGAGCATCGGGCGCCGCTGGAGCGCCTCGCACACGAAGAACACCGCCATCATCCCGCCGCCGCCGGCGAGGCAGCCGAGTACCACGGCCGAGCCCCACCCCCTGGTGCCCGACTCGATCAGTCCATAGACGATCAAGAACAGCGCGCTCGAGAAGGTGGCGAAGCCGAGCAGGTCGGGCCGCCGGGCATCGGGGTCGCGCGACTCGTCGACACGCAGAAGCGTCGCGGCGAGGGTCGCGGCGCCGATCGGCACATTCACGAGGAAGATCCAGCGCCACGAGAAGCCCGAGGTGATGGCGCCGCCGAGCACTGGGCCCACCGCGACAGCAATGCCTGCGATTGCGCCATATACGCCGAACGCGATGCCGCGGTCGCGGCCCCTGAATGCGTTGGCGAGCAGCGCGAGCGAGGTGGAGAACATGATCGCGCCGCCGACGCCCTGGCCCGCGCGGGCCAGGGTGAGGAACAACGTGCTCGGAGCGAGGCCGCACAGCAGCGACCCGGCGGTGAAGATCCCGATGCCGACCGCAAACACCTTCCGCCGGCCGCGCAGGTCGGCGAGCGAGCCCGTGGTCAGGAGCAGCGCTGCCAGACTGAGCGCATAGGCATCGATCACCCACTGCAGATCGGACAGCGTGCCCCCCAGCTCGTGCTGGATCGAGGGCAGCGCGACGATCACGATGCTGATGTCCAGCAAGAGCATGAACAAGCCCGCCGATACTGCGGTCAATGTCCACCACTTGCGTTCGATCACGACGCTCCTCGAAGTCGCTTTCCTCCGGCAGGCCGGGGCCCCGCTGTTTTAGACGGCTACCCGATTTTGGGCAGTCAGCCGCGCGTGCTGCCGCCTACCGACAGCCGCTTCGCATCGGCGCTGCGAATCAGTTCGCCGCCGCGCTCGTAGGGGACGATTTCGGCACGGAGCTCGCGCCTGATGGCTTCAAGCCGCTCCACCTCGGTCTTCAGCTCACGGGCCCGGTCCTCGAGCCCGGCGACCTTGCGCGACATCGTCTCGAGCTTCTCTTCAAGCTCGAAGACGCGCTCCACCCCGGCGAGATTCATCCCCAGTTCCATGGTCATCCTCTGGATCCGCCGCAAGCGGTCGACGTCCGAGTACGAGTAGAGCCGCGTCCCCTTCGGCGAGCGCTTGGGTTCGATCAACCCTCGGGCCTCATACATGCGCAGCGTCTGCGGGTGCATCTCGGCCAGCTCGGCCGCGACCGAGATCATGAAGACGCCCCGGTCGGACGTGACCTCCACGCGGGAGGAGGAAACCGAGGTCGCCGTGAGAGTCTTCGTCACCCGCACGGTGTGGGACTTGGCGCGGCGCATTGCCATCAGCCGGCGCCTGCCGTTCCCGCGGCCTCGAACAGCTTGGCGCGGGGGTTGCCATTCATAACCTGCGAAAGCCGGTCCACCGCTTCGTGCTGCTCGGCTGACAGGGAGTCGGGGACATCGATCACGAATCGGTAGTGGATGTCGCCGCGGCCCTTGCCGCTGAGGCGAGGCGGTCCCTCCCCGCGTAACCGCTGCACGGTGCCATGCTTGGTCCCGCGGGCTACGCGCAACCGCTTGGAGCCTCGCAGCGTGGGCACCTCGATCACCCCGCCCTGGATCGCCTCGGGGATCGTGAGCGGCACCTCGACCTCGAGGTTGTCTCCCGTCCGCTTGAAGACCGGCGAGGGCGCGACCCGCGTGATCACGTACAAGTCGCCGGGCTCCGAGCCCCGCGGCCCCGCCTCGCCCTTGCCGGCAAGCCGGATCCGGCTGCCTTCGCGGACGCCTGCGGGGATGTTCACCCTCAGCCGGCGCTTACCGCGCTTGGCACCGGTGCCGCCGCAGGTCGGACACGGATCCTCGATCACCGTCCCGGTGCCGTGGCAGTTCGAGCATGGCTGCGAAATCGAAAAGATCCCCTGGCTCTGAAGTTCGACGCCCCGTCCGCCGCACACGGGACAGACCTTCGGCGAGGTCCCCGGCTTGGCTCCCGTCCCCCGACACGTCGGGCACGGTTGCGAGGTAGGCACGGTCAGCGATACCTGGGCGCCTTGCACCGCCTGGTCGAAGGTCAGGGAGACCTCGGTCTCGAGGTCGCGGCCACGCGCCTGCTGGCGCCCACCGCGCACCCCGCCGCGGCCACCGGGCCCGGCGCCACCTCCGCCGAAGAGGTTGGAGAGTATGTCGCCCACGCCGCCGAGGCCCCCGCCAAACGAGCTGGGGTCAAAGCCGCCCGGCACGTCGAAGCCAAACGGTCCCGAGCCACGGTCATAGGCCTTGCGCTTGTCGGTATCGGAGAGGACGTCGTGTGCCTGGGAGATCTCCTTGAACCGCTCTTCGGCCTGCTTGTCCCCCGGGTTGCGATCCGGGTGATACTTGCGGGCGAGGCGCCGGTAGGCCTTCTTTATCTCGTCCTCGGAGGCGTTCTTGCTGACCCCGAGGGTCTTGTAGTAATCGGGTCGAGCCGCCATGGCGCCATCCCCCTCACGCCGCCACGACCACGCGCGCGGGGCGCAACACCAAGCCGTCGCCTAGCCGGTAGCCACGCTGGTAGACCTCGACGATCGTGCCCGGCTCGGCGCCCTCGACCGGCAGCTGCGCTACTGCCTCGTGGTGCTGAGGATCGAACCGCTCGCCCTCTGGCGAGTAGGGCTCGATGCCCACGCGCGCCAGCGCGGCGATCACGCCGGTATGGACCAACTTGAGTCCGGAGACGAGGTTCCCGGCGCCGTCTTCGCCCGAAGTCGGCGCATCCTGCGCCGCGGCCACCGCGCGATCGAGATCGTCCACGGCCGGAAGCAGCTCTCGCGCGAGCTTGACGATGCCGCGCTGTTGCGCCGCCGCAGCCTCGCGCGCCGCGCGCTTGCGGTAGTTCTCGAAGTCAGCCTTTGTCCGCTGGGCCAGCTCGAGATACTCATCGGCCTTCCCGGCCCGCGCCGAGAGCTCCCCGAGATCGTGCTCGAGCTGCGCCTCATGATCGTCGGCCTCGGGCTCCTTCTGGGGCTCCTGCTGCTCCCCTTCGGGCAAGGGTGCGCTGGCGGCGTCCTCCGCCAGCGCCTCCTCGGGAGGTAGCTCCGAGCCCAAAGACACTCGAGGCGATTTCTTGCGATCCGTAGCGGCCATCGCCTACTTGCCCTCGTCCACGACCTCGGCGTCGACGACATCCTCCTCGGCACCGGCGCCGTTTCCGCCGGCTCCGTCGGTAGCGGCCCCGGCACCTGCCGTCGCCTGCTCCTGGGCACGCTGATACATCGCCTCGGAGACCTTGTGGAAGGACGTCTGCAGGGCCTCCGTCTTGGCCTGGATGTCAGCGGTGTTCTCGGAGGTGAGCACCTCGCGCACCGCCTTGATCGCATCCTCGATCTCCGACTTGGAGGACGCATCCACCGCGTCGCCGAGCTCCTTGAGCTGACGCTCGGCCTGGTAGGCGGCGTTCTCGGCGTTGTTGCGCGCCTCGGCAAGCTCGCGCTGGCGCCGGTCCTCCTCCGCGTGGGACTCGGCGTCCGAGACCATGCGCTTGATCTCCTCCTCCGAGAGGCCCGAGCCGGACTTGATCTCGATCTTCTGCTCCTTGCTCGTGCCTAGATCCTTGGCGGAGACGTTGAGGATGCCGTTGGCGTCGATGTCGAAGGCCACCTCGATCTGCGGGATGCCCCGCGGCGCCGGCGGAATACCGGTCAGCTGGAACTTGCCCAGCGACTTGTTGTACGCGGCCATCTCGCGCTCGCCCTGGAGGACGTGGATCTCGACCGAGGGCTGGTTGTCCTCGGCGGTCGAGAAGATCTCCGACTTGCGGGTCGGGATCGTCGTGTTGCGCTCTATCAGCTTGGTCATCACGCCGCCCTTGGTCTCGATGCCGAGAGTCAACGGGGTGACGTCGAGCAGCAGCACGTCCTTGACGTCGCCTGCCAGCACGCCGGCCTGAATGGCGGCGCCGACCGCGACGACCTCATCCGGGTTGACGCCCCGGTGAGGATCCTTGCCGGTCAGCTCCTTGACCTTCTCCTGCACGGCAGGCATGCGGGTCATGCCGCCCACGAGGACCACATGGTCGATCTTGGCGGCGCCCTTCTCCTTGGCGTCGTCGAGGGCCTGCCGGACCGGCGCGACCGTGCGGTCGAGCAGGTCGGCTGTCAGCTCGTTGAGCTTGGCGCGCGTCAGGCGCGTGTCAAGGTGCTTCGGACCGCTGGCGTCGGCGGTGATGAAGGGCAGGTTGATCTGCGTCTCCTGGGTGGTCGAGAGCTCGATCTTGGCCTTCTCGGCCGCCTCGTACAGGCGCTGAAGCGCCATCGGATCGTTGCTCAGGTCGATCCCCTGGGAGCGCTTGAACTCGGCCACCAGCCAGTCGACGACGGCCTTGTCGAAGTTGTCGCCGCCCAGATGGTTGTCGCCGGACGTGGCCTTGACCTCAAACACGCCCTCGCCGATCTCGAGCACGGACACATCGAAGGTGCCGCCACCGAGGTCGAACACGAGAATCGTCTGATCGGACTCCTTGTCGAGCCCGTAGGCCAGCGAGGCCGCGGTGGGCTCGTTGATGATGCGCTTGACGTCCAGGCCGGCGATCTTGCCGGCGTCCTTGGTCGCCTGACGCTGGTCGTCGTTGAAATACGCGGGCACGGTGATGACCGCGCTGTCGACGGTGGTCCCCAGATACGCCTCGGCATCGCTCTTGAGCTTGCCGAGGATCATCGCGGAGATCTCAGGCGGCGAGTACTGCTTGCCGCCCGCCTCCACGCGGGCGTCGCCGTTGGGGCCGGCCACGACCTTGTAGGGGACTATCGCCTCCTCCTCGCGGACCTCGGCCTCCTTGCGGCCCATGAACCGCTTGATTGAGAAAACCGTGTTCTTCGGATTGGTGACCGCCTGCCGCTTGGCTACCGTGCCCACGAGGCGCTCGCCCGACTGCGTGAAAGCGACGACCGAAGGGGTGGTCCGGCCCCCCTCGGCATTCTCGATCACGGTCGGCTCGCCGCCCTCGAGCACGGCCATGCAGCTGTTGGTCGTTCCGAGGTCGATACCGATCGTCTTTGCCATATTCCGTTCTGCTCCTCTGCGTACTCGTAAGTGAAAATCTAAGCGGAGTTATAGCAGATCTTGCTGCTGCTCTAGCGCCCGCCGACGCCCACCTTCGGACACATCCGCTTCAGAGCGCAGCCCGGGCAGTTGGGCCGCCGTGCATAGCAGGTTCGCCGTCCGTGCCGCAGCAAATTCAGGTGCAGCTCGAGCTCCTCTCCGACGGGCGTGATCGCGAGCATCGTGTCGTGGAGCTCCTCGAACCCGGCGCCGGGGCGAAATAGCCCCAGCCGCGTGCCGACGCGCGCCACGTGCGTGTCGACCGGGACGTCGCGCATGCCCAGGGCGAACAGCAGCACGCAAGCCGCGGTCTTGCGGCCCACTCCGGGAAGCGAGCACAGGTAGCGCTGGGCCTCGGCCGCGGACACGCCCGTCAGCCAGTCGAGCGTCGGCTCGCCGTCGGCGTCCTCGGGGATCGCCTGCAGGATCGTCTTGATGCGTGCCGATTTGATCCTCGAGATGCCCCCGGGACGGATCACCTCCTCGATCTCATCGACCAGCGCGTCGCGGATCGCCTCCCAGCTGTCGAAGCGATCTCGCAGTGCCAGGTAGGCGACGTCGCGGTTGCGGTCGTTGGTGGATTGCGAGAGCACCGTCAGGACAAGCTCAGCGATCGGGTGCCCGTGCGGCTTCGCGGCCGGGACGCCGTAGACGAGGCGGAGCCGGTCGCGGATCGCGCGCACACGGCGCGCCGATGGCCTGCGCCAGGTTGTCTCCCTCGGGGATCTAGCTTCCGGAGCGGGCACCGGCAGCACGTTATCCTCGCTGCCGGGTGCAGGTCGCCGAGCATACGATCGAACTCGCCGGTGCGCCCGTGTTCTACCGCAGCGCCGAGGCCGAGCTTGCGCCACTCCTCTACTTACATGGCTGTCCGACGAGCTCGGACGACTGGATCGAGTTGCTGCAGCGAACCGGAGGGATCGCACCAGACCTGGTGGGCTTCGGACGGTCGGCAAAGGCAGCCAACCTCGACTACACGCTCGCCGGCCTGGCCAACTTCATCGAGCTGTTCTTGGATCACCTGGAGATCCAACGCGTCACCCTGGTCGCCCACGATTGGGGCGCGGGAGGCGGCCTCGTGTTGGCCCAGCGCCAGCCCGAACGGGTGCGGCGGCTCGTGTTGGTAAATGCGCTGCCACTGCTCGATGGCTTCCGCTGGCACGGCGTGGGGCGCATCTGGCGCACGCCCGGGCTGGGAGAAATGGCCATGGGTGCCAGCACGCGCTCGGTTCTAAGGCGGACGCTTCGACGCGGCTACGCCGACCCCGCAGCGCTCTCGAGAGCTCGCTTCGAGGCGATATGGGCACAGTTCGACCAGGGAACGCAGCGAGCGGTGCTGCGACTGCACCGCTCATCTCCAGAGCGTCGGCTCGCCGAGGCCGGGGCTGCGCTCGACACGCTCGCGATGCCCGCGGTGGTCATTTGGGGTAAGCGCGACCCCTGGTTCGCGCCCGCGTTCGCCGAGCGCTACGGCCAGCGGCTACAACGCGCGGAGGTGTGGCCGGTCGATGACGCCGGCCACTGGCCCTGGCTGGAGCGCCAAGCGGTAGCCGACCGGATCGAGGAGTTCGTGAGGGGCGCATGAGTGGACTGCGCACACGGCAAGGGCGCCAGGCCCGCCTGGTCGGAAGCTCTTCGCACCCTGTCGACGGTGTGGCCGAAGGCGGCCTGCCGACACGCCGGCCGCTGGTCGCACGGCGCAGCGAGCTCGATGCCAGGCGCCTGATACCCGTTCTCACGGCGGCCGCGTTGTCCGCCGCCTACGTGATCGCCTCGCCGCCGAGCCTCGACCTCGCCGCCCACCTGTTCCGGGCGCAGCTGTTCGGACGCGAGCCATTCGGGATCTGGAACAACTACTGGTACGCCGGCCACCACATCGTCGGCTACAGCCTGTTGTTCCCGGCGGCATCGTGGCTGCTGACGCCCCAGCTCGCGGCGGCCCTGGCCGCGACCGCGACCGCCGCGTTGTTCGAGCCGCTGGCGCGGCGCCACTTCGGCGAGGACTCCTGGGTCGGAGCAACGGTGTTCGCGGCGGCGACGGCAGCCAATCTGTTCACCGGCCGGCTCGCGTTCGCGTTCGGCGCGCTCCCGGGCATGGCAGCGACCGTCGCCCTCGACCGGCGGCGGACCTGGCTTGCTTGCCTGTTCGCGGTCCTGACCGCGCTGTCGAGCCCGGTGGCCGCCCTGTTCGTGGGCCTGGTGGGAGCCTCCTATGCGGTCGCCGGCTGGTGGTCGCGTCGGGGCCCGCGGGCCGGAATCCCGGGAGTCGCGGTAGCGCTCGCGGCGCTTGTTCCCGTCGGCGCGCTCGCGTATGCCTTCCCGGAGGGCGGAACGGAGCCGTTCGTAACCAGCGCGTTTTTGCCGATCCCGCTGCTGGGGATCGGCGCGCTGCTGGGGATCCCCCGAGAGCACCCCGTCCTGCGCGCGGGCGTGGTGCTGTACACCCTGGGCACGACGGCGAGCTACCTCGTGCCCACGGCCATCGGGAGCAACGCCGGACGGCTGGGCACGTGGTTGGCGGCCCCGTTGGCGGCCCTTCTGTTCTGGAGGCCCTCGCGCCGGGGCGATGCTGCGCGGCGACGGGGAATGGCCTTGCTCGCCGTCCTCGCCCTCCCGCTCTTGTACCTCCAGTGGCACGACCCGGTCAGAGATCTCGCAACAGCCAGTTCCGACAGCTCGAACTCTGTCGGCTATTACCGCCCGCTGCTGGGCTTCCTCGAGCGCCAGAAGGGTCCGCCGTTTCGCGTGGAGATCCCATTTACCGCCTTCCATTGGGAGGCATACGCGGTCGCGTCGCGGCTCCCGATCGCCCGCGGCTGGGAGCGGCAACTGGACGTCAAGGACAACCCCCTCTTCTACTCGGAACGGCTGACATCGGCGCGGTACGAGCGCTGGCTGCACGCCAACGCGGTCCGCTTCGTGGCGGTGGCCAACGCTCCGCTCGACTACGCCGGGCGCGCCGAGGCGCGCCTGATCGCCCGCGGGCTGCGCTACCTCCGAGAGGTGATGCACACCGCCCACTGGCGCGTGTACGCGGTCAAGGACCCAACCCCGATCGCCCAGGGTGCCGCCACCCTGACGGCGCTCGGGCCGGATTGGGTCACCTTGCGGGCGCGGCGCGCCGGAGGCGTGTTCCTACACATCCACTTCACCCCCTACTGGGCGCTGACACGAGGGTCGGGATGCGTTGAGCCCGCCGGTGCCTACACCCGACTGGTGATCCGACGAGCGGGACCTGTCAAGGTCGGGATCGACTTCTCGCTCGGGCGCATCGGCGCCACCTCTCCGCGCTGCAGCTGAGGGTGCCGGTTGGCCGGTGCCTGACCCGTCCGGGGGAGCCGTCGATACGATGGAGCACCGATGCGGCAGAGACTTCGTTGGATTGAGGCGCGGATCCTGCCGCGCGGCTGGCTGGACCTGATCCGCCAGACGGCGCTGTTTCTGTTCGCCTACATGCTCTACAGCATCGTGCGCATCGCGGTGCACGGCGGCGCCTACAACCCCGGCTACCGGCCCTTTGGCGACGCCATGCGGATCATTGACGTGGAGCGCGTGCTGCACGTGTTCGTGGAGCCCTCGATCCAGGAGTGGGCGCTCAGCAAGCACTGGCTCATGGACGGAGCAGACTGGATCTACCTGAACGCGCATCTGTTCGTCACGGTCGGGGTGCTGGTCTACATCTACCTGCGCCACAACCGTTCCTTTTACTTCGTCCGCAACGCGTTCGTGATCGCGATGTTGATCGCGGTGGTCGCGTACTGGCTGTATCCGACAGCCCCGCCGCGTCTGATGCCCGAATGGGGCTTCAGCGATGCGGTCAAGCAGTTCACCGGCATCACCGTGGAGAGGGGGCCATCGAGCGAGGTCCTGAACCTGTACGCCGCGGTGCCTTCGATGCACGTCTGCTTCGCGATCATGCTGGGCTGGTCGATGACCAAGCTCGCTCGCAGACGGGCGGTCAAGGTCGCCTGGGCGCTCTACCCTCTGCTGATCACGTTCGTGGTGATCGTGACCGGCAACCACTACTTCATAGACGTCTTCCTGGGCGCCGTGACGGCTGGGATCTCGGCGCTGGTCGCGGCCCGGCTGCTGCCGCGGCTGCGCTTCTCCAGGTGGGTCTTCGACGAGGCGCCGGCGTAAGTGTCCACACCCCGAATACGGTCGCGCGCGGACGGCAGAGCGCCCCCGCCGCGGCCACGCCGGCGGCGCAACGGCCCGACGCCGCAGGAGCTCATGCGCGAGCGGCTCATCGAGTCGCGCCTTACGCCCAACGCGATCTCCCTGACCGGCTTCGCGCTCAACGTGGCCGCGGCCGTGCTCATCTTCGAGCGGTTCTTCTTCCTCGCTGGCGTGGCCTTCATCATCGGCTCGATCATGGACACGCTCGACGGGCGCTATTCCCGCATGTCCGGAAAGGGCACACCCTTCGGCGCGTTTCTCGACTCGACGCTCGACCGCATCGAGGAGGGCATCGTGCTGATCGCGGTGGCAGCGTACTTCGCCACGCGCCACAACGAGGCGGCGGTCGCGGCGACGGTCGCGGCAGCGCTGGGATCGCTGATGGTCTCCTACACGCGAGCCCGCGCGGAGGCTCTTGGCGTCCCCTGCAAAGTCGGACTGGCCACCCGGCCCGTGCGGGTCGTGATCCTGTCCGCCGGCCTGGTGTTCGCGGAGGGCGCCTCGCTCGGCCACTTCGAGCTTCTGGCGCCGGCGGTGTACGTCCTCGCGGGCCTCGCTGTGTTCACCATGCTCCAGCGGATCTGGTACGTCCGCCGGCAGCTGCGCAGGGCCGACGCCGAGAGCGCGTAGCGGGCGCGGCGGCCGCACGCCACACCGAGCGACGCGCCCGCCGCGCGTGTAACCAATCGTTTCCGCCCGGAGTAATGGCAGCGTGACCAGCACGAGCGAGGCTTCCTCCAACGGCTCCGGGCGCTACCAGGACGAAAAGGTTCGCGTCGCGATCATCGGCGTGGGCAACTGCGCCAGCTCCTTCGTGCAGGGAGTCCACCATTACCGCGACGCCAAGGCCGCCGAGCAGGTCCCGGGCCTGATGCACGTCGACCTGGGCGGCTACCACGTCGCAGACATCGAGTTCTCCGCCGCATTCGACATCGACACCGACAAGGTCGGCAAAGACCTGTCGAAGGCCATCTTCGCCGGCCAGAACAACACCATCGAGCTCTGCGACGCGGTACCCGATTTGGGCGTTAAGGTCGACCGCGGGATGACCCACGACGGGCTCGGCAAGTACCTCAAGGAGAAGATCACGAAGGCCCCCGCGCCCACCGCCGACATCGTCGGGATCCTGAAGGAGAGCCGCACCGACGTGGTCGTCTCGTACCTTCCGGTCGGCTCCGAGCAGGCGACCAAGTGGTACGTCGAGCAGGTGCTCGACTCTGGCTGCGCGTTCGTCAACTGCATCCCGGTGTTCATTGCCCGTGAGGCCTACTGGGAAGGCCGTTTCAGCAAGGCCGGGCTGCCGATCATCGGCGACGACATCAAATCCCAGGTCGGCGCCACGATCGTGCACCGCACGCTCGCCAGATTGCTCCACGAACGCGGCGTCAAGATGCTCCGCACCTCGCAGCTGAACGTGGGGGGCAACATGGACTTCTACAACATGATCGAGCGCGAGCGACTGGAGTCAAAGAAGATCTCGAAGACCAATGCGGTGACCTCGATCATGGGTCACGAGCTGCCCGCCGACGACGTGTACATCGGCCCCTCGGATTACGTGCCCTGGCTGACCGACCGCAAGTGGGCCCACATCCGTTTGGAGGGTCAGGCGTTCGGCGACGTGCCGCTGAACATCGAGCTCAAGCTCGAGGTCTGGGATTCGCCCAACTCGGCTGGGATCGTGATCGACGCGGTCCGCTGCTGCAAGCTGGCGCTCAATCACGGTCTGGGCGGCCAGCTTGACGGCCCCAGCTCGTACCTGATGAAGTCGCCCATGAACCAGCGGCCGGACGCGGAGGCGCGCGAGCTGACCGAGGCGTTCATCTCACAGCACGCACGTGGGGCGGCTGCCAGGCGCAGCGAGCGGCCCGCCCGCGCCAAGTAGACCGGCTCTACACTCCGACCGGTGCCGACAGACGGCCTCGCGATCGCGCAGGTGACGCCGTTCGCGTGGGAAGCGGCGAATGAGGTCAATGAGTACGTCGCGCGCGTGTCCGCGGAGCTCGCCCGCGCCGGTCATCGCGTCCTCGTGCTCGCGCCCTCGCACTCGCCGGAGCTGATCCGCTCCAGTCGCCGCGCCATTCGCACCGGTCCGGACCAGCTGCTCGAGCGCGCAACGGGGGACCCCGTGGTGCTCGGTGTTGGCGAGGTCTTGCCGTTCTCGTTTGCGCGGCGGCGCGCCGCCTCCGTACCCGTGGACGTTGCGCGCACGCTGGAGAGCTTGCTCTCCAGCGTCGCGCTGGACGTCGTTCATGTCCACGAGCCGTTCCAGCCGAGCGCCGCCAGCACGGCCCTGCGCCACTCCCGTGCGCTCAACGTTGCAAGCTTCCACGCGCCCACCGAACGCATTCTCTCCACCCAGCTGACGCGGCCGCTCACGCGGCTTTTGTTCTCGCGCCTGGACCTGCGCATCGCGAGCTACCGAGCAACCGCCGAGCTCATGCAGCGGTTCTTCCCGGCCACCTACCGCGTCATCACGCCAGGCGCCGCGCCGGTCGACCGGGCGCCCCGCGCCGGAGACGAGCTCGAAGTGCTCCTGATCGCCACCGAGGAGCGGGCCGCCACGCGCACCTTCCTGCGCGCGCTGCGAACGCTGTCGCGCATCCCGGGCTGGCGGGCCACGGTTCTCTCCCCGGCTCCGCTGGCCGCTCCCGCGACGCTCAGCGGTCAGGTGCGCGAGCGGGTCAGCTTTCAGGACGCGACCGAGCTCTCCCAGGTGGACGCTCTTGCGCGAGCCGATGTCGTGGTGCTGGCCTCCGAGGGACTCAGGGTGACGCCGGGGACGCTGGTCAGCACCATCGGCGCCGGGGCCGTGCCCGTCACCTCCCGGCTTCCGGCATACGAGGAGTTGCTGGGGGATGACACCTACGGCCTCGAGTTCGAACCCGGTGACGCTGAGACGCTTGGCTCCCAGCTTGCCCGCCTGGTGGACGACCCGGACCTGCGCCAATCGCTTCGGGCGAGCGCGCGACCGTTGCGTGAGAGGCTCTCCTGGAGCCGAGTCGCCGGCGACCTCGAAGAGGTCTATGAGGAGTTGGTCGCCCGCCGCCACGACGGGCGCGGCGATCTGATGCTGCGCGGGCGGCTGGGCTCACAGCCGCTGATCGACGTCGACCTGCACATGCATACCGACCACTCACCCGACTGCGCCACGCCGGTCGAGGTCCTCCTGGCGGAAGCGAAGGCCCGGGGGCTGGGCGCGATCGCGGTCACAGACCACAACGAGATCGCGGGCGCGCTCGAGGCCCGCGCCAAGGCGCACGGAATCAAGGTGATCGTCGCCGAGGAGATCAAAACCGCCGACCAGGGAGAAGTCATCGGCCTGTTCATCGAGCAGCGGATCCCGCGGGGCTTGACCCTGCCCGAGACGATCGCCGAGATCAAACGCCAGGGAGGCCTGGTGTACGTTCCCCATCCTTTCGACCGCCTGCACGCGGTGCCCGACTACGAACACCTGCTCCCGGTGCTCGACCAGGTGGACGCGATCGAGGTCTTCAACCCGCGCGTGGCGATCAGCGAGTTCAACGAGGAGGCGGCCCGTTTCGCTGCGAAGTACCGCATTCCGGCCGGGGCCGGATCGGACGCGCACGTGCCGCAGGGCCTCGGCTCCGTGCGCATCCGCATGCGCGACTTCGACGGACCGCAGGAGTTTCTCGAATCGCTGCGCGCCGCGGACATCATCCGCAACCCCGCAAACCTTTTCTACGTCCAGGCGCTCAAATTCCTGCAGACCAAAGCGATGCCTCAGGCGGCGCGCCGGGCGGCGCGAGATCGACGCGTCCGCCGGGTCACGGAGGGCAGGCCGCAAGAAGCGTCCGGGCGCAACTCCTGATGCACGCGCAAGGACAAGCCCCGGAGCCGTCCAATCCGAGGAGGATGCCGGCGACCGACGACGAGATCCGCGAGAAGTACCTCGAGCGAGCGATCCGGGAGCTCAACGCTTTTTCCCGCGAGCTTCAGAGCTGCACACAGTGCCCTCGCGGCCAGCTCATGCCGGTGCTCGGCTCGGGGCATCCCCAGGCCGACATCTTCCTGCTCAAGCACGCCCCGCGTCCGGCGGAGGTCGAGGAGGGGGTGGCCTTCTACGGACGTACCGGCAATGCGCTGATGAAATCGCTGAAGCGGCTCTCGATCGATCCCCTGGCGGTGTACGGGACCTTGTGCGTGAAGTGCCCCGTGCCCGATCCAACCCTCGCCGATCCCGCCTGCGTCGCCCGCCTGCTGGAGGAGCTGGCGATCGTCGCACCCAAGATTGTCGTGGTGATGGGAGAGGACGCGCTTTTGGTGCTCAATGAGCTCGAGGTCCCGCTGGGCCGCACGCTGGACCCGAAACCTGGAGAGGTCCAGCCGTTCACACCTTCGATGGACGGCCTCTACGTGCCAAACATCGACGAGGCGCTCGACGACGAGCCGGCCAAACGGGCTTTCTGGGCCGCTTTTCGCGTGCTCGGTCACTGGTGGTCAGACCTGCCGCCCTATTGAATTTGTCTTGACCCGCCCGGCGCATGCGCCGGGCGGCCGACCGGAACATGTTCCGGTCGGGGCTGCCACGCATGCGTGGCAGCCAACCTATTTAGACTGCTTGAAATGGACCTCGAAGAGAAGACGATCGAGACCCCGGGCGATCGCTGCGAGGTATGTGGCACCAAGCTGACCGCCGCCGAGATCCAGGCGGCGCTCGAGTCCGGCGGTCCCGCACTGTGCTCGGTCCACGCCGACGAGGTGGTACCGGTCGCCGATGACGAGGCCGGCTTCGAACCTTAGCCCGCCCTAGTCGCCGATCTCGAGCACGATCTTGCCCAGCTTGTTCCCGGCCGCGAAGCGTTCGTAGGCCTCGGCGGCGCGGTCGAGCGGGAAAGCGGCCGCGACCGGTACCTCCAAGTTCCCTGAGTCGAACAGCGGCAGAACCGAGCGCTCGAGCGCTCGGGCCGTCAGCGCCTTCTCTTCGAGCGGGCGGGGACGTAGCGTCGAGCCAAAGAGGCGCGCGCGCTTGGCCATCAGCACCCCCAGATTGAGCTCCCCCTTCGCCCCCGCGCCGATACCGATGACCACGATCCTGCCCATGGTCGCGAGCGCTTCCAGATTGCCCGGGAGGTTCGGGGCGCCGACCAGCTCGAGGATCACGTCGAACGGCCCGTGCGCTGCGAAACCGTCCGGGGAGATCGGGTGCGCGCCGAGCTCCTGCACCCGTGGACGAAGCTCGGCGCTGCGCACCGTCGCGCTCGCACGCGCGCCCACGGCGCGCGCCAGCTGGATCGCCGCCGTCCCCACTCCCCCGGCCCCGCCCTGCACCAGCAGTCGTTCGCCGCTCCTCAGACCCGCCTGCGTGAAAAGCGCGTCATATGCGGTCGTGAAAACCTCGGGTAAGCCTCCTGCCTCGAGCCAGCCGAGCGCTCGCGGGACCGGCATCAGTTGTCGCTCGTGCACCGCGGCGAGCTGCGCCTGACCGCCGCCGCCGACGATTCCCATCACCCGGTCGCCCTCCCGGAAGCGCTCCGCGCCCGGCCCGAGCGCCGCCACCTCACCGGCGAGCTCCAGGCCGGGAATGTCCTGCGGCGATCCCCGGGGCGCTGGGTAGCGCCCCAGGCGCTGGTGCATGTCCGCGCCGTTGAGGCCCGCGGCGCGAACCCGGACCTGGACCTCGCCCGCTCCGGGCTCCGGGTCGGTGTGCTCCTCGATGACGATCCGCTCGTCGCGGATCGTGACGGCGCGCATGCGCCGATCTTAGGTGGCGCGAATAATTATCCCCGGCCTCCCGGATCGGTGATAGGGTGCCGCCTGCCCTTAGCGGGGGAAGTCCATACGTGCAGCCCGGTCGAGGAGGTAGCAGCGCATGAAGGTCATCCGGCTCTCACTCGTCGTAGGCGCAGTACTCGCCGTCGCGGCCAGCGCCGCCGTCGCCGGCGCAAGCATCGTTTCGCCCGCCTCAGTGGCCAGGACGCACAGCTACGCGGTGCAACCGGCCATCAACTGTAAGTGGTCCGCCGGCATGTGCACCGAGGTCCAGAGCCGCCTTTCCACGCGCCTCTTCGGCCACTACGTCGGGCACGACGAGCCGTCGACGCTGTTCGACTCGAACATTCCTGGGTCGGGAAATCACATGAGCTACACCGTCACGCTGCCGAAGGACCCTTCGGCGAGCAATCCCAATCAACCGGGCAAGTCGTACGCATTTGAGCTGAGCGGCGCCGAATGGCTGGGGATGGCCATGTGCGACACGCAGTCCTACCCGGAGCAGGTAAAGACCTGTCCGCCCGACTCAAACAAGAACATCCTCGATCCGAGCGTGTCCCCGAAGCACGTGGGCCAGGCCTACGAGGAGATGCAGTTCTATCCGCCGGGCTGGATTCCGTGGCCTACCTGGCAGGTGGCAGTGGGCGCGAGTTCATGCAGCGCCACACAGTGGTGCGCCGCGCTCAACATCGACAGCCTGTCATTCAATCCGGTCACCAACCAGATGAACAACCCCGCCTGCCAGAAGAAGGTCGGCGAGGAGTACGTGAACTTCGCCTTCATCACCAAGAACGGCAAGTCAACGGGTCCGGCGAACCCGGTGGACGCGACCACCGCAGGGACCTACACGCCCAACCCATCGAAGGACCTGTTCATGAACTCGGGTGATCGCGTGCGGGTGCAGTTCACCGATACCAAGAACGGATTGAAGGTGACGCTCGACGATCTGACCAATGGCAAGTCGGGTTTGATGACCGCGAGCAAGGCCAACGGCTTCGGGCAGATCAAGTACGCGCCCACGGCCAGCACCTGCACGGAGATTCCCTACAACTTCCACCCGATGTACAGCACCTCGAGCCCGAAGACGCGCGTGACCTGGGCCGCGGGCTCTTACAACGTCGCCTTCGACACCGAGATCGGCCACTTCCAGGGCTGCACCGGCAAGATCCCGGCCACGCAGTTCGGCCTGCTGCCCAACGGCACGCCCACGAGCTGCCCCTCTACCGCCAAGGAGGGCAACCCCGGCAACTTGCGTCCGAGCGACGTCGATGACCTGTTCTGTTTCCCGGCGTCCGAAGCGTTGGTATTCAAGGTAACCGGCTGCACGTTCACAAACACTGGATTCGACGGCTACTCGTACCAGAAGCTGTGGCCGGACGGCAACACCAAGCTGCACCCGACGCCGTTCCAGTTCACCAGCCCGCTGACCGGTCCCAAGTACAACAAGCAGTACGGCCAGGTGGCGCTCGAAACGGACCTGCCGGCGATCGAGTCCTCGCTTAATATTCCCCCCGGTCCGTGCGACATAACTACCGGCAAGGGTTGCACGCGCATTCCGATAACCGACACCGGCAAGCCTGCCGCGTTCTATCCGTTCTACTCGACCACACGCACCTCCGGCGGCTGCGTGTGGCAGTTCGGCAATTCCATCCCCGGCCAGATCACCGATTTCGGCAGGAACGCCCAGTACGGGAGGCTGCTGGCGCTGAATTACACGGCCGATGGAACCTGGACCAGGATCATCCAAGACTTCAAGAAGTACTTGGACGGCAACCCCTGTCCGCAGAGGTGAGCTAGCCAGCTAAGGCCGCGGGGGCGCGTGCTCCCGCGGCTAACGGCTACTTCGTTGCAGCAGCGCCACGCACTCGATATGCGGCGTCTGCGGAAACACGTCGACAGGCCTTACCCGCTCGAGCGCGTAGCCGGCCTGCACCAGCTGGGCGGCGTTGGGGGCCAGCGTGGTCGGGTTGCACGACACGTACACGATCCGGCGTGGCGTTGCTTCGACGATCCGGCGCACGACCTTCTGCGAGAGCCCGGCGCGGGGAGGGTCGACCACCAAGACGTCGGGGGCTCCCGCCTGCTCGAGGAGCCCGCGCAAGGTGAGCCGGATGTCGCCGGCGAGAAATCGCGCGTTGTCGACCTCGTTGGAGCGCGCGTTGGCGATCGCGTCGCGCACGGCCCCCTCGACGAGCTCGAGACCCCACACCTCGCCGGCACGGGGCGCCATCAACAGGCCGATCGATCCGATTCCGCAGTAGAGGTCGTAGATCCGCTCGAAGCCGCCCGGTTGCGCGTACTGCACCGCGGTCTCGTACAGGCGCTCGGCCATCTCTGTGTTGGTCTGGAAGAAGGCTTCTGGCGAGACGCGAAATCGCATGCCTCCCAGCTCTTCCTCGATCCACTCCGACCCCGCCACGATCTCGGTTTCCCCTCCCTGGCTGACCTCCGCGAGCGCCGATGTACGCGTCCACAGCACTCCCGTGAGATCTCCTGCTGCCCTAGCCAGTCCCTCGCGGTCCAGATCTCCCGGACAGGTGACAAGGCGCGCCTGGAGGTCCCCGGTGCGGCGGCCCTCGCGCACGACCAGATTGCGCAGGAAGCCGTCGCCGGTACGCCGGTCATAGGGCGCGAGCCGCTGGCCGCGACACCAACCGACAAGGCGCTCGCGGACCGCATTGATGGCAGCCGAGGCGAGCAAGGTGTCGGGCACGTCGACGATCTCGTCCCAGCGGCCGGGGACGTGAAAGCCGCAGAGGAGGTCACCGTGGCCGCCCCCGAACGAGAACTCGACCTTGTTGCGGTAGCGCCACTGCTCGACCGCGGGCACGATTGGCTCGAGTGCGAACCCCTCGAGACTGCCGATTCTGCGCAGGGCCTCCTCGACCTGCAGCTGTTTGGCCTCCAGTTGGCGTTCGTACGCGAGGATCTGCCAGGGAGCCCCCGGGTGATCGGCCACCCGCTCGACGCGGTCCGGGCCCGGCTCGAGGATCTCGACCACACGCGCGTTGCCGTAAGAGCGCTTGGTCTTGTAGAGGTGTGCCCTGACCCGATCGCCCGGAACGGCACCATCGACGAAGACCACGTAGGAGTTGTGACGCGCGACGCCCGCCCCGCCGTAGGCGAGGGAGTCGACAGTCAGCTCAAGCTCGGCGCCTGTGCGTGGTCTTGCGGTCGTCGTCTGGTGCATCGCCCGAGGGCGCGGCAGCCTACCGCATGGCCCGGTCGACAGCCTCGAGCACCGTCTTGCGGTTCGCGTGGCGAGATTCGTAGTCACGGACGGCGCGCAGCTCGGGCCGGCTGAGGCCTGACAGTCGCCTGTTGACCCGGCTCGCCGTCATCTCGTCGTAGCCGGAGATCGGAAAGGAGCTTCCCGCTCCGACCGAATGTCGGGCCCGGTCGGCGGCGCGCATCACATGGTCCAAGGGCTCGGACTGCCTGGCACGTTTGCGCGCCGAGTCGAATTGAGCCCAGCCCCGACCCACCATCCGCTCCAACTCGGCGAGCAACTCGTCGGTCTGCTGGCGGCCTCGCCTGATGAGCTCGACCACGAGGTCATTGGCGTCGCCGCGCGTCATGCGCCCACGCTCCGCGGCTTCATCGAGCGTTTGCTGGATCCGGTCGCGGCTGAGCATGACGACGTCAAACGGCCTCAGGATCGTGTTGACGAGCTGCTCGACCAGGCCGGCGAGGCCTTCTGCCACCCCTGCGACCTGCTCCTTAGCACTCGACGACCGACCTGCCGACTTCTTGCGCGACCGCGACTCGGCGGGCGAAGACGACGACTGCGATGCGGGCATTACCTGCCTCCTCCTCCTGTCTTGTCGTCAAGCGAGCCTAGCCGACCAACTGCTCGAGCAGCGCTTTCTGGACGTGACGCCGATTCTCGGCTTGCACCCAGATCCGCTGCCGGGAGCCGTAGAGGACCTCGGCGGTTATCTCCTCGCCGGGATGTGCGGGAAGGCAGTGGAGCGCGATCGCGTGCGGCGCCGCAACCTCAAGCAGGTGCTCGTCGAGGCGGTAGGGCAAAAACGCGCTGCGTCGTTGCTGCGCCGAACGCGGGTCGTCGCTCATGCTGAGCCACACGTCGGTGTACACCGCATCCGCGCCGCTGGCGGCGGCCCGCGGATCCTCCATCAGCACAGCCGCTTCAGGGGGGTCGAGCAGCCGATGGCGCGCGGGCGAGGCGATGCGGACCTCCATCCCCGCCAGCCCCCCGAGTATCGCCAGCGATCGCGCGACGTTGTTGCCGTCGCCCACGTAGGCGACGGTGAGTCCGGCCAGCCGGCCGAACTCCTCCTGCAACGTCAGCAGGTCCGCGAGCGCCTGGCACGGATGGTGGCCAGCGGTGAGCATGTTGATCACCGGAACGGTGGCGTGGCGGGCGAGCTCGCGGACGGCTTCGTCCGCTCCGGTGCGGATGCAGATTGCGGCCACGTGGCGCGAGAGCACGTATGCGGTGTCGCGCACAGACTCGCCGCGGCTCAGCTGAAGCTCGTCGCTGCGCGTCACCATAGGATGGCCACCGAGCTCCACGATCCCGACCTCGAAGGAGACCCGCGTGCGGGTCGAGGGCTGATCGAAGATCAGCGCGATCACCCGCCTGGTCAGCGAGTCGGAACCGAGCGGCGATGCCTTGAGCTCTCGCGCCCGCGCAAGCAGCGCCGCCAGCGTCGCCTGGTCGAGCTCCGCGCCGGTGAGAAAGTGCCTCTGCAAGTCGGGCAGTGTACGTTCATGGTGCCCCTCACGGCGAGAGTCACTTAATGCGCCTGCGCGTGCTTACCTGGAACCTCATGCACGGGCGCGCCGTCCCGCCTGCCGGCCGCGACCTGCAGGCCGAGTTTGGCGCGGTCCTGGCCGGCTGGGAATGGGACCTGGCGCTGCTGCAGGAGGTGCCGCCCTGGTGGCCAGAGCTGCTCGCCGCGGGGGCGGGCCAGGGCACCGAGCACCGGCTGGTGCTGACATCGCGCAATGCGCTGTTGCCGCTGCGCAGGGCGCTCGCGGTTCGCTGGCCTGACGCGATCAAGTCCAACGGTGGCGGTGCCAACGCGATCCTGGTGCGCGCTCCGGGACTGAGCGTCGTGGCGCACGCCACGCTGCGGCTTTGTCTGCGGCCCGAGCGGCGCCAGCTCCAAGCAGTGCGACTGGTGGCGGCCGGGCGGCCGCTGTGGGTCGGCAACCTGCACGCGACCGTTCACGACGACGCCGGCTCGCGACGGGACTCCGAGCGCGCGCGGGTGGCGCTGCTTCGCTGGGCCGCCGGGGCTCCGGTTCTCCTCGGGGGCGATTTCAACGTTCGCGACCTCGAGCTGGCCGGCCTCGACCACGCCGGCGGCCACGATGTCGACCACTTCTTCGTCTCCGGGCTCGAACCGCTCGGCGCCCCACAAACGCTGCAACGGGGTGCGCTGTCCGACCACGCGCCGGTGGCGCTGACGCTCATGCTACCGCAGTAGGGCCTACCCGCGCCCGGCGCGCAGGCCGAAGCCGCGCAGCATCAGCAGCGCCTTTTCGCCAAGCGACCCCCTTCCGGGCAGGATGCCCAGCTGTGTCGCGGCGTCATAGAGGTCGAAGAAGCCGCGCACGCGCAGGAGCCGCCTGCGGTGAAGCTCGCAGTAGAACACGCAGTGGACGACGACGAAACGGTTGGTCGCCGGCAGCCCGCCGAGGGGGGCGCGGTGGGTTCCCAAGAGCTTGCACGGCGCCGCTACATAGCGGCCGTTCGACAGGCGCTCGCCGGTTCTCTGTAGTCGTGCGTCCGGAAAGCCGCCCCACAGCTCCTGGGCATGGCCAACGAGCTCCGGCACGCCCTCCAGCGGCTCGGCGGTGAGCGGATCCTCGTAGTGCACGTCGCTTGCACAAAGCGCTTCGAAGGCATCGGCGTCGCGGCCGGACCACGCCGTCTCCCAGCGGTCGATCAGTTCATCGACGGTCATTCCTCCGTTGGCCCGTTAGAGCTCCGGACGGCCCTCGTCGGGCGTGGAGGCCTGGGCATACCGCCGCCGGGGGATGCGTCCGCCGTGGCGGGCGAGCCTGCCCGCCAGCACCGCCAAGCGAATCGCGTGCGACATCGCCACGGGGTCCTGGGCGCGCGAGATCGCACTGGCGCATAGCACCGCGTCGCAACCGAGCTCCATCGCCAGGGCGGCGTCGGAGGCCGTGCCAACGCCGGCGTCGAGCACCACCGGGACACCCGCGCGCTCGATCATGATCGCGAGGTTGTAGGGATTGCGGATCCCCATCCCGCTCCCGATCGGGGAGCCCAGCGGCATCACCGCGGCACAACCGACGTCCTCGAGCCGCCGTGCCAGGATCGGGTCATCGGACGTGTACGGGAGCACGACGAAACCGTCCTGCACGAGCTCCTCGGCGGCCGCCAGCAGCTCCGTGGC
>JAFAPR010000106.1 GCA_019247075.1 Solirubrobacterales bacterium
GGCCACGATCAGCACGTCTCGGCGGGCGAACAGGGCCGCCGTTGCAGAGTGGCGGAGCCTGTCGATCTCATCGTTGATCGCCGAGTCCTTCTCGATGTAGAGGTCCTTGCTGGGGACGTACGCCTCGGGCTGGTAGTAGTCGTAGTAGGAGACGAAGTACTCGACGGCGTTGCGCGGAAAGTACGTCCGGAACTCGTTGCACAGCTGGGCGGCGAGCGTCTTGTTGTGCGCGATCACCAGCGTCGGTTTCTGTACGGCCTCGACCACTCCCGCCATCGTCATCGTCTTGCCGGTACCGGTCGCGCCGAGCAGGGTCAGAAAGCGCTCGCCGGCGTGCACGCCCTCGGCGAGGGAGCCGATCGCCTGCGGCTGGTCCGCAGTGGGTCGGAAAGCGGCGTCGAGCTCAAACTTGGGCATACTCGTTGAGCCTAGCGGCCGCGGGCGCGTCTTCCCGTGTCCCACGGCCGCCACGATCGCCGGCGCGTACTTCGTTGATCTGACCCTTGGCGGCGCATACCCCCGATCTCGGCCAACGCTTCCCCAGCATCCACTACTTCACCTACTTCCGTCTACCACATCGGCGCGGTCGTCGCCGCGCTGATGCTGGTCTTCGGTTGCGGCCTCTATCCGCGCCGGCTTGCGGCGCTGCGAGCTTTCGCGGCGACGCTGCTGTGGGCGGCGGTCGGGGCATTGGGGATCTACTTACGCGCGGCAACTACATGTATTTGCGTGCCAAGCCAGACCACCGGGCCACGATGGTGCGGTCCTACTCGGTCGAATTACGTCAGTAGCCGAGTTGCTTGGCGTACACCCGGCGATACTCCTGCTGGGCCTGGAGCACCCGCTGCACGTACAGCCTGGTCTCGGGGAAGGGAATCTGCCCGAGCATCAACGGGTGGCCGCGTGCCCGCGCGTCTGCGAGCCAACGGTCGACGTTGGCCTGGCCCGCGTTGTAGGCCGCGAGCGCCAGGGCGACATCGCCGCCGTAATGGTCGATCAGCTCGCGCAGGTAGTAGGTGCCGTAGGCGATATTTACCCGTGGCGTGTCCAGATCAGAGACCTTGAACGCCGTACCGCCCGAGCGGCGAGCGATGTACTGCGCGGTCTGCGGCTCCAGCTGCATCAGGCCCCGAGCGCCTGTCGGCGAAGGACGGGGGTCAAACTTGGATTCGGCGTAGATGACCGCGGCTACGAGCGCTGGGTCGAGCTCCTTGGCCGCCGCTTGCTGACGAATGATGTTCGCGTCCGAGAGCGGCAAGGTGAGGTCGTCGATCGCCTCGCGCACGAACGGCGCGGCGACGACGGCCAGGCCCGCCACGAGCAGTCCAAACGTCAATTGCCGCGCCACCCGGCCCCGGCGTGAGGCGCGCCCGCGCACCTTCCGCCCACCGCTCCGGCGGCCCGCCGCCGGGCCCGCAGTCGCCGCCTTCAACGTCCACTCGCCTGACTGATGCTGGCGAGCACCTCCGACAGCTCCTCCCGCAGCTTAGCCACGCTTCCATCGTTGACGATGACGTGCGTGGCGCGAGCCGCCTTCTCCTCCTGCGAGAGCTGTCGGGCCAGGCGCTCATCGACAACTGAGTGATCTCGACGCGCCGCCCTGGCTGCCCTGAGCTCCTCGTCTGCCACGACCGCGATTGTGGCGTCGAAGATCGACTCCATGCCCGACTCGAACAAGAGCGGCACCTCCACCACCGCGGCCAGCGGCGCCGGATCAAGGCGCGAAGCCTGCTCACGCCAGACGAGAACCGCGGCGCCCACGCGCGGCCAAAGCAGTTGCTCGAGCCACGCCCGATCCTCGGGTCTGGGGAATGCTCGCCGGGCGAGCGCGGCCCTGTCCACGCACCCCTGCGGGGCGACCTCGGCGCCGAACCGCTCGACCACCGCGGCGCGGACATCCTCGTCCTCATACATATCGTGCACGAGCTGGTCGGTCGACAGGACCACGGCCCCGAGCAGCTCCAAGGCCTGCAGCGCGGTCGACTTGCCGGCTCCTATTCCCCCAGTGAGCCCGACGAACGGGATCGCTGGCATCCCGGCTTCAGGAGAGGTCCTGTGGCGCTCCGCGCGGTTCTTCGGTCTGCGGTGAGGGCTCGGCGCCCTCTGACTGCTCGCCACGATCATCATCGTCATTGCCGGCCTGCGCCTCGGTCCCGGCTTCGTCAACTGCTTCGACGCCGGACTGTGCGTCACCTTCCGCTAGCTGCGCGCCCTCGCCAAATACCTCCTCCGAGAGGCCGAGCTCGGGCACGTCCTCGAGCGAACCGGCGCCGTCCGCAAGCCGCGGCCTTACCGGCAGCACCTGACCCTCGACGCGCTTGATCGAGAGCGACAGCCGGCGCCGCTCGGAATCGATCTCGAGAATTTTGACGCGCACGACATCGCCCTGCTGGACGAGCTCACGCGGATTCTCGACGTGGTGCTGAGCCAGCTCGGAGATGTGCACCAGCCCCTCCACGCCGTCGAGGATCTCGACGAACGCGCCGAAGGTGACCACCTTGGTCACCGTTCCCTCGAGCTCGTCGCCGATGTTGTAGGTGTCCACGACCCGCTGCCACGGGTCCTCCTGGGTCTGCTTCAGACCGAGCGAGATCCGCTGCCGCTCGCGATCGATGTCGAGGACCTTGACGGTCACCTCTTCGCCGATCGACAGGATCTCGGAAGGGTGGTTGACGTGCGACCACGACAGCTCGGAGATGTGGATCAACCCGTCGATCCCGTCGAGGTCGACGAACGCGCCGAAGTCGACGATGTTGGAGATCCTCCCCTGGACCACATCCCCGGGGTGCAGGCGGTCGAGGATCCGCTCTCGATCCTCTTTGCGCTGCTCCTCCAGCACCGCGCGGCGCGAAAGGACCACGTTGTTGCGCGAGCGGTTGAGCTCGATCACCTTGCACTCGATGGTTTGGCCGAGGTACTCGTCGAGGTTGGGCACGCGGCGGATGTCCACCAGCGAGGCCGGCAAAAAGCCGCGCACCCCGAGGTCGACGATCAGGCCGCCCTTCACGACCTCGATCACCTGACCGGTCACCGGCTCGCCGGTTTCCGCAGCGCCTTCGATCCGGCGCCAGGCCTTCTCGAACCGCGCCCGCTTCTTCGACAGGATCAGGCGGCCGTCTTGATCCTCCTTGGTGAGCACCAGCGCGTCGACCTGCTCCCCCAGATGGACCTCGTCGCTCGGATCCACTGACTTGCGGATCGAGAGCTCGTACGAGGGGATCACGCCCTCGGACTTGTAGCCGATATCAACCAGGACCTCGTCGGCGTCGATGCGGACGACGTGCCCGGACACCACGTCGCCCTCGCGGAAGGGGTGCAGCGTGGCGTCGTAGTTCGGGAGGATGCGACCGTCCACCTCCAGCAGCAGGCCGTCGGACCCTTCGACGACCCTCGCGTTGTTCGCGTTGGCCTCTGCCGTCTGCTGGGTCGCCGTTGTCGCTGGTGGCATCAGTGTCCGGAGAGTAGCGATTCGCCCTTATCATCGATCCACCATGCCCAGGCGCGCGACCAAGTGGGGCGACGAGCGGACCTCGCTGCACCGTGACTGCGACGTGCTCATCTGCGGTGCGAGCTTCGCCGGGCTGGCGGTCGCGCGCGAGTTGCGCGGCGCTGGTGCCGAGGTGCTGGTCCTCGATCGCTACGAGATCGGCGAACGCCAAACATCGGCCTGTGGAATCCCCACCGCTTGGCTGTCGGCGATGGGGCTGAAGGAGGCGCTGCAGCAGACCTTCCCCGTGCTCGTGATCCACACTCCGCACGGCACGGTCCACTTCGACCTGCCCTGGTCGTTCTCGACGTTCGACTACCGGACTCTGTGCGAGCTGCTCGCCGAGCAGGGAAGCTTCGAATTCGAGACTGCCAAGGTCGACGGGCACACCGGCCAGACCGTGCATACGGACCGCGGCGATGTGCGCGCACGGCTGGTCGTGGACGCGCTCGGCTGGCGGCGAGTGCTCGGCGACGGCGAACCGATCCAGCCCCCCGAGGCCTTCCTCTCGCGGGGACTGGAGGTACATCCATTTGGCTCCGGCGATGAGCTCGAGGTGTGGGTGGACCGATCATACGTCCCGGCGGGGTACGGCTGGAGCTTTCCCGCCGACGGCGAGCTCCGCGTCGGCGTGGGCTCCTTTGACCCGCGCTACCACGTCAAGGAACCGACCGTGCGCCTCGCATCGGACCTCGATCTGGACGCGATCCGCTACCAGGGCAACTGGATTCCCCACCGCATCCGCCCCGCGACCGAGCGGGGGGTTTGCTTCGTCGGCGACTCGGCGGGCCACTGCCTGCCGCTGACCGCGGAGGGGATCAGAACCGCGCTCTACTTCGGCCTCGCGTGCGGACGCGAGCTGCGCGCGGTTCTAGAGGGTCGCCTCGGCCGCGAGCAGGCGCTCGCCCGCTACGCCGCTTTCAGCGCTTCCCACAGACGGAAGTTCGAGCTGCTGCTGCGCGTCCAGCGCCTGATCCCGCGGCTGGCGCCACGCCTGCTGGCGCGCTCGCTTCGGGCGATGGAGCGCAAGCAATTCGTCGACTGGGCCTTCGGCCACTACCTCGAGATCGCCCACCCGCGGTTCGCCCGGGCCCCGGTGGCGGCGTAGCCAAGTCGCGCCCCCTCTCACCCGGCCGTGTGTGCGCTGAACGGTTGCGGTTCCCCTATGCGCCCATCGGCCCATGCGGCGTACAGCAAGGCGCCGGCGACGAAGTCGTCGGTGTAGTCGCCGAAGTTGGGCACGATGTCCGACGACTGGGCATTCCAGTTGCTGGTCACGTTCGTGATCCGGACGTTCGCCGTGGGAGTCATCGTGGCGGTGGGACTGACGTGCATCGCGGCGAAGACATCGGTGCAGGCCTCACACGACGGGTTCGACTTGCGCCGGTCGAACCAGATGACGTCGAGCTGACCGGAGCTGTTGGCGTTGCGCAACCCGGGCATGAACACCCAGGTGGGGCCCTTGTTGTTGTTCAGCTGCACCGGGTGGCTCTGTACTTTCGTGAAGCTCGTCGAGCTCGAGCTCAGCAGGTCATAGCTCTGCATGAGGATCTTCCCCGTGGGCTTGCTCGCGTCGTTGAACACGATCGTCACCGTGCCCGCCTTGGGGCTGACCGCGATCCGCGGGAAGTCGTTCATCGGGAACCGGTTGTAGCCCGGTATCAACGCCGAGTCCATCGAGACGATCTTGACCGAAGCCCTGACCGGCGCCGGCGAGGTGCACGGCGAGGTAGCGCTCAGGTCCAGGCAGGAGTTCGGGACGTAGGCAAGCCTTTCCCGGGTGGGGACCCCGAAGCAGGCAGTGGTGAAGAGGTTCGTCGCCCAGTTGAACTCCCACGCGACGTACACATCGCCGTTCGTCGTGTTGACGGCGGAGTAGGCACCCTCGTTCTCGCAGTTGGGGTTGGCCGTCTGGACCACGTAGTACGGCGAGTTGAAGCTGCCGGGGAAGCAGATCGGGTTCGCCGCACGCGCGCCCGAGATGTCGCACGCGGCGAGTTCGATTTGGCCGTTGGATGCGCTCGGGAAACTGAACCGCGAGAACGTGGCGTACAGCCGGCCGCGGCGCGGATCGATGGACAGGTAATCCTTGTCCAGGAAGTCGCCCGACGCCCCCGTCGCCACGATCGTCGGCTCGAGGTTGCACGAGAGGACTGCGCCTGTCCCGCTGCCGGTCACCTGGCACGCGTCCAGCGCGATGTCCGACTGGCCGGTGTTGAAGTTCACGTACAGACTGCTCACGTAGAAGTAGGTCTTCCCGCCCCTGGTCAGGCCCTCGACGCTGGGGTCGCCCTGGAAGAACCAACCGCTCGAGCATGCGGCGTTTGGAAGACCGCCCTCGTCACGGAACGTCTTGCCGCCATCGGCCGAGAAGCCGTACCCAGTGAGCTCCTCCTTGAACTCCGGTGCCCCGCAGTTGGCAGAGAAGCTGGTGGAGTCGTTCCAGGCCTCGACCACATACTTGCCCACGGCGGCAACCGACTCCTCGGACTGGCCGTAGCCGCGTACGCCGGACGGAGCTACATCCTCGGCGGTGCTCGCCGCGTCGACGTTCGCCGGGGCGCTCGACGCGGGATGTAGCCTGTGGCCCGCCGACACCCGCGACGGCCTGAAGGGCTTGAACGGGCCGTGGCAGTACACGTGAGCGCCGGCTGAGACGCCCAGTTGGCCCAGGTGGCTGCAGATCGGGTTCTTCACCTTCGGTGTGGAGGCCCCCGCGTTCGCGGTGGGGATGAGAATCGCCCCCAGGAGCACGACCGCCGCTGCGCTAAGGAGTGTCCTTCGCGCGCCGGCGTGCCTCATGCGCCAGGCATGATGACCCCTCATCGAGAATCCTTTCGTTTGCGCCCACGACTCGCCCCGGGTCATCAGTGGATCCAACCCAAACGCGCGCCCCGCTTCTACGTGACAATCATTACATTCTCCGGACAGGCAGTCAAGGGCTCGACCTCGGAGACGACAACTCGGCGCCGCCCGCCCAGCGCCGAGCCCAGCGCAGGCCGCGGCTACTTCGCCTCCAGCCAGTGTGAGCCGATGCCGACGTCGACCGCCAATGGCGGATCGGTCTCGAACGCCCGAGACATCTCTCGGCAGGCGATCTGCTTGACCTTCCCCGCCTCCTCCGCGGGCCCTTCAAACAGGAGCTCGTCGTGGATCTGGAGGATCAGGCGGGTCCGCAGGCCGGCCTCGACCAGCGCCTGCGCGCACCGCACCATCGCCACCTTCATGATGTCGGCTGCCGTCCCCTGGATCACCATGTTGACGGCGAAGCGCTCCCCCTGCTTGCGGATCTCCCAGCGGCGCGCGCGGAGCTCTGGCACCTGACGACGGCGACCGAAGAGCGTGGACACGTAGCCGTGCTCGGTGCCCTGTGTGATCGTGTCGGAGATGAATTCCGCGACCTTCGGGAACCCCGTGAGGTAGCGCCGGATGAATTCGTCGGCCTCCTCCTGCGGGATGTCCAGCCGGTCGGCCATCCCCCATGCCGACAGGCCGTACACGATCCCGTAGTTGATCATTTTCGACTTCGAGCGCATTCCAGGGTCGATCTGTTCGGGGCTGACGCCGAACACTCGGCAGGCGGTCGCCGTGTGGACATCCTCGCCGCGCTCGAAGATCTCCTTCAGCGCGGGCTCACCGGCGATGTGCGCCAGCAGTCGCAGCTCCACCTGCGAATAGTCGGCGGAAACCAGCAGGTTGCCCTCCTCGGCGACAAAGCAGGAGCGGATCTCGCGCCCCAGCTCGGTGCGGATTGGAATGTTCTGGAGGTTGGGGTTGTTGGAAGACAGCCTGCCGGTGGTGGCAGCCGTCTGGTTGAAGGTCGTGTGCAGACGCCCGTCGGGACCGAGCAACCCCGGGAAGGCATCCAGGTAGGTCTGGGCAAGCTTGGTGAGCTCACGCCAGCGCTCGACCTGAGGGATGATCGGGTGCTCCTGCCGGATCGCCTGAAGCACCCGGGCGTCGGTCGAGTAGCCGGTCTTTCCCCGCCGCTTGCGGGAGAGGCCGAGCTTCTTGAAGAGGACCTCCTCGAGCTGCTTGGGCGAGCCGATCATGAACTCCTCGCCGGCCAGCCCGAAGATCTCGCGCTCGAGATCGGCGGCTTCCGCCTTGACCCTGGCCGAGATCTCCGCGAGCCGCGCGGTGTCGAGCTTGCAGCCGGCGATTTCCATCTGCCGGAGGACGCGCACGAGAGGGAGCTCAACTCCGACCAGCAGATCGGTCAGACCACGGGCGTGGATCTCGTCGCGCTGCCAGCGGGCCAGGGCCGAAAGCAGGAGCGCGTCGGCGGCCGCGGGGTCGTCGACGTCAGCCGCCAGCCCGCGCTCCTCCCAGAGCTCCCGGAATGGATACGCCCGGCGGGCGGGTTCGAGCAGGTAGGCGGCGACCTCCGTGTCGTGTGCGAGCACATCGGGGATTTCGCGCAGCGACTTGGCATCGTGGGCGACGACCGGCCGCTCGCCGACCGCGTGGACCAGTTGTTCGGGTCCTTCGCACTGGCCCGCGAGCACCACGGCGCGGCCGTCGGCGTGCACGCCGAACCGCCATGCCCCGTCGGCTGCGAAGAGCGCGTCATCGGCCTTCTCCGGCGGGCGCATCGCGAGCGCCACCTCACTCAGCGGCAGCGCGCGCACCGCATCCAACTCCGCCTCCTGCACCCGCGCGCGCAGGGCCCGTTCCGCGGCCGGCGCGGGCGCGGCGGCGTCCGCCGAGCCGAGCGCCTCCTCCAGGCGGCGCAGAGGCTCCCGCAGCTCGAACTGGCGAAAGACCTCCCGCAGCCGCGAGCGGTCCGGGTCTTGGGCCGCGAAGTGCGCGATGTCGAGATCGATCGGGATGTCGCGCTTGATCGTCGCGAGCTCTTTGGACACGCGGGCGTTGTCGGCGTGCTGGATCAGGTTCTGCTGACGCTTGGCTCCCGAGATGTCGGCGACGTGGTCGAGCACCTGTTCGAGGGAGCCGAAGCGCTGGAGCAGATCGGCCGCCGTCTTGTCGCCGATCCCAGGCACGCCCGGGATGTTGTCGCTTGTGTCCCCTTTCAAGCCGATGAAATCGGGGATCAGCTCGGGCGCCACCCCGTAACGGTCGATCACCCCCTCGCGGTCGTAGACCCGGGTATCAGTGATGCCCCGTGACGTCGTCATGATGCGCACGCCGTCGCCGACCAGCTGGTAGGCGTCGCGGTCGCCGGTGACCACCATCACCGGCACCGGCGGGTCGGCGCCGCGCGCCCGTGCAACGATCGAGGCGATCACGTCGTCGGCCTCATAGCTTCCAATCGCGTAGTTGCGATAGCCAAACGCGTCGACCAGGGGCTCGAGGTGCGGCCACTGCTCCTTGAGCAGATCCGGTCGCGTCGTCCGCTGCGCCTTGTACTCGGCGTACAGGTCCTTGCGGCCCGAGGTGCCGGCATCCCACACCACGACGGTGGCCTTCGGACCGTAGTCGGTAAGGATCTTCACCAGCATCGAGGCAAAGCCGAAGATCGCGTTTGTGGGCTGGCCGGTGGAGGTCGCGATCGACTCGGGCAGCGCGAAGAAAGCCCTGTAGGCAAGGCTGTTGCCGTCGATCAGGAAGAGCTCATCCGCCACATGGGTGAGCCTAGCCTCAGGTGAGGCGGTCGCGTGGGGAGCGGCGTGGCGGGCGCAGGGGGAGCGGCGTGGCGGGCGCTCGCCGCGTAGGTGCTGAGCGGACTTACCTAGCTCCCCTTCAACGCCTTCCAGAACCGCAAGTTACCGCCGACGACCCGCCAGACACCGTAGGCATTCAGCGAGGTGTTTCCGTCGGGGTCGATCGAGTAGGTGCCGAGCACGCTGTGGCGGTCGCGGGTGTGCAAGATTGCGCGCCGGACGGCCGAGCGGCTCGCCGGCTTGCGGCCGTCGTCGGTGGCGCGGCGGATCGCGCTCAGCATCAGCCGCATGGATTCGTACCCGAGGATCGCATCGGGCTCGGGAGGCCCGTAGCGGCGCTCGTAGGCGGCCAGGAAGGAACGCGCCGCGCGCGGGTAGGCCGCCATACCGAGCGCGGGCGAGGTGATCAGCAAGCGTGAGTCGACCGCGAGTGGAACGCCGCCCTCGATGGGGTCCACATAGGTGCTCTGAGCCACGCCGGCGCCGGCAAAGATGCGCGCGTTGGGCAGCGCCTTGGCCACCTGGCGGGTCACCGGCACGGCGTTCGAGCCGCTGATGGCGCTCACCAGCACGCAGTTCGCGCGGCTCGAGGCGATGCTCGCGGCCAGCGGCGCGTA
This sequence comes from Solirubrobacterales bacterium, assembly GCA_019247075.1. Taxonomy (GTDB): domain Bacteria; phylum Actinomycetota; class Thermoleophilia; order Solirubrobacterales; family Solirubrobacteraceae; genus Palsa-465. Next base: position 9,729 of record JAFAPR010000106.1, read on the forward strand.
GCTCGTCGCTCTCGGGTCGTACTGCTGCGTTGCGACCACGCTCAGCCGCGCCCGCTGCGCCGCGAGCCCAAAGCTTACGGCGAAGTCCTCCCCGTCGACCTCCTCGTCGGCGAGCACGTACGTCTTGGTGCAGCCCAGGCTCTGCTGCAGCTTGACCTGCACGGCGGCCTGGACCGCGTCGCTCGGCGCGACCCGCGCGAAAGTGCGCAGGTGCGTGGGGTAGTACTTCGCGGGCTCGCCCGGCTGCGATCCTGGACCCGCGGAGGTGAGGCCCACCGCCGTGCTCCGCGGGCTGATCTGAGGTATCCCGGCCTGGTTGAGGATCGGGATCGAGACCGCGCTCGCGCCGGAATCGAGGTCCCCGATGTAGCCGATCGTGGTCGCGTCGGCGGCGGCCTGAACGGCGTTGCTCGAGGTCTGGCCCGGATCCCACTCGCCCTGCGACGCGGTGGCGTCGTTGAGCACCTTGAGCACGATATGAAACCTGCCCACGCGGCCGCGGCTTTCCGCCAGCGCCAGCCGCACCCCGTTGACGACTGCCTTGCCGCTCACCGAGGAGGCCCCTTGCAATGGCACCCCGACGTAGACGGTGAGCGTCCTGCCCGCAATCCGGCCGCTCGCGGGGGCGTCGAGGCCGCCGCAAGCGGTCAGCACCACCACGGTGAGGACCGCCGACAGACAGGTCAGAAGATGCCGGCGGCGCCGGCTCACCCGGTGACTCTGCAAGCGCGCACCCGTCACCCGCCCACTTGCTCGAACCGGTATGGCTGGAGCGCTGCTCCCTTGACCCGCGCGATCACGAATGGCGCCGTGGTGGGGTCGCCGTAGCGGTTGATCGAGTAGGACCCGATCACGGATGATGCGCGGTGCAGGACCATGAAATCGCGCACGACGGTGACCCGCTGGTTGACCGCCGAGCCTGCCTGGTGCAAAACCGACAGCAAGGCCGCGACCGCCTCGTAGCCGAAGATCGCTTGGGGCTCGGGTTGGCGGTGGTAGGCCGCCTCGAATGGCACGACGAACTGGCTGCGCGCGGCGGCCGGGAGATGCCCGTTGAGAAAACCGGGCGAGGAGACGTAAAGCTCCCGCCGGGCGGCGGCTGAAAGCCGCGCCACGAAGGCGTCGTCGTACAGCGCCGAGGGCGCCAGCAACTTCGTCCGGGGGCTGCTGGCCGCGACCGCGTTGAACAGACCGACTGCTTGGGTTGAGGAAGACGACCCGAAGAACACCGCGTCGGCATTCGCCGCGATCACGCGCGAGGCGCTCGGCCGACCCTGGACCGCGCTCACGGGCGCGCTGACACCATCGGCGACCGCGTGGGCGATCGCGCGGCCGTACGCCGATCCATCATCAGCCACGTAGACCTTGTGCACGCCCAGGCTGCGCATCTCCATGGCCTGAGCGCGCGCCTCGGAACCGGTCGTGGGTACGACCCTGGCGAACGTGCGGCCGTAGGTCTTGAGCGACTCGTAGTAGTCGTCCGGGGCTCCCGGCACCGCGGGCGTTGCTCGGGTGAGCTCGAGCGCCGTGTCGGTGGCGCCCACCTGCAGGAGGTCCTGCGCGTCGGTGATCCCCACCGAGTCCGCCGAGGAGCCCGGCGCCAGCTCGCCCAGGTAGGCGATCGCGCTCGAGTCCTCGATCGCGGTGCGGGCGTTGTCGGAGGGCGTGCGATGCACCACTCGCAGCTGGAGCTGGAAGCGGCCTACCGAGTGCCCGGCGCGATCGAACGCGAGCTTTGCGGCGTCCACCACGTCCGCATACTGCGAGCTGAGCGCGCCGCTCGGAGCACTCAGGAAGATGGTCAGCGTGCCGCCAGAGACCTTCGGCGTGGTCGTCCCGGCGGCAGCACAGCCCGCGACCGCGACCACGACCCCGGCGCACGCCACCAGCCGCTTGAGCATACGCATGAGCTACGAGCCCGCTAGCCCCGCCGGCCCGGCAGGAACGGGAGCAGGTTCCAGAGCCCGTACGCGATGAACATGATCGCGGCGACCACCAGTATCCCGTCGAAGGCTTTGACGTTTAGGGCCCACAGGATGATCCACAGGCACAGGGCCGCGGTGGCGGTGAGAACCAATCCCATCGGGGCTGATCGTACTAGGACGGCCGTTAAGCGTTCGTTGTCCGCAGAGCCTCACGAAATTGCTCAACGAGCTCGCCCACGGCTGCCGGCGGGTCGTCAGCCTCACCAGCGGCGCGGACCAGGCGGCTGCCGATGATCACCCCGTCGGCCCCGGCCTCCGCGACGGCTCGAGCCTGGTCGGGGGTGGCGATGCCGAACCCGACCGCCACCGGGACGTCGGTGTGAGCGGCCACGCGCTCCACCAGCGACGCGACCGTCCCGTCGACGGCGGCCCGCTCGCCCGTCGTCCCCGTCACGGAGACCACGTACACGAACCCGCGCGCACGGCGGCCGATCAGCTCGAGCCGCTCATCGGTGGTGGTGGGCGCGACAAGCGGGACGAGCGCGAGACCGCGCTCGTCGCAGGCACGGAGCACGGCGCCGGCCTCCTCGAACGGCAGGTCGGGGACGATCACTCCGCTGGCGCCGGTCTCCTGCAGCTGGTCGGCGAAGCGCCCGAGCCCGCGGGCCAAGATCGGATTGGCGTAGCACATCACAACGACGGGGAGCTCGGGGGCAAGCGCCTCAGTCAGCTCGAGAACCTGCGCGAGGTTGGCGCCCTGCTTGAGCGCCTCGGTCGCGGCCGCGTGGATGACCGGCCCGTCCGCGAGGGGGTCCGAAAAGGGGACGCCGAGCTCGAGCAGCGTGGCACCCGCGCGCGCGCAAGCCCGCCCGATCTCAAGCGAACTGTCGATGTCGGGAAAGCCGCCCATCAGGTACGGCATCAGCGCGGCGCGCAGGCCCCGCGCGCGACTGCGGTGCAGCGCGTCGGCGATCCGCTCGAGCCCGTTCACGGTCGGCCGCGCGCCCGGAGGAGCCCCAGGGCCTCGGCGAGGTCCTTGTCCCCCCGGCCCGAGAGGCACACGAGGTCGAGATCGCTGGGGCCCGCTTCGATCACCCAGGCCAGGGCGTGGGCGCTTTCGAGCGCGGGGATGATGCCCTCGAGTCGGGCACAGGACTCAAACGCCCGCAGGGCCTCTGCGTCGGTCATCGCCACGTAGCGGGCCCGGCCCGAGTCGCGCAGCCAGGCGTGCTCGGGACCGCTCCCGGGGTAGTCCAGGCCCGCGGAGATGGAGTGCGCCTCGAGGATCTGGCCGTCCTCGTCCTGGATCACTGCCGAGAGGGCGCCATGCAGCACGCCGGGACGCCCGCCCGCGGTGAGCGGGGCGCCGTGGCGGCCGGTGGCGATCCCCTCCCCCGCGGCCTCGACCCCCACCAGCTCCACCTCACCGTCCTCGACGAACGGGGTGAACATCCCGATCGCGTTGGAACCGCCGCCGACGCACGCGATCACCCGCTGCGGGAGGCGGCCCATCCGCGCAAGCACCTGCGCGCGGGCCTCGTCGCCGATCACGCGCTGGAGGTCGCGGACGAGCGCGGGATAGGGGGCCGGGCCGACGCAGGAGCCGATCAGGTAGTGGGTCGTGTCCACGTTGGCGACCCAGTCGCGGATCGCGGCCGAGACCGCCTCCTTGAGGGTGCGCGCCCCCGCTTGCACCGGCTCCATGCGCGCCCCCAGCAGCTCCATGCGCTCGACGTTCGGGCGCTGCCGGCGCATGTCCTCGGTGCCCATGTAGACCACGCATTCGAGGTCCAGGAGGGCGCAGGCGGTGGCGGCGGCGACCCCGTGCTGGCCGGCGCCGGTCTCGGCGATGACACGCCTCTTACCCATCCTCTGCGCAAGCAACCCCTGGCCGATCGCGTTGTTGATCTTGTGCGCGCCGGTGTGGTCTAAGTCCTCGCGTTTGAGCAGGATCGGGTGGCCGGCCGCCTCGCTCAGCCGCCGCGCCGGGTAAAGCGGCGAGGGGCGGCCGACGTAGTCGCGCAGCAGGGCGTCGCGCTCAGCGCAGAAGTCGGGGTCGTCGCGCAGATCCGTCCAGGCCCGCTCGAGCTCGGTCAGAGCGGGCATCAGCGTCTCGGGGACGTACTGGCCGCCGTAGGAGCCAAAGCGATGCGCGGTGGAGGTCATCAAATTGATGTTCGGGCGCGCGCATGCGCGCGCCCGCCGGCCGGAACATGTTCCGGCCGGGGCCGGCGCACATGTGCGCCGGCCACCGCTTTTGCAAACTGCTCCAGCTTGTGCGGGTCCTTGCGGCCCGGCGCGCTCTCAACGCCCGAGGCGACGTCGACCGCGAACGGCTTCACGATCGCGATTGCCTGCGCCACGTTGTCGGGCCTCAGCCCGCCCGAGAGGATCACCGGCACGGGACCGCGGTGGCCGCGCGCGAGCTCCCATTCGAACGCCTCCCCGCTCCCGCCCCGGCGCCCCGGAACGTGGCTGTCCAGCAGGTGATAGTCCGTCCGGAACCTAACGAGGGCCTGGATGTCGGCGCCCGACCGGACGCGCACCGCCTTGATGACCTTGCACCCGGTGCGCCGTGCCGCCTCCGCACAGAACGATGGCCCCTCGTCGCCGTGCAGCTGAACCGCGGTCAGCCCGATCTCCTCGCTTCGCCGCACCAGATGGTCGAGCGTGGGGTTGACGAACACGCCCACCACCTCCATGCGGCGCTTCAGTTTCGCGGCGATCTCGGCCGCGACCGCGGGGGGACAGCGACGCGGCGAACGCGGCCATAGCAGCAGGCCGATTGCCCACGCGCCGAGCTCATAGGCGCGCTGGGCGTCATCCAGATTGGTGATTCCGCAGAACTTGATCCTCGGGTCACTGTGCATCACTCCCACATCGTAGGGTTGAGCCGCAGTGCAAGTGGCAGACGCCGAGGCGCGCGAGCGCCGCCGCGGTCAAGCCAGGCTAAATGGCGGGCTCGGTGAGCGCGCGACACGCGGCCTCGATGTCGAGTGAGCGCATCAGCGCCTCCCCGACCAGCACGGCGTCGACACCGCGCTGGGCGAGCTGGTCGAGCTGCTCGCGACGATTGAAGCCCGACTCCGAGACAACGATCTTGCCGGGCGGCACCAGCGGCAGGAGATCGAAGGTGCGCTGCGGGTCGACGGCCAAGTTGGCCAGGTCGCGGTTGTTGATGCCGATCAGCTCCGCCTCGGCCGCTAGCGCCAGCTCGAGCTCGCGCCGGTCGTGGACCTCGACGAGAGTCGCGAGTCCAAGGGAGGACGCTTCGGCCGCGAGGCGGCTCAGCTGGGCAGCGGTGAGCGCGGACACGATTAGAAGGATCGCGTCGGCGCCGGCAACCAGCGACTCGTACACCTGGTAGCTGTCGATCACGAAGTCCTTGCGCAGGATGGGAAGGGTGCTCGCGCAACGCGCCGCCGCGAGGTCGTCGAGCGAGCCGCCGAACCGGGATCGCTCGGTCAGCACCGACAACGCACCGGCGCCTCCGCGCTCGTAGGCGCGCACCACATCCGCGAGCGGGACCTCCTCGCGGATCGTCCCGGCGGACGGAGAGCGGCGCTTGTGCTCGGCGATCAGCGTCAGGCCGGGGGCTTTTAGTGCGGCGCGGAAAGGCCTGACGCCCTGGTCCTGGAGCCGCCGCGCCGCGGCCTGTTCGAGCTCGCGGTGGCCGACGGCTTCGCGGCGCCGCTGCAGCTCCGCGCGGGTGCTCGCCAGAATCGGGTCCAGCTCGTTCATCTGACGTTGGCGATCACCGCGGCGCAAGCTCCTGCGTGCGCGCGACGAACCGGTGCAGCAAGGACGCGGACGCGCCGGAGTCGACCGCCTCCTCGGCTGCTCGCACTCCCTGCTCGAGCGATCCTGCGCGCCCTGCCGCGTAGATGGCCGCGCCGGCGTTGAGGACCGCGAGTGCGCGCGCCCCGCCCGGCTCGCCGGCGAGGATCCGGCGCGCCAGCTTGGCGTTGGCCTCCGGGTCGCCGCCGGGCACCTCCTCCGGTCGCGCCCGGTCCAAGCCCACGTCTTCGGGCGTGACGGAGTAGCGCTGAAGCTCGCCTCGGTGGACCTCCACCACCGTGGTGGGGGCGGAGATGCTCAGCTCGTCGACGCCGTCCTCGCCCGCGACCACCAGCGCGCGATCAGCCCCGAGCTGCGCCAGGGCCCCCGCGATCGTCTCGAGATAGGAGGGATCCGCGACGCCGATCAGCTGCCTGGTCGCGCCGGCGGGATTGGTGAGCGGGCCGAGCAGGTTGAAGATCGTGCGCACCCCGAGCTGCCGGCGGACGGGCACCACGTACCGCGTGGCCTGGTGGTGGGAAGGGGCGAACATGAAGCCGAACGAGACCTCGTCGATGCACCGGGCCACCGCGCCGGGAGCGAGATCGATCCTCGCCCCCAGGGCTTCGAGCAGGTCCGCCGACCCCGACAGGCCGGTGGCCGAGCGGTTGCCGTGCTTGGCCACCGCACACCCCGCCCCCGCCGCGATCAGGGCTGCCGTCGTGGAGACGTTGAAGGTGCGCCGACCGCCGCCGGTCCCGGCGGTGTCCAGCAGGTCGTCCCGGTTGACTCGGACGGGGGTGGCGCGCTCGCGCATCGTCTGGGCGAGCCCGGCCAGCTCGTCGACCGTCTCGCCCTTGGCTCGCAGCGCGATCAGGAAGGCGGCGATCTGCACCTCGGTGGTGTTGCCCTCCATCACCTCGGACAGGACCGCCGCCGCCGTCTGGCGGTCGAGGTCCTGCCCCGCGCAGAGCAGATCGATCGAGCGGGTGACGAGGTCCGCGGACGCGAAGCCGGAGGGGATAGTCACGGAAGCGCTCACCGTACGGCCACGAGGAAGTTCGACAGCAGCTCCTTGCCCTGGTCGGTGAGGACCGACTCGGGGTGGAACTGGACCCCCTCGGCCGGCAGCTCGCGGTGGCGGACGGCCATCACGACCTGATCCGTGAAGGCGCTTTGTTCGAGCGCCGGCGGCAGTTCGGGATCGACGATCAGGGAGTGATAGCGCCCGACCTTGAGCGGCCGCTCTAAGCCGCGGAATATCGAGCGTCCGTCGTGCTCCATCACGGCCGTCTTGCCGTGGACCGGTTCGCCCACGATCACGCGTCCCCCCCACGCCTGCACCAGCGCCTGGTGCCCCAGGCACACGCCCAGGGTGGGGATGCCGGCGACCGGAAAGCGCCGCACGGCCTCCAGCGAGATGCCTGCCTGATCCGGCGTGCACGGACCGGGCGAGACGATCACGCGGTCATAGCCGCGGATCAGGAGCTCTTCGAGCGTGGCGTGGTCGTTGCGTACGACTTCGATCTCGGCGCCGAGCTCGCCCAAGTACTGGACCAGGTTGTAGGTGAAGCTGTCGTAGTTGTCGACCACTAACACCCGCACGCGGCGAACGGTAGCGGGGGGCCCGCGCCGAGCGCCCGTTTGCGGGTGGTCTACGGCCAGTCGGGCTGCGCGATCGCGAGCTCGATCGCTTCCAGCACTGCGCGCGCCTTGGCCTCCGACTCGCGCTGCTCGAATTCGGGCAGCGCCTCCGCGACGGTCCCGCCGCCGGCCTGGATGTGGGCCACGCCGTCCTTGACGACCACCGTGCGGATGTGAATGCAGGTGTCGAGGTCGCCCTCGTAGCTGACCCAGCCGATCGCTCCGCCATAGCCTCCGCGCTTGACCGGCTCGAGCTCGTCGATTATCTGCATGGCGCGGACCTTGGGTGCGCCCGAAAGGGTTCCGGCGGGCAGAACCGAGGCAAGCGCATCGAGCGCGCCGACCCCGGGTCGCAAGCGTCCGGATACGTTGGAGACGATGTGCATCACGTGGCTGTAGTTCTCGACCGCCATGAACTCGTCGACCCGCACCGTCCCGTAAGCGCAGACGCGGCCAAGGTCGTTGCGTCCGAGGTCGACCAGCATCACGTGCTCGGCACGCTCCTTGGGGTCAGAGAGCAGCTCTTGCGCCAAGCGGCGATCCTCCTCGATGGTCGCGCCGCGCGGCCGCGTGCCCGCGATCGGTCGGGTGGAGACGCGGGGTCCGCTGACGGTGATCAGCGGTTCCGGGCTGGCCCCCGCCACCTCGAAGTCGCCGAAGTCGAGGAAGTACATGTACGGGCTCGGGTTCACCGCGCGCAGTCCTCGGTAGATGGAGAAGGCCTGCACCGGAACGGCCGCCGACCACCGCTGAGACGGCACCACCTGGTAGGCATCGCCCGCGCGGATGTATTGAATGATCCGCGAGACCGCGGCCTCGAAGGCGCCCGGTGCCATGCCCGAGCGAAAGTCGGGCATGCGGCGGTCGGGCGAGGGCAGCGGGTCGGGGCGTGGCACGGCCTCCTTCAGGCGCCGCCGCACCGAGGCGATGGTCTCCAGTGCCTCCTTGTGGGAGCGCTCGAGAGCCTCATCGGCGTACGCATTGGCGAGCACGGTGATGGTGTGCTTGAGGTGGTCGAAGACGACAAGCGGACCGGTCAGCATCAGCGCCAGATCGGGCAGTCCCAGCGGGTCGGGATTAGGGGGTCCAAGGGGCTCCACCGTGCGCACCAGGTCGTAGGCGAACAGGCCCACGGCGCCGCCCGCGAACGGCAGCCCCGGGCTGGGGGCGGCCCGGAAGTGGGCCAGCTGCGCCGCCGCGAGCGCGTACGGATCTCCGCCGTCCTTCAGCGACCAGCGCACCACCTGGCGCGGGGCGAAGCCGATGAACGAGTAGCGGCCCACGCGGCCCTGCTCGGCGGACTCGAGCAGGAAGGCGGGTCCGTCTCCCCTCAGCTTGAGGAACGCCGAGACGGGGGTCTCCGTGTCGTCGATGAAGGTCTGCGCCACCGGGATCAGGTTGTATTGCCGCGCAAGTGCGCTGGTTTCCTCCAGCGAGGGCCTCACGCGCTCGGCGAAGTGGCCGCGGTCGTCGCCGCCCGAGCGCTCAGCGCTCGCGACGGCCATCGAGGACCCGCTCGGCGTCGGTGAAGCTGAGCTCACGGTCGCGGAGGAGCACCGCGACGTGGTAGAGGACGTCGGCCGCCTCTTCCGACACGCGCTCCGGGGACTCCTCGCGGGCGGCTCTGACCAGCTCCTGCGCCTCCTCCAATACCTTGGCGCGCGATCTCGCAGGGTCGGAGAGCAGCTGCGCCGTGTAAGAGCTTGGCGGTCGTTTGCGGGCGCGGTCGGCGATGGTCCGCTCGAGCGTCGGCAGGGCCTCGTGCGGGGCGGCGGGCTCGAACTCGCCGCGGTAAAAGCAGGTGCGCTCCCCTGTGTGGCACGCCGGACCCGCAGGCTGCACCAGAGCGAGCAGCGCATCGCCATCGCAGTCGTAGCGAATCGCGGCGACAGTGAAGGCGTTGCCCGAGGTCTCCCCTTTGTGCCAGAGCTCGTCTCGGGAGCGGCTGAAGAAGTAGGCCTCGCCCGTCTCCCTGGTTTTGGCGAGCGTGGCGCGGTTCATGTAGGCGAGCGTCAGCACCTCGCCGGTGCGCCAATCCTGAACCACGCACGGGACCAGCCCGCGGTCGTCGAAGGCGATGTCCGAGTCGTCCATCGGCTCGATTGTGTCAACCGGGGCCTACTCGATCCCCAGCCTGTCCAGCAGTCGCTCGTCAGCCCGCCAGTGGCGCCTCGTCCGCACGGTTAGATCGAGGTGAATCCGGGCCTCGAGCTCCCGCTCGATCGCGCGCCGCGCCGCGGTTCCGATCGCCCTGATCATTCGCCCTCCCGCCCCGATCAGGATTCCCTTCTGCGATTCGGTCTCGGTCAAGATCACGGCCTCGATCCGCACCACGGCGTCCGCCGGCTCAATCTCCGTGACCTCAACCTCGACCGCGTGGGGTACCTCCTCCCGAGTAAGTCGCAGGACTTGCTCGCGGACCAGTTCCGCGATCAGCACTGACTGGGCCTGGTCGGTTTGCTGGCGCGGCTCGAAGTAGAACGGACCCGGCGGCAGGAGCTCGGTGAGGGTCTGCGCCAGCGGGGCTATCCCGTCACCCGTGCGGGCGGAGACCGGGAAGATGTGGTCCGAGATCCCGAGCTCGGCAGCGGCGCTGAGCGCCGCCACCGTCCGCGCGCGATCGGCGGCGTCGATCTTGTTGACCGCGATCACCGTCCAGGTCGGCACGGAGCGAAGCAGGCGGGCGATGAAGTGGTCGCCCGGCCCGATGCCCTGTTGTGCGCTCACCACGAACAGGCATCCGTCGGCCTCGGCCAGCTCGTGCTCCACGCGCCGCTGCATCCGGCTTGTGAGCGCGTCCCGCGGGCGCTGTACGCCCGGCAGGTCGACGAGCACCAGCTGCCAGTCGGGGCCGCTCGCGACCCCCCGGATCGCCCGTCGTGTCGTCTGCGGCTTATCGGAGACGATCGCCACCTTGGCGCCGACGAGCGCGTTGGCGAGCGTTGACTTGCCGACGTTCGGTCGCCCGGCGAGGGCCACGAAGCCCGAGCGGGTCTTTACCTCGCTCACGTCTGCCGGCAGCGCAGGAGGTCTTCCTGGAGCGCGAGCATCTCGCCGGCGTCGGTCTCGTGGTCCATCCCCGTTAGATGGAGGGCACCGTGGATCACGGCTTCGCGAAGGTCTTCGGTGCGAGCCGGACAGATCACGATGTCGCCAAGCTCCCGCGGCCCTGCGGCGGGGCCCGCCTCGTCGACGCCGAACGAGAGGACGTCCGTCGGCTGATCGATGTTGCGGTGGCGAAGGTTGAGCTCGCGGATGCGCTCTTCGTCGACGAACTCGATCGCAACGTGGCCTTCGGTGACGCCAACGCGCGCCAGAGCTGTGGCGCACAGCCTGTTGAGCTCGGCATCCGCGACGGCGGGAACGCCGTCGGCAATGAACTCAATCTCGAGTCCCGCCACGCTTCGGCGTCGTTCTCGCACGCCCCGCGGCTTCATGCCCCCCGCGCTTGCGGCCTGGTGCGCGGGCGCAGCTCGGGTGCGAGCCGCTGGGAGTGCTCGTTGTACGCGGCCACGATCCGGCGCACGAGCTTGTGGCGGACGACATCCTCCTCGCCGAAGCGGATGAACTCGATCCCCTCGACCTCGCGCAGGATGTCGGCCACGACCACGAGCCCCGAATCCTGCTCGCGCGGAAGGTCGATCTGCGTGATGTCGCCCGTCACGACCATCTTCGAGTTGAAGCCCAGACGCGTGAGGAACATCTTCATCTGCTCGGGACTGGTGTTCTGGGCCTCGTCGAGGATGATGAAGGAATCGTTCAGGGTTCTACCCCGCATGAATGCCAGCGGGGCCACCTCGATCACCCCGCGCTCCAGCTGCTGCGACACCCGCTCGGGCTCGAGCATGTCGTGCAGGGCGTCGAACAGCGGCCGCAGGTACGGGTCGACCTTGGCCATCAGGTCCCCGGGGAGGAACCCGAGCCGTTCGCCGGCCTCGACCGCCGGGCGCGTCAGGATGATCCGGTTGACCTCGCGGCGGCTCAGTGCCGCGGCGGCGAGCGCGACCGCGAGGAAGGTCTTGCCGGTCCCGGCGGGACCGATACCAAAGGTGATCGTGTTGCGGCGGATTGAGTCGACGTAGCGCTTTTGGTTGACGGTCTTGGGCGAGACCTTGGTCGCGCGGTGGCGCCAGACCACGTCTTCGAGAATCCGCGCCGGCGAGGTGTGCTCGTCGAGCGCGCGGGTGACCGCCTCGATCGTGCCGGGAGCGATCTCGTGGCCCTGCGCGATCAGCTCGGAGAGCTCGCGCACAACGGCCGCAGCGCTGTCGACCGCCTCGGGGGAGCCGTCGAGGGTGAGCACGTTGCCGCGCAGGTGGATGTCGCAATCGAGGTGGCCCTCGAGCGCGCGCAGGACCGCGTCCTCGCTGCCGGCAAGCTCGAGCGCGACCTGGTTGTCGAGCTCGATCTGTCTACGCGTCACGGGGTGAGCGCCTCACGCACGCGCGCCGAGGCGCGCCTGCCGTCGACCCGGCCACTGGCCTCGGCCAGTACGGCGTTCATCACCTTGCCCATGTCTTTCGGGCTGGTTGCGCCCGTCTGCGCCACCGCCTCGGCGACGATCGCATCGAGCTCTGAGTCGTCGAGCTCCGTGGGCAGGTAGGTCTCGATCAGCGTCGCTTCGGACTGCTCGCGATCGGCTAGCTCGGGCCGGCCGCCGTCGCGGAACTGCGCGGCCGCTTCCAATCTGCGCTTGCGCTCCCGGCGCAACACGGCGACCTCGTCGTCGTTGCCGTCCTTGGCGGCCTTCTGGAGCTCCGAGAGCACCATCCGGAGCGCGCCCGCGCGCTCGCGCTCGCGTGCCTTCACTGCGGCCGTCATATCGGAGCGAACCTGGTCGAGGACGGTCATATCCGGTGAGGATAGAGCCCGCTACCGATCCCTTCGCGCCATGCTGGCCGCGGCGCGACGCCTCACGAGCAGAGCAGCAGCGCGGCCCAGCCGCCGTGCTCCCGCCGATCACTTTCCCTCAGCCCGGATTCGGCGAAGACCGCCGCGATCGAGTCGGCTTCGCAAGCCAGCAGGCCGCCGGCGATGATCCGCCGCGGCAGGCTTGGGGCCGCGGCGAGGTCGCCCGCCCACCGCTCGAGCAGGGGCGCTAGCAGGTTGGCGGCGACCGTGGACACGGCCGGCACCTGCTGCGAACGCAGGTCCAGCCGTCGCACCTCGACGTCCACCCCGTTGGCCGCCGCGTTGGCGCGCGCGGACGCGGCCGCCGCCGGGTCGTTGTCGACCGCGAGCACGGGAGCGAAGCCGAGCCGCGCGGCGACGATGGCCAGCACCGCCGAGCCGCAACCGAGGTCGAGGAAGCTGCCACCGACGGGGATGGCGAGTAGCAGCTCGAGGCACAGACGCGTGGTCGCGTGCGCGCCGGTGCCAAACGCCTGGCCCGGGTCTATCACCACGTCGAGCGGTGTCGAGCCGGGGGGCTCCCACGGCGGGCGGACCGTGAGCGTCCCGGCGATGACCGCCGGGCGGTGAAACGCGCGCCACCGCTCTCCCCAGTCGTCGTCGACCTGGGCGGTCGAGATCTCGACCAGTGCGCCGCCAGCCGCGGCCTGCAAGTCGGGCAGCGCGGGCAGCTCTCCGGGCGCCCCATACACCCCGTACTCAACCAGGTCGTCAGCGGCTGCCACCTCCTCGACACCGTCGGGCACCAGCTCGAGCAGCTCGGCGAGCACCACCTCGGCCTGTTCGCGCCGGACCCGAACCGCGAGACGGATCAACCGCCGAAGGCGCGGCGAAGCTTGCCGAACACGCCTTCCTCAGAGCGGACGTTGTGCTCGCCGAGCGAGTTCGCGACCTGCTCCATCAGCTCGCGCTGCTCGCGGTTCAGTTGGCGAGGCACGATCACGTTGACGATCACCTGCAGGTCGCCGCTACGGCGGCCGCGCAGCGAAGGCATCCCCTTGCCTCGCACCTTGAAGGTCTCGTGGGGCTGCGTGCCGGCCGGAATCTCGAGCTCGACCTCGCCGTCCACGACAGTCGGCACCGCAACGGTGGTGCCGAGGGCCGCAAGCGGAGCCGGCACATCGACCGCGGTCACGAGGTCATCACCGTCGCGCATGAAGCGCGGATCCTCCCGTACGCGCACCTCGACGTAGAGGTCGCCGGGAGGACCGCCATGCTCACCCACGTGGCCGCGCCCCGTGATCCTGATGCGCTGGCCGTCGGCGATCCCGGCGGGCACGTCGACGGTCAGCTTGACGCGTTGCACCTTGCGCCCGCGGCCGTGGCATGTCCGGCAGGGTTTGGTCGCAACGCGGCCATCGCCACCGCAGCTGTCGCAGACGGTCGTGCGCATGACCTGGCCGAACGGCGTGCGCGAGACGGATCGGAGCTGGCCGGACCCACCGCACTGGGCGCAAGTCTCGATCGGTGTGCCGGGCTCGGCGCCGTTGCCATGGCAGTGCTCACAGAGAACGATCGCCTCCAAGGAGACGGGGACCGTGCAGCCGCGCGCAGCCTCGGCTAGGTCGATCTGCGCCCTGACCGCGACGTCGCCGCCCTGTGTCGGGCCGCCGGGACGGCCGCGGCCGCCGGCAGCGCCGAAGAGGTCGCCGAATGGGCTGCCGGCGCCCCCGAAGAAGGTCTCGAAGATGTCGGCCATCGAGCCGAAGCCCTCGAAGTTGGGGGAGTAGCCGCCGCTGCGCAGCCCTTCGTGCCCGTAGCGGTCGTAGACCGCGCGCCGCTCGGAATCGGAGAGGACCTCGTACGCCTCGGCGGCCTCCTTGAACTTCTCCTCGGCGTTCGGATCCTGGTCGTTGACGTCAGGATGAAGCTCGCGCGCCAGGCGCCTGAAAGCACTCTTGATCTGGGCCTCGGACGCCGTCCGGGGGACACCCAGGATCTCGTAGTAGTCGCGTCGAGCCTGACCGGTGCTCATCGCTCGTCGTAGAAGTCGGTGACGAACCAGGACAACTGAGAGGCCGCCTCTCGGACGGAACGGATCGCGCGGCCGTAATCCATGCGCAGCGGCCCGATCACCGACACCGTGCCGAGCTGCCGCTGCGGCAAGCCGTAGCTCGCCGCCACCACGGCCACGGAGTGCAGCGCCGGAGCGTCATTCTCAGCGCCGATCCGTACCAGCACGCCCCGCTCGGAGAGGGCGGAGCGCAGGACGGAGAGGAGGCTCACCCGCCGCTCGAGCATCTCCATCAGCGACTGCAGCTGCGACACATCGCCAAACCGATCGATGCGCAGCAGACGCGCGGCACCCTCCACGTACATCGACTCCTGCGCTGACTCCTCCAGTTCTGTGAAGACGGGCGCGAGCGCGGCCAGGAACTCGGCCTCGGTCGTCGACAGGCAAGGGTCGTGGAGACGCTGATGGATCATCCGCGCCCCCAGGCCCAGCCCAACCAGCCGCTCGTTGAGGTAGGAAGACGCCCACTGCACCAGGCCGGAATCGACCGGACGCGGGAACGTGAACATACGTTTCGTGACGCCGCCGGTGGAGGTGATGACCACCACCATCAGAACCTGAGGCTGGAGCGGGAGCACCTCGACATGGCGGATGGTCGAAGTCTCGATCGGTGGGGCGGTGACGATCGCCAGCAGGTTCGTCACCTGCGACAGGGTCTCGGTGGTGACGCGCATGGCCTCGTCCAACTCGCGCCGCACGAGCGACAGCGAGAGCGCCGGGCGGGACTCCGTATCTAGCTCGGGGAGCAGGCGGTCGACGAAGTAGCGATAACCGGCCTCGGTGGGAACGCGGCCGGCGGAGGTATGCGGGTGCGCGAGCAGCCCCAGCTCCTCGAGGTTGGCGAGCTCGTGCCTGATCGTCGAGGGCCCCCACTCGACGTCGGCGGCCAGCGCCTTCGAGCCCACCGGTGAACCCGCCTCGAGATACTCCTCGACCACCTTGCGCAAGACCAGCTCCTGGCGGCCGCTCAGCGGCAGGAGGGGATCCTCGTTCTCGTTTCCCTGGTGGTGTCTTATCACCCAGCTTTCCTGACTTTTTCCGACGGACACAATCCCGGTGCCTCCGGAGGCGATTACTGACGATTGTAGGTGCGGGATGCCGCGCTCCGGTGAAGCTGGAAGAGACGGCCGACGCCACCTATCCGGTGACGGTCCGGCGGCCGGCCGCGCTAATCGACAGTCACCTCCGCCACGCCGTTGCGGATGATGCGACGCCCTCCCTGGCGCGCTTCGGAGTCGACGGTCGCGACAGCACCTTCGACCGCCCGGACCGTGCCCGTGACCGTGATCTCGGCCCCGAGCATCCCCATGCCTCGGAACTGGACGGAGAGGCTGCGCAGCCTTTCCGGACCCCCAGCGGCCTCCGTGTGCGCCCGCGCGACCTGAGCCATCGTCCACAGCCCGTGCAGGATGCGGGCCGGCAGCCCCACGCTGCGGGCAAACTCCTCATCGATGTGAATCGGGTTGAAGTCGCCCGAGGCGCCCGCGTAGCGGATGGCGACGTAAGGATCGGGGGTGACCTTGAGCTCGAACGTCTCGCCCCGAGAGAGAGTCATCCCCCGCTCCTGACGATGTTGGTCCAGGTGCCAATGCAGACCGTCTTGCCAGACCGGTTGCGCGAGACCGACTCGAAGACGTAGAAACTGAGCTCGCCGCGCGCGGAGATCTCCTTTACCGTGGTAGCGGTCTCGATCTCCTCGCCGGCGACCACCAGCGGCCCCCAGCTGAATGCCTGGCCGCCGTGGACCAGGTGGGCGAAGTCAATCCCGAGCTCCGGGTCGAAGATCCCTTGCACGACCGAGTGCCCGGCGTAGACGACGGCGAACATAGGCGGGGCCACGACGTCCGCGTATCCCGCGTCCCGGGCCGCGACGAGGTCGAAGTGAAGCGGGCTGGTCTCCCCCACCGCGGCCGCGTATTCGCGTACCTTCTCGCGCCCCACTGCGTAGACGGTCGCGGGGTAAATCTTGCCGATCGCGTCGGTGGCCGGCGGCACGAGGCCGCAGTCTATGCGCAGGCCGCGACCTCAGATGATCACGGGCACGCTGCCGCCGTCCACCGACCAAGCCGCGCCAGCCACGTTAGAGGCCAGCTCCGAGCAGAGGAAGACGACCACAGCCGCGATCTCTTGCGCCGTGGCGAGGCGGGCCAGCGGGACGCGTGAAGCTGTGTTGGCCAGCACCTCCTCGCGCGAGGCGCCGCTTCGCTGTGCGAGCTCGTCGGCCAGGCCGCCCGGCGCGAGCCACACGTCGTCAGCCACCGGGCCGGGGGCGACGGCGTTGACCAGCACACCGCGGCTCGCGTACAGGTCGGCGAACGCGCGCGACAGCGACAGCTCCGCCGCCTTGGAGACCGAATAGGCCACGTTCGTGCTCGACGGCCGCTTGCCCGAGGAGGAGCAAACGTTGACGATGCGGCCAAAACCCCTGTCGGCCATCCTCGGCGCGGCCGCACGCATCAGGCGCATTGGCGCGAGCACGTTGAGCTCCCACTGGCGCTGCCAATCGTCGTCGGTGAGCTCCTCGAGCGAGCGCGCCGCGGTGGTCCCGGCGCCATTGACGAGTCCGTCGATGCGACCGAACCGCTGCTCGCACTCCGCCGCAAGGCGCTCGCCGGCGTGCAGCGAGGTGATGTCGAGCGCCAGCGGCTCGGCCCGCCCAAACGCGCCGCAGCTCTCGGCCAGGGAGCGCAGCGGAGCCTCGCGGCGACCCACGAGCAGCACCGAGGCCCCCTCATGTGCGAGCATCTCCACGACCGCGCCGCCGATCCCACCCGAGGCGCCGGTCACGATAAAAGCGCGGTTTCGCAGCCCCAGATCCATCGGAGCTCATCCCGCGACCGCCGGCGCCATCAGCGGTAACGTTAATAGGAGAAGCGAGATGGCACTCCGCAGCACACTCAGAGCCTCGGACGCGGACCGCGAGCAGACCGCCGAGCGGCTACGCAAGGCGGCGGCCGAGGGTCGGTTGCTGGCCGAGGAGCTCGAGCAGCGGCTCGGTGCCGCGTTTGCGGCTCGCACGTACGGTGAACTCGACGCCCTGGTCGCGGACCTCCCCGACGAGCGGCCGGTGCCGGCGCGCTCGCGGGCGGCGGTGCCGATCCGCGGCCCGGTCGGGTTGCTGGCGACCCTGTGCCTATGCGCCGTGGTGGTGGTGCTCGTGGCGCTGGTGATCACCGGCACGGTTCTGATCGGCGGAGCCTGGATCTTCTTCGTCATGTGGTTCTTCGGCTGCAGGGGAGCTCGCCACCGGGCAGCCCGTTATCGCCGCTACCCGCCCGGCGGTGGCTTGCATCAGGTCCACGGTCCCGCCGACCGGCAGGCCTGGCTGTAGACAGACCGCTGACCCCGCAGCGAGGCGCCGTCCCCGGAGCCGACCCTTGTGCAGGCGCTAGCGCGAGCTCGCCCCGCCGAGCTCGAGTACCGCCAGAAAGGCCTCCTGGGGGACCTCGATGCGGCCCACCTGCTTCATCCGCTGCTTGCCGCGCTTCTGCTGCTCGAGCAGCTTGCGCTTGCGGGTGATGTCACCGCCATAGCACTTGGCCGTAACGTCCTTGCGGTACGCCTTGATCGTCTCTCGGGCGATGATGCGCGAGCCCACCGCCGCCTGGATCGGGACGTCGTACTGTTGGCGGGGAATCTTCTCGCGCAGCTTCTCGGCCATCGCACGACCCGCGTCGTACGCCTTGGACCGGTGGACGAGCATCGAGAGGGCGTCGACCGGCTCGCCCGCAAGCAGGATGTCGAGCTTGACGAGGTCTGACTCGCGCAAGCCGATCGGCTCGTAGTCGAGCGAGGCGTAGCCGCGCGTGCGCGACTTGAGCTGGTCGAAGAAGTCGAGGACGATCTCCTGGAGGGGCAGGTCGTAGGTGAGCGCAACGCGCTCGGTCGAGAGGAAGTGGATGCCCTGCGAGCTGCCCCGCCGCTCCTGGGAGAGCTCCATGATGGTGCCGATGAACTGGCGGGGCGCCAGCAACTGGGCGCGGATGTAGGGCTCGCGCACGGCCGCGACCCGCGCGGCGTCAGGCATCTCATTGGGAGAGCGGACCGGCACGAGCTCCCCGTCGGCGAGCGTCACCTCGTACTCCACGCCCGGCATCGTCTGCAGCAGCTGGAGGTCGTACTCGCGCTCGAGCCGCTCGCGCACGATGTCCATGTGCAAGAGCCCGAGGAAGCCGCAGCGGAAGCCGAAGCCGAGGGCGTCGCTGTTCTCGGGCTCGAAGGTGAGCGCCGCGTCGTTGAGGGAGAGCTTCTCCAGCGCATCGCGCAGATCTGGATAGTCGTCGGAGTCGATCGGATAGACCCCGCAGAACACCATCGGCTTGACCTCGCGGTAGCCGGGCAACGGCTCGCGGGCCGGGTTCTTGGCGGTCGTAAGCGTGTCGCCGACCCGGAGCTTGGTGACATCTTTCACGCCGGTGGTGAGGAAGCCCACCTCGCCGGCGGTCAGCGCGGGAGCCGACCTCATCTGGGGCGTGAAAAACCCGATCTCGTCGATCTCGGCGGCCGTGCCGGCCTGCATCGCGCGGATCGCCTCGCCTCGAGAGAACGTCCCGTCCACGACGCGGATGTAGGCAATCACCCCGCGGTAGGGGTCGAACTGCGAGTCGAAGATCAACGCGCGGGGCGGCGCATCGGGGTCTCCCCGCGGCGGTGGTACACGCGCGACAAGCTCCTCGAGGAGACCTTCGACGCCCTCGCCCGTCTTGGCGCTGATGCGCGCCACCTTCTCCGCGGGCTCGCCGAGGAGGTCGGCGACCTCGCTCGCGACCCGCCCGGGCTCGGCGCCTGGGAGGTCGACCTTGTTCAGGCACGGGATCAGTTCGAGGCCGGCGTCGATCGCCAGGTACGTGTTGGCGACGGTCTGGGCCTCCACCCCCTGGGAAGCATCGACGATCAGCAGGGCGCCCTCGCAGGCCGCGAGCGAGCGCGAGACTTCGTAAGTGAAATCCACGTGGCCCGGGGTATCGATCAGGTGGAGCTGGTAGGTCTGGCCATCGCGCCGGGACTGAAAGAAGACGCGCACCGCACGCGCCTTGATCGTGATCCCGCGCTCGCGTTCGAGCTCCATCGTGTCGAGCACCTGCGCTCGCATCGCGCGCGGGTCGATCGTATGCGTGAGCTCCAGGATCCGGTCGGCGAGCGTCGACTTCCCGTGGTCGATGTGGGCGATGATCGAGAAGTTGCGAATATTGGCCTGATCACTCATCGGCGCTTTTAGGGTAGGCGGGCGGATGGAGTTCAGCCGGCGGCGCGCGGCCGTAGCCGGCTCGTGACCAGCTGCTTGATCTGACGCGCCTCCGGGATCCGCATTGCGAGCACCAGCCACCCGTAGAGCGCGCAGGCGCCCGCCACTGCACCCCCTACCGAGATGATCTGTCCCGGCAGCGAGCGGCCCACGAGTGAGTCGAGGCCCATCCACACGGCCCAGGCGACCGCGGCCATGATCGCCGAGGCGACCAGGACGCGGATCGTGATCATCAGCGTCTGGACGCCCTCGAGCCCGCTGAAGCCGGCCCGCAGGCGCTGAAGTTGGAGCGCGGTCATGACCACGTTGGCCGCGACTGTCCCGATCACGAGTCCCTGGATCCCCAGCGGCTTGTACAAGGCGAAGCTCACGATGACGTCCACCACCATGTTCATAGCGGCGAGCTTCGTCGGGATCCACGGTCGCTTCAGCGCGAAGAAGGTCCGGGTGAGCAGCAGGTTTACGCCCGCGAATGGGAGGCTGAAGGCAAACCAGAACAAGGCGATCGCCACCAAATGGGTGGAGTAGGGACCGAAGGTTCCATGCTGGTAGACGAGTCGGGTGATCGGGGTCGCCAGCACGACGAGCAGCCCCGCCGAGGGGATCAGCAGCAGGTTGATCTGGCGCATCCCGTTGGCCACTACGCGGCGCATGGCGTCCGTGTCGCGCCTGACCGCCAGTCGGCTCAGGGTGGGGAACAGCACGGTCGCGACAGCGACGCTGAACACGCCCTGGGGGAGCATGTAGATGCGGAAGGCGTCGTTGATCGCGGCGGGGGCATGCGGCGAGACAAGCGAGCCGAGCCCGGCGTTGATGAAGATGTCGAGGTTGATGATGCCGATGCTCATCGTCACCGGCAAAAAGAGGATCAACACCTGGCGGATCGCGGGGTCGCGCAGGTTGACCTTGGTGGTCAGCCGGAAGTCGATCCGGCCGAGCGCAGCGCCCACGATCAGAAACTGCACCATGGTCGCGGCCAGCCACGCGATCGCGTAGGCGTAGACGCCGTCCTCGCCGTGGAACAGCGGGTGGATCCCCACCAGCAGGGCCACGATCACGACGTTCCACACCGCCGGGGCGAGCGCGGGGATCGTGAACTCGTCGTAGGCCTGCAAGATGCCGACGAGCAGCCCCGTGAGACTCATCAACAGCACCACTGGGAACAGCACTCGCGAGAGGCCGGCCGCGAGGTCGTTCGGGACGTGCGCACCGGTGAATGCGGGCACGATCACGCCGGCCAGCACCATCCACAGGGCCGTCATCGCGCCGAGCACGATCAGGATCACCCAGAACAGCGCCGAGGCGAGCCTGAACGCATCCCGTTTGCGCCCCTCGTGCAGCATCTCCGTGAACACCGGCACAAACGCGGCCGATAACGCGGCCTGGGAAAAGAGGTTGCTCATCAGGTTGGGGACTTGCGCGGCTAGCGTGAACGCCGACGCCGCGGGAGAGGTGTTGAAGAAGGCGGCCTGGACCACCTCGCGCCCCAATCCGGCGATGCGCGAAAGCGCGGTCGCCAGCGCGAAGATCGCCGTGTTCAGGGCGATCCGGCGCCGGGGCCTGCCGGGCAGGCCTGGCTGAGGCGGCGACGGACCGGCCGCCTGCGGGCTCTCGACTGACAAGGCTGTAGCTATAGTAAGGCCGCGCTCGGGCGGGCCAGCCGGCCGCGCACTCCTCACGATGGCAAACATCCACTCACAAAAGAAACGGATCCTGCGCTCACACCGGGAGCGTCTCGAGAACCGCCGCTACACGTCGAAGATCAAGACCTACTTCCGGCGTCTGGAGCGGGCCATGTCAGCCGGCGAGGACGAGGCCGCCGACAGCGAGCACCGCGCCTTGGTGCAGACGATCGACAAGGCGGTCAAGCGCGGGGCGCTGCACAAGAACACCGGCGCGCGCAAGAAGTCGCGGGCAGCGCGCGTGCGGCGCGGCGGCGAGGAAGCCTGATCGACGCGCCCTAGCGGCTCGCGATTCGAGCGATTGCGATCGTCATCGCGGCGTCCTCGCTCGCTGCTCGCGGCCCCCCGCCGCGCGAGGACAGCTCGAGGTCGGCGAGCTGCTCGAGCCCCCGGCGGAGCTCCTCGGCGCCCGCGCGGCGCGCGTCGGCGATGAGCTTGTCCGCGGCCCGGGAAGGCAACCTCAGCCCGCGCTTGATCTCGCCGGGCGGCTCGCCCTCGTCAAGCCGCGCAGCGATCTCCGCCGCCTGGCGCAGGCGCTGGGTCATCCAGTAGAGCAGTCCGGGGGAGCGCTCACCCTGGGCGCGTAGCGTCAGATAGAGGCGCATGGCCGCCTGTGGGTCGCGGGCCAGCACCGCGTCCGCCAGCGCCCATACCTTGCGTTCCCCGGAAGGGGCGCTCAGCTCCTCCACGTCCGCAGCGCTCAACCGGGAGCCAGGCCCACAGCTGAGTGCGAGTTTCTCGAGCTCGCGCTGGAGCCGCTGCTGGCGCTCGCCGACGTGGTGGACGAGGGCGCGCGCGGCCTCGTGGTCGAGCTCCAGCCCGAGTTCGCGGGCCCGCGCCGCCACCCACCGGGGAAGCTCCCAAGGCTTCACGCTCTGCTGCGCCTCAACGTGGCCGCCGGCCGCGCGAACGGCTTCCTTCAGCGCGGAGCTGACGGTGAGGCGGGGCTCCTCGCGCGCGAAGAACGCGACCGTAGTCTCGGGAGCCATCGAGGCGAGCGCCTCCCGCACCGGCGCGACCGCCTTCTCCCCCCAGCGCTCCACGCCGTCAATGATGATGAACCGGCGACCTAGCGCGAAGGTCATGGCGGCCAGTGCGGCCGCGACCGCCTCGGGCCTCGCAGCTTCTCCCTCGAACACCTCGACCCCCTGGGCCCCGCTGGCCTGCTCGGCCATTGCCCGCAGTCGCGCACGCCGCTCTGCGATCCGTCCGTGATCGTCTCCGTGGATCAGGTAGGCGGGCTTGAACGAGGGCTGGAGGGAACCGGCAGATGACACTGCGACTGGTCCCGGCTACTGGACGACGATGTTCACGAGCTTGTCCGGGCTACTGGACGACGATGTTCACGAGCTTGTCCGGCACCACGACGATCTTCGTCACCCGGCGGCCGTCGAGGTGGGCGCGGACGCCGCGGGCCTCGAGGGCGAGCCGCTCGAGTTCCTCGCGCGCGGCACCCGTGGGCGCATTGACGCGGTCGCGGACCTTGCCGTTGACCTGAATGACCAGCTCGAAGGTGTCCGCCTGGAGCATCGCGGGATCGGCCACCGGCCACGGCTCCTCCCAGACGCGACGTCCGGTCAGCAACTCGTACACCTCGGCCCCCACGTGGGGCGCAAAGGGGAACACCAGTGAGGCCGCGGTGGCGGTCGCGAAGCGGCGAGTGTGCACGCTCGCGCCGGCGCGCTTGTTGATCTCGTTCACCAACTCCATGACGGCCGCGATCGCGGTGTTGAACGCAAACCGCTCGCCGAGATCGCCGGTGACCTTCTCGATCGCCCAGTTTGCCTTGCGCACAAGCGCCTCGTCCTCGCCGATCGGGCCCGGGGGTTGGTCGACGGCCCCGGGCTGGCCCGCCAGCTGATCGCCGAGCCGCCACAGCCGCGCCAGGAATCGGTAGACGCCCTCGACGCCCCGGTCCGACCAGGCGGCGTCTTGATCGGCGGGGCCAACGAAGAGTACATACGCCCGCGCCGAGTCGGCGCCGAAGCGGTCGACGATCCTGCGCGGCAGGATCACGTTGCCCTTCGAGCTCGACATCTTGTTGCCGTCGGGCCCCAGGATCATTCCTTGCGTGAACAGAGCTCGGAAGGGCTCCTG
>JAFAPR010000334.1 GCA_019247075.1 Solirubrobacterales bacterium
GCACCGACCGGCACCGCTTTCGGCTGCTTGAGCCCGACTGTGATCAGACCAAGGCGCTTGGGGCGATCATGCGCGCACGCGAGGATCTGGTCTGTGCCAGGGTGGCGCTGGGCAACCAGCTGCGCGCGGAGCTTGAGCGGTTCTGGCCCGGCCCGGTCGGGTTGTTCAGAGCGATCGATAGCCCGATCTCGCTGGCGTCTTGGCTCGCTATCCGAGCCCGCTGGATGCCCGAGGGCTGGGCGAAAGGCGCCTGGCCGCGCTTTGAAGGCGGATCGTTACACCAACCGCAAGACTCCGGCGCAGCTGCTTTTGCGCGGCTGCGTTCCGCTCCCGCCGGCCGCGCGGGCGAACTCGACACCCGCCGGCGACGCTCGATCGTGCTGCGGCTGACGCGCACACTGCAGACGATGGTCGAGCAGATCTCAGAGCTCGAGTCAGAGATCGCCCAATCGCTCGACCAACACCCCGACGATCGCCCGCGTGCGCAGCGGATGCGCTAGGTGCAGCTCAAAGCCGGCGTCCTCGAGCACGTCCGCCAGCCACTCCCAGCCGTAGGTCGCCTCAAGCGCCACGTGCGTCCCCTCGGGGTCGCCCAGCAGCTCGAGGAACGCCTCTCGGTCGTTGACGATCTGCCGGCGAAGCGACACCTCGCCTTGCTCGTCGATGGCGGTGATGAACGAGCGCCGGCGATGGAGGTCGATGCCGACCCAACGCGTACCGTTATCCACGGTTGGTCCTCCTCTCGAATTGTCCGGCCGCACGGCCCAATTCCGCGCGGTCACAAGACTGCACTTCGGGACGGAGGGCCGGCCACCTCCCCGGACACGAACGCCCGGGCCGCCGAAACCCGCCGGGCCCTTCATGCCATCAAGTCAAGGTGCTGCGGGTCGAAAGCTCGCAGTTGCAAGAATGCGCCGATAGCTCGTGCGCCAGAGCGGCTCGACGCTTGGCGAAACTCCTCCAGGTGAGCGATGACCTGCTTCTCCTCGCGATCGAGCGCGTGGAATCTGCTGGCGGTAGCCGTCGAGCAATTGCAGACGCAGCCGCGTGGGTCGGTCATAGCGCCGGCGACGGTTGCGACGCTGCAGGGCAGCCAGTCTCGGGCGCACCGACTTGGTATCCGGCAGCTGCTCGCGAAGCTCCAACGGCAGCTCGCACAAGAGCTGCTCGGCCTCGTTGACCAAGTGCTGGCGGCCCGCGAGGATCGAGCGTCGGCGGTTATGCCACAAGCCGAGCAATTGGTGCAGTGAGCTTGCCTGGGTTTTACGGAGACCTTGCAACGAGGATTTCATCCTCGGGAAAGGAAGCCGTGACCCATGTCACGACCGCAGAAGTACCCCGATGAGTTGATCCAGCGTGGCGTGCGGCTGGTGTTCGAGTCCGGCCGACCGATCGCGCAGATAGCCCGCGACCTGGGTGTGGCGCGGAGACGCTGCGGCGGCGGGTGCGCCAGGCCGAGATCGACGAAGGCCGGCGCGAGGGGGTGAGCTTGGAGGAGCGCGAGGAGATCCGCAGCCTGCGTAAGGAGGTGCACGACCTGCGCCGCGCGAACGAGATCCTGCGCTCGGCGTCATTGTTTTTTGCCCGGGAACTCGACCCAGACCGGCCGAGGTGAGCATGTTCATCGAGCTCAATCGCAACCTCGGGGTCGAGCCGGTGTGCCAGGCGCTGGGCGTGTCGGCGTCCGCGTACTACCAGCGCGCGTCTGGCTGCCGCTCCCAGCGCCAGATTGACGACGAGCGGCTTTTGTTGCTGATCCAGGCGGTGCACAGGGCCAACTACGAGTGCTACGGCTACCCGCGCGTGTGGCACGAGCTGCGCCGCCAGGGCATCGATATCGGCCGCGACCGGGTCGCCCGGCTGATGCGCCAGGCGGGCATCAAAGGCGCCAAGCGCAGAGGCAGGCCATCACCGACGACCACGCCCGATCCCCAGGCGCAGCGGGGCACTGACCTGGTCCAGCGCCGCTTCCAAGCCAGCCGACCGAACGAGCTATGGCTCGCCGACCTGACCTACCTGCGCTGCTGGGAGGGGCTGCTGTACCTGGCCTTCATCATCGATCTGTATTCACGCGTTATCGTCGGCTGGCAGCTGGCCTCCCATATGCACACCACGCTGGTGCTCGACGCGCTCAAGATGGCGATCGCCACCCGCGGCACCGGCGCCGA
>JAFAPR010000109.1 GCA_019247075.1 Solirubrobacterales bacterium
CGAGGACACCGCGCTGGTGGAAGCAGCCCAGCGGGGGACCTCCTCCGGGATGGTTGATCGGGGCTGGGTGCTCGGAGGTGCCGAGATGCTGATCGGACACTTCCAGGATTACGTGCGCGACCGGCTCGGGCTGGACACGTGACCACCGCCGGAGCGAGCGCGACCCGCAGCGGCGGCCACGTCGTCGCGGAGGTCGTCGAAGGCCTGGGTGCCGAGGTCGCGTTCGGGGTGCCGGGAATCCATTCACTGGCGATCTGGGAGGCGTTGCGCACGAGCCCAGTGCGGGCCATCGGCACGCGGACCGAGCTGGCAGCGGGATTTGCGGCCGACGGCTACGCTCGCACCTCGGGGCGAGCCGCGCCGCTGCTGCTCTCGACAGGCCCCGGCGCACTCAACTCGTTGACGGCGCTGATGGAGGCGGCGAGCTCCCACGTTCCCGTGGTCGCGATTTCGAGCCAGCTGCCGCGCGAGTTGATCGGCCGCGGCCGCGGTTACCTGCACGAGCTGCCCGATCAGCTCGCGGTGTTTGCGCCCGTCGTCAAGCACGCGGTCAGGGCGCAGAGCGCGAATGCGATCGCCGAGGTGATGGTCGAGGCGTGGAGGATCGCGCTGACGCCTCCCAGCGGACCCGTATACATCGAGATTCCAGTTGACGTGCTGACGGAGGAGGCGCCGGCCACGCACATCGGCACGCTTGGGGAGCAACCGATCCCGCCGCTCCTGCCCGAGAGCGACCTCGACGCCGCCGCGTCACTGCTCAACGAGGCCCAGAGAGCCGTGATCTGGGCGGGTGGGGGCGTGCTGCGATCCGCCGCTGCGCAGGAACTGCGAGCAGTGGCCGAGTTGCTGGACGCGCCGGTGGCGACCACCTACATGGCGAAGGGTGCGCTTGCAGACGATCACCCACTGGCTGCCGGCTGCGGCTGCGACGAGGCCGCTTTCCAGGAGCTGCTGGCCGGCGCCGACGTGGTCCTTTGCGTGGGAACCGAACTCGGAGCGGAGACGACCGGCCAGTACAAGCTTCGCTTCTCGGGGCGGCTGATCCAAATCGACGCCGCGGCCGAGCGCGTTGGCACCACATATCCGGCACTGGCGCTGATTGGCGACGCGAAGGCGACGCTGAACGCGCTGCTCGAGCGGCTCGAGCCGCGGCCGAGGACCGAGGCGCGCGAGCGCGTCGCCCGACTGCGCGCGCGAATCCGAGCCGGCCTGAACGCGCAGCAGCGCGACCTCGAGCTCGGTCTGCTGGCGGCGATCGAGATGGCGCTGCCCCCTGACGCGATCACCACCTGGGATATGACGATCCTCGGATACTGGGCGGCTCCGCACATGCGCGTGATCGGCGACCAGCAGTTTCTATATCCCCTCGGCTCCGGCACGCTCGGCTACGCATGGCCTGCGGCAATCGGCGCCAGCGTCGCGAATCCAGATCGAACGGTGCTCGCGGTCGTGGGCGATGGCGGACTGCAGTACGCGCTCGCCGAGCTGGCGACCGCGGCTCAAGACTCGGTCGCCGCGAAGCTGCTCGTTATAGATGACGGCGGGTACGGGATCCTGCGTGAGTACCAGCTGGCCGCGTTCGGGGAGACCACGGCCGTCGACCTCGTGCAGCCGGATTTCGCCGCGATCGCGGAGGCGTTCGGCATCCCGGTTCGCGCCGGCTCCCCCGCTCGGCTGGGCGAGCACTTGGATTGGGCCCTGTCGCGACCCGGTCCGGCCATGGTCGTGATCCAGGCAGTGCTCAAGGCCGCGCAGCCAACGACATGAGCCGATGGTCGCGCACGCTTCGCCCGAGCGTGACCGACCTCGGCGGGTACCGGCCCGGCGTCAGCGGCGACGAGATCAAAAAGCGCTTTGGACTCCGGCACGTGACGCGACTGAACTGGAACGAGAACCTTTTCGGCCCCCTCCCCGGCGTTCTGGAGGAGACGGCGGACGCGCTGGACCTCGCGTGGACCTATCCGGAGGATTCTTACGACGAGTTCCGCACTGCCGCTGCTGGCTGGATCGGAGCCGATCCCGCTCAGGTGATTCCTGGCCACGGGATTCAGGCGCTGACTATCGCGGTGGTATCGGCGTTCATCGAACCCGGAGACGCGGTGGTCATCCCGAGCCCCACATACGGCCTCTACGCACAGGTTTGCCGCGGGGCCGGAGCGGTCGTGCATCGCGTGCAGTCAGGCCCCGCGCTGGCGATCGATCTCGAGGCGGTGCTGGCCATGGCACGGCATGCGAACGCAAAGCTCGCGTGGATATGCGATCCCAACAACCCGACTGGGCTGCGAATCGACCCCGCGCTGTGGTCGGCGTTCGTGGAGGGGCTGCCCGCGGGTTGCGTCGCCGTCGTCGATGAGGCCTACGTGGACTACGTCGATCCGTCGGAGCGCGTCGACCGCCTCGCGGACATCGCTCAGGAGGCGCCGGTGATCGTGCTGCGGACCTTCTCGAAGATATTTGGCCTTGCGGGGCTGCGGCTCGGCTACGCGATCGTGCATGAGTCGCTGGCCCCGCACGTGAACGCCGTGCACGAGCCGTTCAACGTCAATCGCGCCGCGCTGGCCGCTGGGCTGGCGAGCCTGAAACGTGTGCAACTGCTACCAGAACGCCGCGACCAGGTTCATTGCGCTCGGGAGGCCCTGGTCGCGCCGCTTGAAAGCACGGGGATGAAAGCCCTGCCATCCGACGCCAACTTCGTGCTGATCGAGCTCGGGATCGACGACCAGGCTGTGTTCGATGCGCTTGCCGAGCAGGGTCTGATCGTGCGCCCCGGGTCAGAGCTCGGGCTCCCGGGCTATGTGCGCGTGACCACGGGAGCGGAGGATCTCATGCACACGGTCGGGACGCGGATCGCGGAGGTTGCGGAGGCGGCGCTCCTGCGCTGTCGGCAATGATTGAGCTGACAGACGAGCAGCTCGAGATACAGCGCCTGTGCCGTGAGTTTGCGGCCAAGGAGATCCGCCCCGCATCAAGGGCCGTGGACGAGGCCGACACCGAGGTTCCGTGGGAGATATGGCGAAACGCGGCCAAGCTGGGGCTGACGTCCTTCATGCTGCCCGAGCAGTACGGCGGAGAGGGCATGACCGACTGTCTGACCGGGTGCGTCGTACAGGAGGAGCTCTCGCACGGCTGTGCCGGGATCGGAAACCTGATCACTTCGAACGGGTTCTTCGCCGAGCCGGTGCTCGTGCTCGGCGACGAGGCGCAGCGGGAGCGTTGGCTGCGCGCGCTGACCGGGGCGGATCCACCTCTGGGAGCGCTTGCGATCAGCGAGCCACAGAGCGGTTCGGACGCCGCCTCGATCCGCACGAATGCGCGCAGGGTGAACGGAGGCTATGTCCTGTCGGGCCAGAAGGCGTGGACCTCGAATGGGGGCGTCGCGCGGTTCTACGTCGTGTTCGCGACTGTGGCACCCGGCACTGGCCCCCGGGGGATCACGGCCTTCGTGATCGAGGACGGAGACCCGGGGTTCAGCTGCGGTCCGCCGATTCGCAAGATGGGCCAGCGCGCGATCCGGAATACCGAGCTGTTTCTGGACGACGTATTCCTCTCCGCTGACCGGCGTCTCGGTGATGAAGGAGAGGGGTTCCGGGGGCTGATGCAGACGTTTGACCGTTCGCGGGTCACGCTGGCGGCCTCGGCGACCGGCCTGGCCCGCGCGGCGCTCGAGTTCTCCGTCGCCTACGCCAAGGAGCGCAGTCAGTTTGGTAAGCCGATCGCCCAGCACCAGGCCGTCGGCTTTCGGTTGGCCGACATGGCGCTTCGAGTCGACGCCTCGCGGCTGCTGACGTGGCGCGCGGCGGCGATGCTCGACCGCGGTGCACCCGCCGCGACGGAGGCGGCGATGGCGAAACTGCACGCTTCGGAGACGGCCATGTGGTGCTCCTGGGCGGCGGTGCAGACCCTCGGAGGCTGGGGTTACTCGCGCGACTACCCCGTGGAGAAATGGATGAGGGACGCAAAGCTCGAGGAGATCGAGGAGGGAACCTCGGACATCCAGCGCCTGATCATCGCCCGCGGACTGCTCCGGTGAGCTTGCGATAGCTCGATACGCGTGAGGCAGAGCTGCCAGCACACTGGTCACAGAGGCCGATGAGCGCGAAGTGCGTGAAGCGCACCCGGTAGCCGAACCGCTGTCTGATCTGTTCGCGGATCGAGTCGAGGTCGTCGGCGGCGACCTGTGTGACCTTGGCGCACCGCTCGCAGTAGAGATACTCGAGCTCTTGGCGGCCAGGGAGCACCCACAGCCCCGCGCCGTGGCCGAGGTGGACGTGGCGCACCAGGCCGTGGCGCTCGAGCAGCTCGAGGTTTCGGTAGACCGACGTGGCGTCGACCTGGAGTACTTGGGCTAGCTGAGGAGCGGAGACTGGGCCGTCCGCGGCGAACAGCGCTTCGAGCACGAGCCGCCGGGCGGTCGAGAGCCGCATTCCCCGGTCACGGACGGCGCGGATTGCCTCCTCGACGCTGTCAAACGAAACAGGTGCTACCTGTGGCGCATCGGTCAAGCGGCGTCAATACTCCCGGCGAGTCGGTCCCGGTAGGACAGCCATCTTAGCCGCCGATCAGCTCTTCAAGTCTCCCATCGAGCGTGCTCTGACCATCCCGGCCGTCCACTTCTGTTCGATCTTCGCGAACCGCCAGACCGCGAGCGCGACCGTCCACGTAACGATGAACATGCCCACGATGATGAACCCTGCGGTGTTGATATTGAAGTTCTGAAACCAGTCGGCGACTTGGCCGCGCAGGCCCAGCTTGTCGGTCAGCAGCCCGACGAGTTCGATCGTGCCGATGAACAGCGCGATCGCAACCGAAAGGCCGGTGATCGTGATGTTGTAATAGACCTTGCGCACCGGCTTTGAGAACGCCCACCCGTAGGCGAAGTTCATGAACGAGCCGTCGATCGTGTCAAGTAGCGACATCCCAGCGGCGAACAGGATCGGCAGGCACAGGATCGCGTAGAACGGAAGCCCCGCGGCACCGGCACCGGCGGCGAGCACGAGCAGCGCGACCTCGGTCGCGGTGTCGAACCCGAGGCCGAACAGCACCCCCAGCGGGTACATCTGCCAGGGCTCGCGGATCTTGTTCACCCGCTTGCCCAACAGGCGGTTCATCAGCCCCCGGGAGTTCAGCTCGTGCTCGAGCTCCTGCTCGTCGTATGCGCCCCGGCGCATCTGGAAGAAGATCCGCACGATCGAGACCAGGATCAGGATGTTGAGGATTGCGATCACGTAGAGAAATGCCCCGGACACGGTCGTGCCGATCACGTTGGTCGCCTTGTGCAGCGTCGAGCCGCCGTTCTGGATCGGGCCGCTCAGCGCCCGAACCCCAACCGCCAACAAGAACGCGAGCCCGAACACGATCGTCGAGTGCCCGAGCGAGAAGAAAAACCCGACGCTCAACGGGCGTTTGCCCTCGCTCATCATCTTGCGGGTGGTGTTGTCAATCGCGGCGATGTGATCGGCGTCGAACGCGTGGCGCAGCCCCAGGGTGTATGCCGTGATTCCCGTCCCCACCGCGAACGTGCCCGCCGCGCCGAGCTTGAAGTGCTGCGGCGCCACCACCAGGATCAACAAGCCGAACCCGACCACATGCAAACCCGCGATCACCGACGCCATCCCCGCAGCCCGCCGCCACTCAGGCGGTGACATCGACCCCTTGGTCCGAGCAAGGAGCGACGGACGAGCCAACGACATAGACGAAGCATCCATCACCGACTCCTCTCGAGCCCGGCCAGAGACCGGCCGGGCTCACACGCAGACAGAACCTACCAACCATGCTGTAGCTACTGCAACAGGCTGGTAACTGAGATGACACTGCATAAGCCCACTTGGGTATACGAACCCAGGGGCTAGGCGGATCACCCGCGGACGGCGGCGGCCGTCGATTGCTTTGCAGGGCCTAGGGGAAGTAGGCCGAGCGGGCCATACCTAGCGGGTAGTGCCCGTCAGATGTGAGCTCACGCGACCCGGTCTGCGGTGCCGATGATCGGCTGGTTGCGCTCTGCGCTGCGGCGCCCCTCGGCACGGGCTCGGGCTGTGGTCCTCACGGCGCTGCTCGTCGGCGCGGTGGTTCTCACCCCCGCGTTGACGCACGGGATCGGCCAGCACTCACATCGTCCCTCGGTCCGAGCAAAGACCACCGGCACGGCGCGTCGCGCCCGGCAGGGCCGCTCGTCTGTCCCGGCGGCGCAAATCGCACGCGCTCGCCGGGCGGCCCACGCCTTCCTCGAGGGCTACCTTCGGTTCGCGTACGGCTGGGCCTCTGGGGCCTCGGTTCCTGCGGCCGCGCCCGCTTTGCGCCGTCAGCTCAGCCACGACCATGTGCTGGTCACGCCGGTGCAGCGCAGGCGCCGCCCGCGAGTGGTCTCGCTGACGGCGACAGGCGAGGCGACCGGGGTCGTTTTCGCCACGGGGCTTATCGACGACGGCGGGATCGCGGCCTATTCACTCCGAATCACGCTGCAAAAACAGCGGACGGGGTGGCTCGTCAGCGGCGTGGATGGCGGGTGATCGGCGGCCGTGCCAGTCCTCACCCGCAGGCATACAGCGTGGATCGTGATCACGGCGGCGGCCGCAGCCACGCTGCTCTCGACCATGAGCGCCGCGGTCATCTCTGTGCTGGTGGGGCAGGCGTGCTCGGGCGGCGGCGGCACGGGCGACGCGCCCTCGCGGCTGGCGCGGCGCGACATCCCCGCCGATTTCTTGCGGATCTACCAGCAGGTCGGCGCCCAGTACAACGTTCCCTGGGAGGTGCTGGCCGGGATCGGCAAGGAGGAGTGCGACCAGGGGCGCTTCGCCGACCCCTCATGTACGCCGATCCCCGGCGCGCGAGGCCCCGGC
>JAFAPR010000310.1 GCA_019247075.1 Solirubrobacterales bacterium
ATGACCACCGCCGAGAGCTCGACCGGCGTTCCGACCGCCAACTCCTCGTAACCGCGGGTGAGGGCCGTCTCGAGCCGCTCGCGCAGAGCCTCCGCGCGGCCGCGCGACGGGGTCAGCACGGCGATCCGGGAAGGCACCATCCCCTCTTCGGCGAGCCCCATGAACCGCTGTGCGATGAGCGTCGTCTTCCCCGCCCCGGCGCCGGCGATCAGGACCAGCGGCCCGCCCCGGTGCCTGATTACCTGCGACCGCTCGCGCTCCGCGCTCACTCTGACAGCATAGGTTCGTGATGACCTCAACCCGCTCTGCGCTCGACGTCGACTGGCTCGCGGTCTGCCGCCGCGCGGTCGCGGGCCTGGAGGACGTATTGGCGCAGTCGCCCAGCACGGCGGAGCGCGCGCGCGAGACCGGCGACCGCGGCTGCGGAGGCGACCGTACGCTCGAGATCGACCGCTCTGCCGAGCGCGTGGTGCTCGGCGAGCTGGACGCCCTCAGGGAGCGCGGCTACCGCTTCGTGGCCTTATCCGAGGAGCGCGGCACGGTCGACTACGGCGACCAGCGGGTGCGGGTGATCATCGACCCGATCGACGGCTCGTTGAACGCAAAGCGCGGCATCCCCCACCACGCGCTGTCGATCGCAATCGCGGACGGCGGGACGATGGCAGACGTGGAGTTTGCCTACGTGTACGACTTCGGCGTGGCGGAGGAGTGGTGGGCAAGGCGCGACGAGGGGGCGTGGTGCAGCGGCGCACGCCTCGATCCCGCGCTGCGGGAGCGACGTGCTCGCGACGGCAGGCTCGAGGTCCTCGGCATAGAGGCGGCCGACCCCCGCTGGATCCAAGCCTCGCTCGCGGGGTTGCTCGCTTCCGCCTACCGCCTGCGCGCGTTGGGCTCGATCGCCGTGGCGCTGTGCCACGTCGCGAGCGCGCGCTTCGACGGCATGGTCTCCCTCACGCCCTCTCGCGGCGTAGATGCGGCCGCCGGCCAGTTGATCGTGCGGGAGGCGGGCGGGGTGGTTTCGTTCCCAAGGTGCGCCGAGCGGCTGGCGGCGCCGCTCGATGCCGCGCCACGCTCTCCGGTGGTCGCGGCCAGGTCGCTGGACGCGCTGCACGAACTGGAGGTGGTGCCCGCGTGATCGATTGGGTGATCGCGGAACGGATCGCGAGCTACGTGGCGGGGAGCGGCGACGGCCGCGTCCCGACAGCCGACTTGGTCGAGCTCGCGCAGGAGTCCGAGCGACGCGTCACGGCTTACACCGGCCTTTATCCGGACCGTCCCCTGCCGAAACCCGAGGGGATCGGGAGGCGCGAGTGGGTGGACACCAATCTCGGTTCGATGCGGCTGTTGCTGGACCCGGTGCTGAAGCGCGCCGACACGCGCCTCGGCCCCTTGCGACCGGCCGTCCAGATCGGAGTCGGCCTCGTGCTCTCCACCGAGGTCGGAGTCGTGGTCGGCTACCTCGCCCAGCGAGTGCTCGGCCAATACGAGCTCGTCCTCCTGGATGAGGCGGTGCAAGACAGGCCGCCGCGGCTGCTGTTCGTGCTGCCCAACCTCGGCCAAGCGCTGCGGGCCTTCGGCGCCGAGGAGCGCGAATTCATGACGTGGGTGACGCTCCACGAGGTCACGCACGCCGTCCAGTTCGCCGGGGTGCCCTGGCTGCATGGCCACCTCTCCTCGCTCGTACGCGAGCTGTTGCGAACGGCGGAGCTGCGCCTGGAGAGCCCGCGGCGAGCGCGCATCCCGACCCCGGACGAGATCAAACGGGTGCTGGCCGCGGTCCGCCACGGCGACCTTGTGTCGATCGTCGCAAGTCAGTCCGAACGCGCGACGCTCAATCGCGTACAGGCCGTGATGGCCGTGATCGAAGGCCATGCCGAGCACGTGATGGACGCTGTAGCCCCCGATCTGCTGCCCTCGCTGCCGCGTCTGCGGCAAGCGCTCAACAAGCGGCGGCGATCGCAGTCCGTGCTCTCGCGGCTGGCCGGCCGCCTGCTCGGCCTGGAGCTCAAGCTGCGCCAGTACGAGCAGGGAAAGCGTTTCTGCGACGCCGTGGTGCGAGAGGCCGGGCCGGAGTCCCTGCGCTTGGTCTTCTCCAGTCCGGAGGCGCTGCCCACGCTTGAGGAGCTCGACAAACCCTCGGCGTGGTTGACGCGAATCCGTGTAACTGACCCCCCGTAGGCGTGAGCAAGCGCTGCACCACCCGCAAGACGAGCCCCATACGCGGGACCGCCTCGAGCACCCCGCCGCGACCGAAGACGCGTGTCGTTGCCGCGAGCCTGGTCGCGCGCGACAACCTGATATCGAGCGTCAGGGACTTGACCTTGCGCTACGGCACACGCACCGGCCTCGAGCGGGAGGTCAAGCCCTATGAGCGGCGCGGCGTCACCGCGCGGGACCGCCTCGAGCGGCGCCTGCGCAGGACCCGCACGTTGGTCGAGCGCGATCTTCGCCAGCGCCGCCGGCGCGTCGAGCGAACCATGCGCCAGAACCCCCGCGGCCCTTAACCGGCACATACCCGCGCGCTCTGCTGGGCTTCGCCCGACTGAGCGCGTCACGCGCCGCAAAGACCAGCCACACTCCTAAGTTCGGTTGAAGCCCAAGTGCCATGGGGCGGTCCGTTTGCCAGAATGGGTCAATGCCCACCAGAGACCAAGTCCTGGACGCCCTTAGGAGCGTGATCGACCCTGAGCTGCGGCGGGACATCGTCGAACTCGAGATGGTCCGCTCGCTCGAGGTACACGACAACGGCGTCGTGGACGTGACCGTGTCGCTGACCACGCCAGGGTGTCCGATCCGGAGCCATTTCCAGACCGGCGTGAACCAGGCCGTCCGTGATGTCGAGGGCGTCAGCGGCGTCAACGTCTCCTTCGACGTGCTCTCCGACCAGGAGCGGGCGGCGCTGGGCCGCAAGCTCGGCCGCGGCGGCCTTCCCGAGGGTTCGCTCGCCCAAGTGGCCAACGTGATCTGCATCGGGTCGGGCAAGGGCGGCGTCGGCAAGTCCAGCGTCACCGCCAACCTCGCAGCCGCACTCGCCTCCCAGGGCAAACAGGTTGGCGTGCTCGACGCCGACGTCTGGGGCTACTCGCAGCCGCGCATGCTCGGTCTGGGCGCCCAGCGACCCCACGTCAACGAGCAGCGCAAATTGGTCCCGCTACAGGCGCACAACGGCATCGGGGTGATGTCGATCGGCTTCTTCGTTGAGGAGGACGCTGCCGTGGTGTGGCGGGGGCCGATGCTCCACAAGGCCCTTCAGCAATTCCTCGAGGACGTGGAGTGGGGCGAGCTCGACTACCTGCTGATCGATCTTCCCCCCGGCACCGGTGACGTCTCGATGACGCTGGCGCAGCTGCTCCCTCAGGCGAAGTTCGTGCTCGTGACCACGCCTCAGCCGGTTGCGCAGAAGGTGGCCCGGCGCGCGGCCCAGATGGCCGAGAAGCTGAAACTCGAGATCGCCGGCGTTATCGAGAACATGTCGGCCTTCGTGACACCGGCGGGTGAGCGGTTCGAGATCTTCGGCGAAGGCGGCGGTGAGTTGCTCGCGCAGGAGCTGGAGGTGCCGCTGCTTGCCAAGGTGCCGCTTACGCTGCCGCTGCGCGAGCAGTCAGACGGCGGTGTGCCGATCGTCTTCTCCAACCCAGACGATCCCGCCGCCCAGGCCGTTGAGCACGCGGCGCAGGGGCTGATCGCGATCTCTCCGGTCGAGCTTCCCGTGATGCAGGAGCCGGCCCCTGCGGCGGCGCCCAAGCCGGTCGGGATGTCGCTGCCGATGGCGTGATCCTGCTGCTCACCGGCGCCACGGGAACCATCGGCCGGGCCCTGTTGCGACGGCTGGTGGCGGCAGACATCCCGGTGCGCTGCCTGGTGAGAGACCCCCGGCGGCTCGGTTCAGAGCGAGTGCGGGTGCAGATCGCGCTAGGCGATCTCGCCGATCCATTCTCCTTTCGCTATGCCCTCCGCGGCGTCGAGACGGTGGTCCACCTCGCCGCGGCGATCAGGGATCAACCGGCCGGCTCGATCGAGGAGCTGGCGGGCATCGCGACCTGGCGGCTCGTGCGGGCGGCAGAGCGCGCCGGGGTGCAGCGGTTCGTCTTCTTCTCGGCGCTCGGTGCCTCGACGCGGAACCCGACGCGGCTCCTGCGCGCGAAGGCGACCGCGGAACGCGCGGTCGAGTCCTCCTCGCTGGTGCACACGATCTTCGCGCCTTCGATCGTCTACTCGTCCACAGACCCGTTTCTCCGCCTGCTCCGGCGGCTTTCGTTGCTGCCGGTGGTACCTCTGTCGGGCTCGGGTCGGGCCGTGTTTCAGCCGATCTGGGCGGAGGACGTGGCCGACTGCGTGATGACCGCGCTCCCCTTCGCTCCCCATGGAGCCGCGGCGCAGGGGGCGCGCTTTGAGCTGGCGGGCCCGGAAACGCTCACCTACAGGACCATCGTCCAGACCGTGATGCGCGCGCACGGTCGCCGCCGCCCGCTGGTCGCGGTTCCGAACTCGGTCGTGCGGCGCGTACTGCGCGCGGTGGAGTTGTTGATGGGACCCGCCGCCTTTGCCACCTGGGACGAAGCCGAGCTGCTGCAGGTGTCCATGATCTCGCCCCGAGGCTCCGCCGACGCACAGCGGCTCGGCGTGGCGCCGAAGACCATGCGGGCGGTGCTGGAGGCGGCCTGAGCCCGCCGATCAGCTGCCGAGCGGACGCCTAACCGCCCATGGGTGGACTTGTTCCAACTGGCTCGCTAGCGCGAGCAATACATCCTCGCGCGCGGGCGGCCCGACCAGCTGCACGGCCAGAGGAAGGCCATCGGCTCCGTGGTAGAGCGGCAGCGAGATCGCGGGTAAGCCAGTGACGTTGACGATCGCCGTATACGGAGTAAAGGCCGCCGAGCGGCGGTAGAAGTCCCAGGGTTCACCGCCCAGGCCGTGAATCTCCCCGATCGGCACTGGTCGGCGCGCGAGCGCGGGCGTCAGCAGCGCGTCGTACGCGCCGAGAAAGGTGACGATCGTCCGCGCGACCGCCTCGAGCCGGCTGCGGGCGGCCAGGTAGCTCATCGTGTTCTCGCTGCGCGCCCGGGCCCACATCTGCCAGGTGAGCGGCTCGACGTCGCCCTCGGCCGGTTCCCGCCCCCTCATGGTCGCGCCGGCCAGGGTTTGCAGCGAGACCGCAGGACCGAAGGCGCGGGTGAATTCCGCAAGCAGTGAAAGCCCCGACCACGGCGGTGCGACCGGCTCCACGTCGTGGCCGAGCGATTCCAGCAGGGCGGCGGCGTCGCGCGTGGCGGCTTCGCACAGCGGATCGAGCTCGGCCCCTTCCACCGGCATGTTGAAGGCCGTTCCGATTCGCAACCGCTTGAGCTGCCGGGACGCGAGGGTCGCGTACCGGTCCGGCGGCGGCGGCGCCCAGTTGGCGTCCCCCGGCTCATAGCCCGACAGGACGTCGAAGAGGGCCGCGGTGTCGGCGACCGTGCGGGTCAACACGCCGTCGACCGTGAGGAAGCTCTGTCCCGCCTCGGGCCCGAGTGAGACTCGCCCCCGCGCTCCCTTCAGACCGACAAGGCCGCAGCAGGCTGCTGGGATCCGGATCGAGCCGCCGCCGTCGTTGCCGTGGGCCAGCGGCACCATCCCGGCCGCCACTGCAGCCGCTGAGCCACCGCTGGAGCCTCCGGGCGTGCGCTCCAGCCGCCATGGGTTACGGGTCGGTCCGAACCGCCGGGGCTCGGTCGTGGGCAGAATGCCCATCTCGGGCAAGTTGGTCTTGCCGACGATCACGAAGCCCGCGTCGCGCAGCCGCCGCACAAGGAAGGAATCCTGTTCGGGGACGTAGTCACCGAACAGATCGCTCCCCATGGTCAGCGGCATCCCGGCCACGGGCCGGTTGTCCTTGACCGCGATCGGCACGCCTGCGAACGGGCGCGGATCGCCCGCGGCGATCCGGTCGGCCGCGTCGGCCGCGGAGTCGTAGGCAACGTGGGTGAAGGCGTTGATGGTGGGCTGGAGCGCCTCTATTCGGGCGAGCGAGGCGGACACGAGCTCGCGGGCGCTGAGCTGCCCGGATCGGATCAGGGCCGCCAGCTCCAGCGCCGATAGAAAGAGCAGCTCGTCCATGCACCGCAGCCTATCTCGGCCCCCTCGGTTCCCCTCCGATAGGGTGCCCCCCCGGAGATGCGCGTACTGCTGGTCTCGTGGGAGTATCCGCCGGTCATCGAGGGAGGCCTCGCGCGCCACGTGCGAAAGCTCTCCGAGCATCTCGCGCGCCACGCGGTCGAGGTCCATGTCCTCTCGCGCAGCGGGGGTCACCTCCCCGCACGGGAGATCCGCCACGGCGTGATCGTCCACCGCGTCCGCGAGCCGGAGTTCCCCCGCGACGTGGGCGCCTTCGTGCGCTGGGTCGACCGCATGAACGCCGACATGTACGAGCTCGGGGTGGGACTCTGCGAGCAGCTCGGGTTCGACCTCGTCCACTCGCACGACTGGCTGGTCGCGGACGTGGCGCAGCGTTTGGCGGGACACCTCGGATGTCCCTGGCTGGTGACGGTGCACGCGACCGAATTTGGCCGCCACCAGGGCTGGGTCTCGAGCTACCCACAGTCACACATCCACGCCGTCGAGCGGCACATGGTGGCCGCGGCCGATCGAGTCATCACCTGTTCGCATTACATGCGCGGCCACGTCGCCGCGGTCTTGGGCGCCCCGCTGGGGCGGACAACGGTGATACAGAACGCCGTCGACCCGCGCGACCTGGAGCCCGTGTTCCATCTCGACAGCCTGCGGGCGCGCTTCGCCCAGCCGCATCAGCGCCTGGTGCTGCTGGTCGGGCGGCTGGTCTACGAGAAGGGCTTCCACCTTGCGCTCGACGCGCTCGCGCAGGTGGTCCAGACGTTGGCGGGCATCCGCTTCGTCGTCGCGGGCTCGGGTACCGCGGAGGCCGAGCTCAAAGCGCAGGCCCGGCGGCTGGGGCTGATGCGCCACGGCAGCTTTCTCGGCTGGGTCGGCGACAACATGCTCCATTCGCTTTACCGAGTCGCCGAGGTCACGATCGTTCCTTCGATCTACGAGCCATTCGGGCTCGTCGCACTCGAGGCGATGGCGTGCGGTTGTCTTTGCATCGTCGCGGACACGGGCGGCCTGCGCGAAGTGGTGCCAGCCAACGGCACCGTGGGCCTGCGCTTCCGGTCGCGCGACTCCGAGGCCCTGGGGGAGGTGCTCGGGCGGATCCTGACCAACGACCGGGACCGGGCCAAGCTCGTCGCCGAGGCTCGCGAGCACGTGCTGGCCTTCGACTGGAGCGAGGTGGCTCGGCGCACCCGCGAGGTCTACCTGGAGGTGTCTATGGCAGCCTCGGCGCCGCGGGCGACACACCCTTTCTGAAACCAGACGGCCTCAAAATGAGGGCCCGGCTTTCGCCGGGCCCTCGAAGACAACTCGCCTGTTAAGCGAATCCTACGTCCCTTACATCATCCCGCTCATGTCGGGCATACCGCCGCCTGCGCCCGCGGTCTCCTTCTCGGGCATCTCGGCGACGATCGCCTCGGTGGTGAGGATGTTCTTGGCGATCGACGCGGCATTCTGGAGCGCCGAGCGGGTCACCATCGCGGGGTCGATGATCCCAGCACCGACCAGGTCGACGATCTCGCCGCTGGCCGCGTCAAGGCCCTGGCCTTTCTTGGCCTTGCGGACGTCGTTGACCGTGACCGAGCCCTCGAGCCCTGCGTTCTCGGCGATCTGGCGCAGCGGCTCCTCGAGCGCGCGGCGCACGATCCTCGCGCCGGTGCCCTCGTCCGCATCGTCGTAGAGCTCCGGCTTGATCGTGGCCTGGGCAGCCAGCAACGCCACGCCGCCTCCGGGCACGATGCCCTCCTCGAGCGCCGCGCGGGTGGCCTGGAGCGCGTCCTCGACCCGGTGCTTCTTCTCCTTCATCTCGGTCTCGGTGGCAGCGCCGACCTTGACCACCGCGACGCCGCCGGAGAGCTTGGCAAGCCGCTCCTGGAGCTTCTCGCGGTCGAAGTCGGAGTCGGTGTTGTCGATCTCGACCTTGATCTGGTTGATGCGACCCTTGATCGCCTCACTCTCGCCGGCGCCGTCGACGATCGTGGTCGTGTCCTTGGCGACGACCACGCGCCGGGCGTGACCGAGCTGCGAGAGCTGGGTGTTCTCGAGCTTGAGCCCCATCTCCTCGGTGATGACCTCGCCGCCGGTCAGGATCGCGATGTCCTCGAGCATCCGCTTGCGGCGGTCGCCGAACCCCGGAGCCTTAACCGCGACGCCGGTGAAGGTGCCGCGGAGCTTGTTGACCACCAGCGTCGCCAGCGACTCGCCCTCGACGTCCTCGGCGATGATGAGCAACGGCTTGCCCGACTGGATCACCTGCTCGAGCACCGGCAGCAGGTCGCGGACCGAGCCGATCTTCTGGTTGGCGATGAGGATGTAAGGATCCTCAAGCGTCGCCTCCATGCGCTCCTGGTCGGTGACCATGTAGGGCGAGATATAACCCTTGTCGAACTGCATGCCCTCGGTGAACTCGAGGTCCATGCCGAACGTCTGGCCCTCCTCGACGTTCACCACGCCATCCTTGCCGACCTTGTCGATGGCGTCGGCGATCACGTCGCCGATCTCGTCGTCGGCGGCGGAAATAGACGCCACGCGCGCGATCTGTTCCTTGCCGGTGATCTCCGTCGACTGCGATTCGATCTGCTTCACGACGTCCTCGACCGCCTTCTCGATGCCGCGCTTGAGCGCCATCGGGTTGGCGCCGGCAGCGACGTTCTTGAGGCCTTCGCGGACGATCGATTGCGCCAGCACGGTCGCGGTAGTGGTGCCGTCGCCGGCCACATCGTTCGTCGCGGTGGCGACCTCGCGCACGAGCTGGGCGCCCTGGTTCTGGAACACGTCCTCGACCTCGATCTCGCGCGCGATCGTCACGCCGTCGTTGGTGATAGTCGGCGCGCCGAACTTCTTGTCGAGCACCACGTACCGGCCCTTGGGGCCAAGCGTCACCTTGACCGCGTTGGCTACCGCGTCGACGCCCGCCTCAAGGGCCTTGCGGGCGTCCGCGTCGTACTTCAGTTCCTTGTGTGCCATTTCGTCTCCTTGAGGGAATTAGCCCTGAACCTTCGCGAGCACGTCTGACTCGCGCAGCACGAGCAGTTCCTCGCCGTCTACCTTGATCTCGGTGCCTCCGTACTTGCTGTAGAGCACCTCGTCGCCTTCGGCGACGTCGAGCGGCGTGCGCTTGCCCGTGTCTTCGTTGACCTTGCCGTCACCAACCGCCAGGACCTTGCCCTTCTGGGGCTTCTCCTTGGCGGTGTCAGGGAGGACGATCCCGCTGGCGGTGGTCTCCTCCTCCTCGATTGCCCGTACGATCAAGCGATCGCCGAGGGGCTTGAGCTTCATTGATACGACCTCCGGAATGGAAGAATGGATTTGGCTTTAGCGCTTGCTGCGCTCCGCGTGTGCCAGCCGCGGCGGGAGTCGTTCCACAACCCGTGGCCCACGCCTTGGCACTCGCACATCTAGAGTGCCAGCAACCGAGACTATAGCTGTTTCGCGGCCGAATTCAAGGGTCCCTTGGCACTCTCATGGTTGGAGTGCCAAGAACCAATGGCCAGATCGCTAGTTGCGCGCCCCCCCGAGGCCGTGAATCCGGTCGCGGAGCTCGGGCGGGTTCTCCACGACCTGCGAGAAGCGCACCACGGTCACGGTGTCCTCCAGCGAGACCTTGCGGCCGTAGATCTGCTCGAGGAAGTGGACCATCTCATCGACGCGGCGGAACTCGGGGTTGTCGTGCTCGATGTCCCGGGGCGAGAGGTCACGCACACGCTTGACCTCGACCTGATCGATCACGGCGTAGAAGATCTTTTCGCGCGGAGAGTGCTGGTAGCCGATCGTCACGAGCACGCACTCGTTCTTGCGGTATTTGTTGGACTTGTCCCCCAGTCGGATGGTCGCGGTCTTGCGGCCGCGGCGCAGCTGATCGGCGAACACCGATGAATAGAAATTGAGCACGCGCACGGCGCCAGCCTACCGTCTTCTCAGTACACGTACCGGGTAAGCGCTTCCGGGTCATGCACGGTCAATTTGCCGCGTCCCTGGGTTATCACGCCCGCCCGTTCGAGCACCGCCAAAAAGCGGCTGGCGGACTCTCGCGAAGAGCCCGCGAGCTGCGCCAAGTCCGCCTGCCTGGAGGTGATCAGCACGTCGCCGTGACCTCGCCCCTCGGCCTGAGCCGCGGTCACCAACTGGAGCAGTACCCCGGCGACTCTGCTCTGGACCGTCTGGAATGACTGTCGCGCGAGCCGCTCATTGGTCTCTCGCAGGCGGCGCCCCAGAGCGCTCAGGAGCTTGACCGAGATATCAGGGTGCTGGCGCAGGAGGCGGCGCATGTCGCCGCCAAGTAGCGCGATCGCTTCGGTGCTCTCCATGGCCTCGACCGTCGCCGATCGTCGCTCGTTGTCGAACATGGCCAGCTCGCCGAAGATGTCTCCGGGGCCGAAGTTCGCCAGCGTGATCGAGCGGCCGTCACTATGCTCGCGGACCGCCCGCGCGCGGCCCACGCGGACGATGTAGCAGGTGTCGCTCTCATCTCCTTCACGAAACACAACCTCGCCGGTCCCGAAGCGGCGTGGGACGGCGACCTCCGCGACGCGCGTGAGCTCCTCCTGTCCCAGGGCGGAGAAAACCGGCACGCGCTGCAGCAGGGCGACGGTCTCCCCGCTGGTCGCAGACATGGAGAGATGTTATTTCAGGACCACCAGCGCGAGTGGCGGAACCAGGGCCGCTAGTGTCCTGAGTCGTTAGTTCGCAGGCGTTGGGTGCTGGGGGTCGAATCCATCGTCGTTATCTACGACGATGGAGGGGTGATGGCTGAGCGTGCCGAGGTTGTTTTGAGTGGTGAGGATCGGGCGGTGCTTGAG
>JAFAPR010000190.1 GCA_019247075.1 Solirubrobacterales bacterium
CTTCACCGCACTCGCTGAGCACCGCGATCCGGAGGAGGTTCGCGAGCTGCTGAGCCGCTATTTCGACCGCTGCCGGATGCTGATCGGGCGCTATGGCGGCACGGTGGAGAAGTTCATCGGCGACGCGGTGATGGCGGTGTGGGGGACACCGGTGGCGCGGGAGGATGACGCAGAGCGTGCGGTGAGAGCGGCGCTGGCGCTGGTCCAGACGGTTGCGGCGCTGAGCCCCGAGGTGGGAATGCCGGATCTTCGTCTCCGTGCCGGGGTGTTGACGGGCAGCGCTGCCGTCGAGGTGGGGGCCGAAGGCGAGGGCATGGTGCTCGGAGACACGGTCAACGCGGCGAGCAGGCTGCAGTCGATCGCCGAGCCGGGAATGGTGCTCGTCGACGACGCCACGCGGCGGGCCTCGGAGGCGGCGATCGCCTATGAAGACGCGGGCAAGCATCAGGTCAAGGGACGGGAGCAGCCGCTTCGCGCCTGGGCGGCGCTTCGCGTCGTCGCGGGCGCCGGTGGCGCGCGGCGGGGCGCCGGGCTGGAGGCACCGTTTGTGGGGCGCGATCGTGAGCTGCAGACGATCATCGAAGCCGGGGAGGAGAGCGCTCGTGAGCGCTGCGCACGGCGGGTCGCGCTCGCCGGTGAGCCAGGATCCGGAAAGTCGCGCCTGCTCTGGGAATACTTCAAGTACCTGGACGGGATCCAGGAGCTTCGCCTCTGGCACCAGGGACGGTGCCTCTCCTACGGCGAAGGAGTCGCCTACTGGGCGCTGGCAGAGATGGTGCGCACGCGGTCGCGGATCCAGGAGGAAGAGAACTCGGCCGCCGCTCGAGAGAAGCTGCGGGCGGTCGTCGAGGAGCACGTCCCGGAAGAGCGGGAGCGA
The DNA here is from genome assembly GCA_019247075.1 of Solirubrobacterales bacterium. GTDB lineage: Bacteria > Actinomycetota > Thermoleophilia > Solirubrobacterales > Solirubrobacteraceae > Palsa-465. Next base: position 878 of record JAFAPR010000190.1, read on the forward strand.
CGGCTGGTGGAGCCACGCCTGGCGCATCTCCTGCGCCTCGAGGAACGGCCCGACGCGGATCGCGCCGATCTCTTCTCGGGCTGGCGTCTGTTCTTCGAGCGGCTCTCGTACGAGGCGCCGGTGATTCTCGCATTCGAGGACCTCCAGTGGGCCGACAGCGGCCTGCTCGACTTCATCGACTACCTCCTCGAATGGTCCGACGATTTCCCGATCTTTGTGCTCGCGCTGGGCCGCTCGGAGCTGCGCGAGCGCAGACCGGGATGGAAGCCGCTTAGACTGGCTCCGCTCGCGCCCGAGGAGATCGCGGGGCTGCTGGATGGCCTGGCGCCGGGACTGCCTGACGAGGTGGTGGCGCAGATCGTCGAGCGCGCCGAGGGCATTCCGCTGTACGCGGTGGAGACGATCCGGATGCTCCAGGACCGCGGGGTGCTGTTGCAGGAGGGCGCCCGCTATCACGTAACCGGAGACCTGTCCGATCTCGAAGTGCCAGAGACACTGCATGCGCTGGTCGCCTCGCGGCTCGATGGTCTGTCGGCCAGCGAGCGATCGCTGCTCCAAGACGCCTCGGTCCTTGGCCACTCCTTCACCGCTTCGGCCGTCGCCGCGCTGAGCAGCCTTCCCGAGCCACAGGTCGCGGCTGTTCTCGATGGTCTCGTCGGCAAGCAGGTGCTCGCCCGCGATGAGGATCCCCGGTCACCAGAGCGGGGCCAATACACGTTCCTACAGGCGTTGCTGCGCACCGTCGCATACGGCACGCTCGCGCGCCAGGCCCGCAAGGCCAAGCACGTGGCCGCCGCCGACCACCTGGAGCAGACGTGGCCGGGCGAGGCCAGGGAGATCGCGGAAGTGCTCGCCTCCCATCTGCAGGAGGCGATCCGGGCCGATCCCGACGCAAGCGACGTCTCGGAGCTACGCGGTCGCGCCCGCGACCGGCTCACGGCGGCCGGCCAGGCCGCCGCCTCACTCGCTCTCGGCCCGGAAGCTGATCGCTACTTCGAGCAGGCCGCCGAGCTCTCAGAGGACGACCGGGAGCGCGCGGCGCTATTCGAGCAAGCGGGCCGCGCGCTCTCCAAAGGCGGAGATGCGGAGACGGCCGAGAAGCGCCTGCTAAGCGCCGTCGTGCTCTACCAACGCAGCGGCGTCCCCACCGGAGGTCAAGCAGCCGTTCAGCTGGCCGGGCTCCTGCGTCACCAGCTCGGCCAGATCGAAGAGGCTCGCGAGCTGCTCGAGCCCTTCCGCGCGAGCGCGGAGGACATGGATCGCGTGGTGCGTGCGGAGGCGCTGGCCCAGCTGGCAGCCACCCTCGCCTTCGGCGGGAACCTCGACGAGGCACTCCCGCTGCTGGAGGACGCGCTGACCACGCTCGAGAGCGAACAGGCGTGGGCGCCGCTGGCCGATGCGCTGGTGACGCGCGGCGTCTACCTGATCTGGCGCGGTCGCCTCGAGGAAGGCCGGGGCGTGTTGCGCCACGCGATGGCGCTCGCGGAAAGCAACGAGGCAGGGGACGTTGCGCTGCGCGCGCGGGCCAACCTGTCACAGGTCTCGATCGAGGGCGATCGCCTCGTCGAGGCGGTCGATGAAGCGAATGAAGCCATAGCACTGGCGCGCGAGCGGGGGGACAGGGAGTTCGAGCGCAAGGGCCGCGGCTTGCTCGTCTGGCCGCTGGAGACGTTGGGTAGATGGGATGAGGCCGTGTCCGTGGGAACGGCGCTGATGGCGGAGGAGGGGTATCTGGACGCGGTCTTTGCCGCGGCCTCGCTGGTCTTCATCGCCTCTGCACGGGGCGACGAGGCGATGCTCGAGCGCTGCCGCTCGCTGGCAGCCGGCGCCGCCGAGTCGACTTACGTCGATCGCCGCGTCTGCGCGGATATCGTGCGCACTCGGGAGGCCCTGGAGCGCGGCGCGCCGGATGAGGCGTTGAGCCACGCAATGGGGGGCATACACCACCCCAGCCTCAGCGGCGACGCGCTCAGGCAGGTATACGCTCACGCCGTCGAGGCGGCGATTGCGCTTGGAGACGATGGGGCCATGAACGAGCTCGCGGCCTTCGTCGCGGACCTCCCGCCTGCCCGTGCCACGCCGCTGCTGCGTGCCGGCCGCGCGCGCCTGCAAGCCGAGATCGCCCATCGCGCCGGTGATGAGGTCGTGGCTGAGCGGTTCGAGGACGAGGCGATCTCATTGCTTCGCTCACTCGGGGCACGGCCGCTGCTGGCCCAGACGCTGCTCGAGCGTGCGCGCCGGCGAGAAGACCCGGATGCGCTCTCGGAGGCTCGTGCGATCTACGAGGAGTTGGGGGCGACACGCTGGCTGCAGCGGATCGCCGAGGCCAGCGAGGTTGCTTTGTGAACTCGCCGGAGGCGGATTACGACGCGCGGAGATCGCCGGTGGGGTGGCCGGGAGTGCTGCTCGCGCTACTGGCATCGCACCTCGCCGGCGACTTCCTGATGCAGACCGAGTGGCAGGCCATGAATAAGACGGGCGGGCTACGGGAACCTCGCTCGCGCACCGCCCTGCTGCGGCACGTCGCCTTTTACACGGCAGCGTTCGCCCCGGCGCTGGTCTGGATCGGCAGGCGGACCACTGCGCGGCGAGCCTGCGTCGTGGCCGGTGTGATCGCGGTACCCCACATGCTGGTCGACGACGGCCGACTGGTCGAGCTGTGGCTGCGGGAGGTCAAGCGCGCCCAGCACCCGCCCGCCGCGCTGGCGGTCGCCGTGGACCAGAGCTTCCACGTCATCTCCCTGCTGGGTGCCGCGCTCGTAGCGGTAGGCTGATGCGAAGCGGGGCAACCACCGCGACGCTGCCCCCGGGCATCGAGGATCGGGATCTAGTCCGGGCCTGTCGCGCCGGCAACGAACGGGCCTGGGTGCTGCTTGTGGAGCGGTTCTCGCGCTACGTGTTCGCCATTGCGACCCAGGCCTACAGGCTTTCCGAACACGACGCGGAGGATGTCTTTCAGGAGGTATTCGCCCGCACCTACGAGCATCTGGGCCGTTTGCGTGACGACGAGGCGATCCGGCCCTGGATCGGCCAGCTGACCCGGAGGCTGGCGATCGACAGGCTGCGCCTGGCCAACCGCGAGCATCCGGGATCCGAGCCGCTCGAGGTGGTGCAGGAGAGAGCGGAGTCCGAGCTCGAGCGCATCGAGCTCGCCCTTGGAGTGCGCGCCGCGATGGCCACGCTGCCGGAGCATTGCCGGGAGATCCTCGATCGCTTCTTCGCCCAGGAACAGAGCTATCAGGAGATCGCCGCCGCGCTCAAACTGCCCATGGGCACGATCGCCAGCCGTATCAGCCGCTGCCTGGCAAAGGTGCGCCAGCAGCTGGGGGAGCCGCGATGAGCGAGACCCAGGAAGGCAAGACCACCGAGCCCGAGGTTGACCTCCCAGCCTGGAGCCTTCGGCGCGACGACCCTCGGGCTCGCGCGCTGCCGCGGTCGTGGCCGCACCGGATCGACCGCAAGTGGGCGTGGAGCGGCTCGGACGGGGCAGGGGTGCGAGTGGCGATCGTGGATAGCGGCATCGACGGCGACCACGAGCTGGTGGGGGGCTTGCAGCGCGCCGTGGCGGTCGAGAAAACCGCCGACGGCGAATGGAAGGTCGGCGATGACGACGCCGGCGATCTCGCCGGGCACGGGACCGCGTGCGCCGGAATCGTGCGTTCATTCGCTCCACGGTCCGAGCTCTGGAGCGTGCGGGTGCTTGGCGCAGGCTTCAAGGGCGGCGCAGGCGCGCTGCTGACGGGGCTGCGCTGGGCCATCGAGCAGGGCTGCGAGGTCGTGAATCTGAGCCTCTCCACCCCCAAGCGCGACACGGCCGCGCTGCTTCACGAGATCGCCGACGATGCCTACTTCGGCGGCAGCGTATTCGTCGCCTCGGCACACAACCTCGACGTGCGCAGCTATCCGTGGCGCTTCTCCTCGGTCGTCTCCGTGGCGAGCCACGACGGGGAGGATCCCTATGAGTTCCTCTATAACCCCGACCCGCCGGTGGAGTTCTTCGCCCGGGGGATGGACATCGAGGTGGCGTGGCTTGACCGCACCCGCATCATCGCCGCGGGCAACTCGTTCGCGACCGCCCACATGACCGGTATCTGCGCCCTGATCCTCGGCAAGCATCCCGCGCTGACGCCGTTTCAGCTCAAGACCGTGCTGCGCGAGACAGCCAGCAACATGCGGGAAAGCTGATGGCCGAAGAGGATCTACGCGCGGCGGTAGCCGCCGGCGCGCTGGCCGCGCGTGAGGGTCACCGGCCGTTGCTACAAGCGATCGTCGAGGTGGCGCGCGCGATCTTCGGTGCCCGCGCCGCCTCGATCATGTTGCTCGACCACAGCGCCGGCGAGCTGGTCTTCCAGGCGGTGACCGGAGAGGGAGAGGACACGCTCGTGGGGCGCCGGATCTCCAGCGCAACCGGCATCGCGGGGTGGGTCGCGCAATCCGGCCAGCCGCTGGTGGTCGAGGACGTGGCCAACGATCCGCGCTTCGCGCGCGAGGAAGCCCGTCGCACAGGCTACGTGCCCAAGGGATTGATGGCGGCGCCGCTCCTGCGCGACGACCGCGTGCTCGGCGTCCTGAACGTGCTCGACCGGCCCGAGCGCCGGCGCTTCAGCGCCGCGGAAATGGACCTCTTGGGCCTGTTCGCCAACCAGGCGTCAGTGGCGCTCGATCTGCTGTTGCAAGCGCAGCGCATCGAGACGCTGCTCGGCACCGCGGGAGACGAGCTCGAGGCGGTCGCGGAGCTCGCCATGCGGATCGACCGTCTCGACGAGGATCGCCGCGCAGCGGCCGTGCGGCTGCTCCGGGATCTCGTCGACATCGTCGGTAGCTGAACGCGACCTCCAAAAGCACAAACGGGGCGGCCTGTGCCGCCCCGCTAGAGCCCCCGGTTTTGGTAAGAGCTGGTCTACGCCACCGATGGGATCAGAAGCGCTTGCCGCGCTCCTCCGGCCCCGCCCGCCATCTGTGCCCCTCGACGTCCTCGTCCTCCTCGGCACCCTGATCGCTGCGAGCCGCCGGCTCCTCCTCGGAGGGACCGAACCGCTTGTGCGCCTCGACCTCCTCGGTCTCCTCGACGTGCTCTTCGCGCTCTTCCTGCATGGTTTCCTCCGTTTTGGAAGTTTGACCGATGCCCACAAGACGGACGATCCTCGAAAATCTTCCCCGATGTCCAAGGAACTTCATACGGGCCTGATCGAGGGCGCGGTGGCTCTGCGCCAGCGCCTGGAGACGGGCGAGGGGGAGCCGCCCGGCGGAGCCGTCGCCGCGCTCGTCGCGGCCTGGGCGGCGGAGCTTGCAGCAGCGGCCGCCAACCGGTCCCGCGACGGGTGGGAGGAAGCGGCCGGAGCGTGCGCCCAGGCCAGAGCGCTACGCACACGAGCGCTGAATCTCCTGGAGCGCGGGGCCAGCGCCCACGCGGAGGCGATGGCGGCGCTCGCCGCGCGCGGGAGCCAGACGGCTGACGACCGCGAAGAAGTGCGCGAGTGGCGGCTGGGCCAAGCGGTCAAGCACGCCGCCGAGCCGCCGCTCGAACTGGCTGCCTGCGCGCTGAACGTGGTCGAGCTTGCCGAGCTGATCGCCGCCCACGCCGCCGGGGAGGTGCGCGCGGACGCGGCGGTGGCAGCGCAGCTCGCCGCCGCAGCGGCCCGGGCGAGCGCTCACCTGGTCGAGATCAATCTCGTGGTGGGAGGGGACCGGCAGCCCGCCGCCCATGCGCGCGCGCTCGCCGACGCCGCCGCGGACGCCGCGGCTCGGGCTACCAACCCGGATTGAGCGCTCGTAGTGCGCGGCCAGGGAAGAATTCGGTTGGGTCGACCGTCAAGAGGTCGAACGCCATGACGCATCTCACAGAGGAAGAGGTCGCCGAGCTGATCGCCGCGCTGGCGCCGGCTCCGACCGCCTGGGTGGAGGCGGCAATCGAGCTTCCCCGCGCCCGCGCCACGATCGACGAGCTCGTAGCTGGAGCCGTCGGCGACCGGGAGCGGCGCGCCGCGATGCTCGCCGATCTCGAGGCCGCTCTCCGCGCGGCCGGAGTGACACCCCGACCGCAGCTGGTCGACGAGCTGCGAGCACGTCTGGGCGCAAGCACGCGGTGAGCACTATTGCCGCGCGGATCCCCGGTGGCTTCCTGCTCGAGCGGTGGTCACGCGCCTACCGGTCCGCTCTGAAGCAGCGCGAGCTGCGGCTGCTGCTGGGCGGGCTGCTCGTCTCGGCCACCGGGAGCTGGGCCTACAACGTCGCGCTGCTGGCGTTCGTGTTTGACAGGACTCGGTCGCTGGCCTGGGTCGGCGCGGCCGGGCTCGTGCGCTTCGTGCCGGCGCTGGTCTTGAGCCCGTACGCCGGCGTCATCGCCGAGCGGACCGAGCGGATCCGGTTGATGGTCGGCGCCGACATGCTGTGTCTGGTTTGGCAGGCGGCGCTGGCGGTGGTCGCGTTCAGCGGTGCTCCCGTCTTGCTCGCGCTCGCGCTGGCGGCGCTGACCGCCGCCTCCAACGTCGTCTACGAACCGGCGGTGGCCGCCACGATTCCATCGGTGGTGGCTGAAGACGACCTGGTGGCCGCCAACGCGCTAAACGGCACCATTGACAACGTGGTCGTGGTCGCCGGTCCAGCGATCGGCGCGTTGCTGCTGCTGGCAACGTCAGCGGGTTGGGTGTTCGCACTCAACGCGGTCAGCTTCGCCGCCGCTGGGCTGCTGGTCTCTCGCATCCGCACGCACAGCCAACCGGTGGACGTCTCCGAGGAGGGAGCTGCCGGTCCGCTGCGGCAGATGAGCGTGGGACTCAAGACGATCGCCGGGGTGCCCGCCGCGCGCACCCTGGTCGCCTTCTCCGTGCTCGTGAGCTTTGTCTACGGAACCGACACCGTGCTGTTCGTGGGCGTCTCCGCCCATCGTCTGGGCACCGGCGCGCAGGGGTTCGGTTACTTGATGGCCGGCCTTGGGATCGGAGGGATCGCGGTCGCTGGATTCGTCGATCGGCTCGCGCGGTCCCGGCGCCTGGCGCCGGTCATCATCGCGGGCACTGCCGGCTACTGCATGCCGACCGCGCTGCTGACGATCATCCACAGCCCCGAACTGGCCGTCGCTCTCCAGGTGGTCCGCGGTGCATCGACGCTGGTGGTCGACGTGCTGGCGATCACCGCACTCCAGCGCTCGGTTCCCTCCGACACCCTCGCGCGGGTCTTTGGCGTCTACGGAGCGTGCTTCATCGGCGCGATCTCGCTGGGCACGCTGATCACCCCGGCGATGGTGGGCGACTTTGGCCTCGACGCCGCTTTGTTGATGATGGCGTTCGTACCGACGGCGCTCGGCCTGCTCGGGTGGCCGGCGTTGCGGGCGATCGATCGCAGGTCGGCCGCCCGCGCCGCCGCGCTCGCCCCTCGAGTGGAGCTGCTTCAGCGGCTCGAGATATTCGCCACCGCCTCGCGGCCGGTGCTAGAGCGACTTGCCGCGACCGCCGCCGAGGTCGAGTTTGCAAGCGGCGCAGAGATCGTGCGCGAGGGCGACGGCGCGGACGCGCTCTACGTGCTCGGCGAGGGTGAGGTGGAGGTCGGCGCGCGCGGCGAGGAGGGCGGCTCCGAGCGATTCCTGCGCACGATGAGCGCGCCGAGCTATTTCGGCGAGATCGGCGTGCTCCAGCGGAGTCCGCGCACAGCCACGGTGCGGGCTCTCACGCCATGCCGCTGCCACAGGATCGAGCGCTCGGCGCTGCTCGAGACACTGACGACCACGCCGCCGTCGTCGTCGCTGATGGAGAACGCGCGCAGCCGGCTCGCGCTCACCCATCCCTCGGCGAAGCTGAAGTTCCCCGAGCGGGTCGCCTAGACGGGCTACGTTGCCGGCTGGGTTGTCGAGGCCGTCTGCCCGCGGCCGTACGCTGGGTTGCGTGCCCGATCGCTGCGTCGCCCACATCGACATGGACGCCTTCTACGTCGCGGTCGAGCTCCGGCGGGCGCCGGAGCTGCGCGGGCGGCCCGTGATCGTGGCAGGCAATGGAC
>JAFAPR010000119.1 GCA_019247075.1 Solirubrobacterales bacterium
GCCGCTCGGCCTGATCACTGTGCGCGCACAGTCTCAGGACGTCAACCTCTCTGCGGTCATCGGCGACGTAATGAAGGCGTCCCTGTGTGCCGGCACGAGCCCTCCTAGAACCCGCGGCTGCATGAGCCGTCTGCTCAACAAACGTCGGGCGCTACGGCTTTCTTGCGACGGAGGCGATTCTCCGCTTGGGTCCCGCAGTTAGACGGGACGGGTGGTGTGGTCCGCATGCACCGCTCCCGGTGCGCGCAATGTCTCAGCCTGGCCCGCTTCGTGGGCCGTGAATAGGCGAGACCCTGCGCAAATGCAGCAGGAAAGTTCTGGTGGTCCGCCGCCGTTGCTATGGCGTGACCACGGTCGTCAGTTCGCCCTCAACATCGCGTCGCCTTGTCCGAAGGGCGCTAATCTACGCGATGGGGGCGCGTCCGAACTTCGTGAAGATGGCACCAGTGATCAGACGGCTGCGCGAGCGGCTGCCCGACGCTCGCCATGTTGTCGTCCACACCGGGCAGCACTACGACTCGATGATGGCCGAGGCCTTCATCGAGGAGCTCAACGTTCCCGAGCCCGACTACGTCCTCGGGGTAGGTTCAGGGTCTCACGCGGTCCAGACAGCGCGAGTGATGGCGCGGATCGAACCGGTGTTCGAAGCCGAGCGGGCGGATCTGGTTCTTGTTCCCGGCGATGTCAACTCGACGCTGGCCGTGGCGCTCGTAGCGGCCAAGCTGGGCATTCCGCTCGGCCATGTGGAGGCCGGCCTGCGTAGTTTCGATCGGACGATGCCTGAAGAGATCAACCGGATCGTCGCCGACGAGTTCAGCGACTACCTGTTTATCCACTGCGAGGATGCGCGCGAGAACCTCCGCGCCGAGGGGATCGCGAGCGAGCGGATCCACTTCGTCGGCAACACGATGATCGACTCGCTCGTGTCGGTAGAGCCGCGGTTCCGGGAGCTGGATTCTGCCGCTAAGCTCGGTCTCGCTCGAGGCCAATACCTGCTCGTGACGCTGCACCGGCCGGTGCTTGTGGATGGTCCTTTGCTGCGCGAGGTGCTCGACCAGTTGGGCAGGATTGCGTCCGAGCTTCCGGTCGTTTTCCCCGCCCACCCGCGCACGCGCAAGATGATGGCGCGAATGCCCGTAGCTCCAGGCATCCACGTGCTGGATCCACGCGGCTATCTCGACTTTCTCTCGCTCGAGGCCGATGCCGCTGCGGTGCTCACCGACTCGGGGGGCGTCCAGGAGGAGACGACGTACCTCGGCGTGCCGTGCTTCACGCTGCGCGACAACACCGAGCGGCCGATCACGATCCGGGCGGGCACGAACACGCTGCTTGGCCTCGCGGCCGAGTCGATCGCCGACATTCCGGCAGCGCTGGCAAGCCCTGACGGCCAGCGACGGCCGGCTCTCGAAGGGTGGGATGGGCATGCTGCCGAGCGAATCGCGGACGTGATCGCGACCGCTCTGGACGCCGCGCAGGAGACGGCCGTTGCGAGGCACATCCCGGTCTGAGGACCCGACTGTCCAGACAGGCGTTGCTGGCAGCTGAACGACACGCACAGACTTCGCCTCTGCAGGAGCGCGAAGTTTCCCGCCCCGCCGTGCAGGAGGTCGCGCGCGCGCTTGAACAGTGGGGGTGGGCGCGCAGCTGGGCCGGCCCCGACCCCTACGACGGCCTCAACGCCACACGCGTGCCGAGCGCCGTACGCAAGTCGCCCTTGGGGCTGCGAATTCTCATCCAGACCGTCAAGCGCTCGCCGCTCAACGTCAGGCCGCTGCTGGGGGTTCCGCCGGGGCTCAGCGCGGCCTCGCTGGGACTCGTACTCTCCGCTTACGCGCGCAACGGCTTTCTGGAGCCGGACGAGGCGCGCGCGAAGCTAAGCCGCTGCGTCGAACTCCTCGCAGAGCTGCGTTGCTCACGGTATCCCGAGCCGTCGTGGGGCTATCACTTCGACGTCCAGACGCGGGTGTTCTTCTATTCAAAGACGACCCCGAACACGATTGCCACTGCGTTCGTTGGCCTGGGGCTACTCGACGCATACGAGTTGGCCGGAGACCGCGAGGCGCTCGAGCTAGCGACCGGCGCGGGCGAGTTCTTCCTTCGCCGGATTCCACAGACTCCTGACGGCGCGGGGACGTACTTCGGTTACCTCCCCGGTGACACGGTGGCGATTCACAACGCAAACATGCTCGTGTGCGCGCTGCTCGCGCGGCTTGCTAAGTCGCTCGGACGGGAGGATCTGCGCCGCGCGGCCAGAAGCGGCGTCGCGTACACGCTCTCCCGTCAGCGGCCGGACGGGTCGTGGCCCTATGGGGAGCGGCGGGATCTTCGCTGGGTGGATTGCTTCCACACGGGCTATGTGCTCGATTGCCTGCTGACCTGCACCGAGTGCGGCGTCTTCTCGCCGGGAGCGGAGGAAGCGTGGCGGCGAGGCTTGCACTTTTACGCCACCCATCTGATCGAACCTGACGGGACCCCGCGCTATACGCCTCAGTCGCGCTATCCCGTCGACGCGCAGTGCGCGGCGCAGGCGATCGAGACACTCTCCCGTGCCGCGGCTCGTGAACCGGTGCTCGCAGAGCGGCGCTACCAGGTCTTCGATTACACCCGCGCCAGGTTGGCTCGGGGCGATGGCGCGTTTCTGTTTCAGCGCAGACGGTTCTGGGTCAACCGGGCTTGCCATCCCCGGTGGGTGCAGGCTCCGATGCTCCGCGCCCTCGCGCTGCTGATCGGGACGATGCAGTGAGACAGGTGACCCAGCGACTGAAAAACGGGCAGATCCAGATCGCCGAGGTTCCGAGGCCGACGGTGACGCCGGACAGCGTGCTCGTCGACGTGCGCGCCAGTTTGGTGAGCGCTGGCACGGAGCGGAGCACCGTCGAAGCCGCGCGTCAAAGCCTGATCGGCAAGGCAAGGGCTCGCCCCGATCAGGCGCGCCAGGTGCTCGACAAGGCGCGCCGTGATGGGCTGCGAGCCACCCTCGACACCGTCCGCACGCGCCTCGACCAGCCGTCGCCACTCGGATACTCGAGCGCTGGCGTGATGGTCGAAGCCGGGGCCCGGGTGAGCGGTCTTCGGCCTGGTGATCGCGTGGCGTGCGCCGGTGCTGGCCACGCCGTCCACGCCGAGCTCAACCAGGTGCCCGCCAACTTGTGCGCGAGGCTGCCCGACACGGTCTCCTTCGAGGCAGGAGCGTTCGCCACCGTCGGCAGCATCGCGCTACACGCGGTGCGCCAAGCCCAAACGTCGATCGGGGAGCGGATTGCCGTGATCGGGCTGGGGCTCGTCGGCCAGCTTGCGTGTCGGCTATTGCTTGCCGCTGGGTGCGTCGTGGTCGGGGTCGACCTCGACCCCGAACTCGTGGAGCGTGCCCGCCAAGCCGGCGTCCAGTGGGCGAGCGTGCGATCTCAGCTGACGGACGCCGATCTGCCTACGTCCGCAGCAGACTGCGATGCGATCCTGATCACGGCCGCCACCAGCTCGGATGACCCTGTGGAGCTGGCGGCGGCTCTGGCCCGCGACCGCGCCCGCATCGTAGTAGTCGGAGACGTTGGCATGAAGCTGCCGCGCTCACCGTACTACGGCAAGGAACTCGAACTGCGGCTGTCACGGTCCTACGG
>JAFAPR010000268.1 GCA_019247075.1 Solirubrobacterales bacterium
GCGCGCGGCGGGCCTTCCCCGGCTCGGAGACTGGCCGAACAGCGACAAGCACGCAAGCACGACGAGCGCTACCGCCGTGGCTCCCAACGCGGCGATGGCAGGTCCCCTCAACCGCTCCCGCACACGGGCAGCGGGGGCGCTCTCGACCGTGGTCCCGTCGGGCTCATCCAGCGCACCCTGTAGCGCCGCCGCTCGCTCGCCCCAGAAGCCATCAGGCGAGACCGGATCCGCGGGCGCAGACCCGACCTCTTCCTGCCGTTGCTCGCCTTCGTCGCGGTCTGCCGAGGGGCCGAACGGAACGAGTTCATCGCGCGGCCCGAGCCAGTCGCGTGGGAGCCGCACGACGTTGTCGTCCCCGCCCTCCGACTCGCCCGGCCTGCCCCCATCGCGGCCGCGGTCTTCGCCGCCAGGGCCTCGCTCGTCGCCGCTATCCCGCCCGTCGCCCTTGCCACCGCTGGAACTCATCGATTTGCAGACCTTTCTCGGCCACCCGGACAGCGAGTCGTCCTCGCCGCGCGCTAGTATACCCAGGAAATTGGTTCTACTTCGTCTCAATTAGAGAAGGTAGGCTTGGATCACATCGCCCGCGAGGACTCCTTTCTGACCGTGGCCGAGGTCGCGGAGATGCTCAAGCTGAACGAGCAGACGGTCCGCAACTGGATCGATCAAGGCTCCTTGCCCGCGGTGCGAGTGGGCAGGCGGGTGCGAATCCTGCGCTCAGATTTCGACCGGTTGGTAGAGGACGGATATCAGCCGGGTGGGAGCCCGACTGCTCGGGACGTAGGTCCCAGCGCTGAGGACTTTTGGGGTGGAGAACCGGTTGGTCGAGCCGACCCAGGTCCGGACGAAGAGGAGGACGGCCCGTGATGACCTTTGGAGACGAACTCGACCGTGAGCGGGCTCACATCATGCGGGCCGTCCGTCACGCCAGCAATGCATGGGCCGAGGCGATGCGGGCCCACAAGCTTGCGCCTCCCGACCCCGGCTTCGCCGGCCGGCTCAGACGTCTCGCCCAGGCAGCCGAACAGGAGCAGGTGACCTGGGAGCACGCGCACGCGTCGGGACTGTTGTGGCGGCCGGTGCCGGGTGCCGAGCGTGCCGAACCTCCCTATGAGCTCAGGCCCGGGACGGGCCGACGGGGTCCGCGAGAGCTTTGGGATCGCTTTGACGCGGCGGTCGCGGGGCTGAACCGGTCGATCACTGGCACCAGTGCCGCCGATGTCGCCGACGCATTCGGCGAAATAGCGGAGGCCTCGCGAGCCCTCGCCGACGCCGTCATGCGCGAGGACCAGGCGGCAGCACCCGCGCGCTCCCGCGGCGCCGCGTAGCGCCCGCCGGTAGCCTCGCCGGGCATGCCACCGGCACCACGGCGCTCGATTCACCTTCCAGCACCTGGGACGAAGCGCGGCGTGGTGATCGGGGCCGGATCCTTCGGCACGGCGGTCGCCGTGCTCTTGGCTCGGGGAGGCCTGCGGACCACGCTTCAAACGCGCACGCCCGAGCAGGCTGAACAACTCCAAGGAGACCGCGAGAACCGCGCCTACCTGCCCGGGGTCGCTTTTCCGCGCGAGCTTCGTGTGGAGGCGGCTCACAGCGGCGTTGAAAGGGCCGACTACGTGCTCCTGGGAGTTCCCTCAACGGCGATCGATGCCGTTGTATCCAGCGTCGAGCGCGGCGGACTGTCGAAGGACGCGGCGGTCGTGTCGCTTGCAAAAGGCCTTGTGCCGCCGAGTGGGACGCCGCCAACCGCGATCCTCCTTCGACGCTTCGGCGCGAAGCGGGTCGCGTGCGTGGGCGGCCCTGCGCACGCTCGCGAGACGGTCAGCGAGGGAGCGGGGCTAGTCGCCGCCTCGACCGAGGAGGCGCTCGCCACAGCGCTCGCCGGGGTCTTCATCCGAGCCGGTGTGGTGTGCGAGGAGTCCAACGACCCGATCGGGGTCGAGCTCGCGGGCGTGGCGAAGAACGCAGCCGCGCTCGCTTCGGGCGCAACGGAAGCTCAGGGCCTCAACGCCGCCGGAGCTGCGGCCGGACACATCTTTGCGGAGATGTGGCGGTGGGCCGAGACGCTCGGCGCACGGCCAGAATCGGTGATCGGCCTCGCCGGGACGGGAGACCTGGTGGCAACCGCGCTCGCTCCGCAGAGCCGCAACCGGCGCGCCGGAGAGCTCCTCGCCCACGGCGTCCCTGCGAGCGACATCCCCGCTCGCGTCGGTCAAGCCGTTGAAGCGCTCGAGACGGTGCCCCTGCTCGCCCGCGCGCTGGCTCACGCCGGCGTCGATGCGCCGGTCACCGCGGCGCTCGGCCAGTTGATCGCGGGAGAGCTGCCCCTTGACGAATGGGTCGCGGTGGTACGAACTACGGTGCCGCCACCCGCCCGTTGGCGACCGGCGATGCGGCTCGGATGGTGGCAGCGGCTTTGGGCGAGGATCGGCGGTCCGTTCGGGCCTGATCGACACGCTCGGCCTCCAAGCCGCCGCAGCAATGCCTCCTCACTGGCCGGAGCAGACCGGGTCGTTCTCTCCCGGCGCCCAAGCCAGGATGAGCAGATCTTCACTCCGCGTGAAGGGGAAGTTGCGACGTTGGCAAGTAACCCCGAAACGAAGGAGAGAGCCGGCGCTAGCCCCGTGCCTCGGCGAGCGTCGTAACCACGGCCTCGTATACGCCGGCCCCGTAGGCGGCGGAGGTGACGCGCACCCCCGGACCGAGCTCGGCTGACAGCGATACGTCTCGCTCGAGCGCGTTGGCGACCAGCCAGCACGTGCCCACGGCCGCACTCGTGCCGAGGTCCTCGCGCGAGTCGCCGACCGCGATGCAGTCCTCGAAGCCGTACCCCCGCGCCTGCATATGGCGGGCGACGGCCCTCACCTTCGAGGCTGCAGCAGGGATCAGGTGGTAGGCACGCACCATGGGCAAGTCGGGGCGCAGGCCGCTATCACGCGCGATCGCGAGGCTGTCCCGGCCCGCAGTGAGCGGTGCTAAGTGCTCGTGCACAACGCCGTTGTCCACCATCCTCAGCCATCCCAGCCCGGCCTCGTTGAGCAGCGCCTCCGCGGAGGCGAGATCCACCAGCCCGCGGAAAAGATGCGACACCTCACGACCCTCCGACCACGGAGTGTGGTATTCGAGCTGGCCCGCGTAGTGCTTTAGCAGCAGGTGCGGCGCGCCTGAGGCGTCGATCTGCTCGTAGATCGTCCCCTTCTCGACCGAGGGGACGATCCCGTCTGTAAGCCACTCCAGTTCGCCGTCGACCACGAGCCCGCAGCCGGCCTCGAAGATGTAGCAGTCCAGACCCAGCAGACGTGAGTCCTCGAACACGGTTCGCTGGCGGCGACCCGAATAAATCACCACCTCCGCACCCGCCCGGTCGCAGGCCTGCAGCGCGCGCACGGCGTCGAGCGTGAAGCGAGCATCGGGGCCTCGCACCAGCGATCCGCCAGGGCCCAGCAGAGTTCCGTCGAGATCGACGTAGAGACAGCGCATCGCGAGCGCGACCATACCTGGCGGATGGCCGCCACCCTTTTCGGGCGAGACGGCGGATGTCCACCACCCGCGGGGCGCGCCGCCCCGCATCCATACTGGGGAGGTGACCGCAACTCGCGAGACGGAGCCCTGGGCGGCGCTCCTCCAGACCGGACGCGCCGACGAGCGGCTGATCCACCAGACTGTCCACGGTCCGCGGTCGGCGCAGCTCGCGCCCATCCCGAGCGACCTCGCCCAAGAGGTCAGGACAGGGCTTGCCCGTGTGGGCATCGACGCGCTGTACGAGCATCAGGCGGAGGCGGTTCAGGCGGCTTTTGACCGTTCAGTCGTGATCACCACCGGCACGGCTTCGGGCAAGTCGCTGTGCTTTCAGCTGCCGACGCTCGAGCTGATGGCGCGCGACCCCTCCGCGCGCGCGCTCTACGTCTACCCGACCAAGGCGCTCGCCCAGGACCAGGCCCGCGCACTGGCCGCCTTCGGCCTGAAGCGGGCTATCCGGCCCGCGATCTACGACGGCGACACGCCGCGCGCCGAGCGGGCGACGATCCGCAGGCGGGCAAACGTGATCTTGACCAACCCCGACATGCTCCACGTCGGGATCCTCCCCCACCATCATGCGTGGGCGCAGGTGCTGCAGGACCTCCGCTTCGTGGTGGTCGACGAAGCCCATACGTACCGGGGCGTATTTGGGTCCCACGTCGCCAACGTGCTCAGACGGCTGCGCCGCGCCGCCGCCCTCCACGGCTCCGAGCCGCGCTTTCTGTTGGCGAGCGCGACGATCGCCAACCCGTTGGAGCTCGCCCAGCGGCTGACCGGCGTCGAGGAGTTCGAGCTGGTCGACAACGACGCCGCACCGCAACCGGGCCGGCGGATCGCGATGTGGAACCCGCCGCTCACCGACGAGGAACTGGGGTTGAGGGGTTCTCCGCTGTACGAGGCAGCGGAGCTGGTGGCGGAGCTGGTCTCCCGCAAGGCGCGGACGATCTGCTTCATCAAATCGCGCAAGGCGGTCGAGCTGATCGTCCGCCACGCTTGCGCGCTGCTCGAGCCAGCGCTTGCCGCGAGAGTGGCTCCCTACCGCGCTGGCTACACCCCCGCCCAGCGCCAGGAGATACAGCGGCGCCTGACGGAGGGCGACCTGCTCGCGGTCGTCGCGACAGACGCGCTTGAGCTGGGCATCGACATCGGCGCGCTCGACGCGGCCATCTGCGTCACGTTCCCCGGCACGGTCGCGAGCCTCAAGCAGATGTGGGGGCGGGCGGGCCGCCGTGGCCGCGGCCTGGCCGTCTACGTCGCGGGCGAGGATGCGCTCGATCAGTTCTTCTGCCGCCACCCGGACCAGTTTCTGGGGCGGCCTGTCGAGGCCGCGATCATCGACCCACAAAGCCCGGAGATCTATGCCTGGCACCTGCTCTGTGCCGCCCACGAGGCGCCCCTCGGAGAGGCCGACGCGCCGATTTTGGGCTCCAGCTGGCGCGAGCACGCCGAGGAGCTCGCGCGCGCAGGGTACCTGCGCGAGCGGCTGACCGGATTCGTCCCTAAGCGCGCCGACGACTACCCGGCTGCGCGCGTTGCGCTGCGCTCCGCCTCGGCGGAGACCTTTGCGCTGGTCGACGCGGGCTCGGGCGAGCTGCTCGGCACGGTCGAGGCCACGCGAGCCTATGGGACCGTCCACGAGGGGGCGATCTATCTCCACTTGGGACGCGCCTACCAGGTGCTGGCGCTCGACCTCCCGGCCCGCCGCGTTCTGCTCGAGCCGTTCGACGGCGACTACTACACCCAGGCAAGGAGGGAGACGGCTACCTACATCGAGCGGCTGCTCGATCGCCGGGAGACGCTGGGCCTGATCCTCTCGTTCGGGACGGTCGTGGTCGAGGAAACGGTGCTCGGCTTCCAGCGCAAGCGTGTCGCCGACCAGGAGGTGATCGACTTCACTGCGCTTTCGCTGCCCACGGTCGAGCTGCAAACCCGCGCCCTGTGGTACGAGCTAGACGGCCTCATCGAACCCGGGCGCTTGGGCTCGCCCCGCGCCCGGGAGCCCTTCCCCATCCGGCGGCTGCTGGGCGCCCTGCACGCGCTCGAACACGCCCAGATCGCGGTTCTGCCCCTGATCGCGATGTGCGACCGCTGGGACATCGGCGGGCTCTCAACCAACGCCCACCCTCAGACCGGTGGCCCCACGATCTTCATCTATGACGGCCACCCTGGTGGCGTCGGCCTGACCAGACGGGGCTTCGACCAGTTCGAGCGACTCTCCGCCGATGCCCGCGCGTTGATCGGCGAGTGCCCCTGCCGCTCGGGGTGTCCATCCTGCGTGCAGTCCCCCAAGTGCGGCAACCTCAACGAACCCCTCTCGAAGACCGGCGCGCTCGAGCTGCTGCGGCGGATGGGAGCCTAGCCGCGCGTCGCGCGAAAAGCCCCCCGTTGCGCGAGGTGAGAGCGACGTGTAGTAGATTGCCGCCGTTCTGATGTCCACCGATTGGGGGGAGTGTGATGTGGCGTAAGGCTTCTTTGAAGCTGGCATCGGTGGCCGCGCTGTGCGCGGCTGCGATAGTGACCCTCGGCTTGCAGGTCGCGGACGCGAGCTCCGGGCGTACCGCCCTGCGCGGCACCGCGGCGACGCCCCAGGCGCGCGCGCACCGCGTCGGCGCGGTCGGCAAGTGGACACGCGAAAGCTTTCAACTCGTGCTGAAACTCCGCAACAAGCGCGGCGCCGTCGCGCTCCTAAAGGCGGTCAGCACGCCCGGTAGCTCAAGCTACCGTCACTACCTGACCACGGCCCAGTGGGAGGCGCGCTTCTCGCCGACCAGCGCTCAGCTCGCCCAAGCGCGCAAGTGGCTACGCAGTCAGGGATTCAAGGTCGGCAGGGTTTCCCAGGACCGCATGACGATCTCAGCCTCCGGCACCGCCGCTCAAGTGGAGCGCGCGTTCCAGACTGGGCTGGGGAGCTATCGAGTCGCTGGCCACGTCGTGCAGCTGGCGACGCGCGACCTTTCCGTGCCGGCTTCGTTGCAAGGAACGGTCGTCGGCGCGATTGGCATCAACCAGTACGTCGCGCGAGCTGCCGTCGCTGGTAATCCCGACCTCCCTGGATCGATCACCGGTGGCGCGTCGAACTCGCCTTATCCTCCACCGCCTCCGGCGTTCATCCCTGCAGGGCCCTGCGGCGCTTTCTACGGCGCCAAGTCCACGACGCTCAGCCCGCCGTTTGACAGCTATCCAAGAACCGTCCCCGACGTGGTCTGTGGCTACAAGCCACCCCAGCTGCGCTCGGCGTACGGGGTGAAGTCACCGAATCTGGGCCAGGGCTACAAGGTGGCGATCGTCGACGCGTACGACTCGGCGACGATCGTCAGCGATTCCACGACGTACTTCAAGAAGAACGATCCGACCAACCCGTTCTCGAAGGCCCACCTCGTCCGCACGGACAACATGCCCTTCACCAATGAGAGCGTCTGCGCCCCGAGCAGCTGGCTCGTGGAGCAGGCGATCGACATCCAGGCCGTCCACGGGATGGCGGGCAATGCCGGCATCAGGTACGTGGGCGCGAAGAGCTGCCTGAACACGGACCTCTTCAGCGCCGACCAGCAGGTCGTCGAGCACCATCTTGCCGACGTCGTCACCAACTCGTGGGGCGATCCCTCTGGGGACGTCCTTGACGATTCCTCGTACCGCGCGGCCTTCGACCAGCTGTTCATCGAGGCCGGCATGAAGGGCATCACGGTGCAGTACAGCACCGGAGACGACGGTGACAACTTCGATCTCACGGGGATCTCGGCTCCGAGCTACCCCGCCTCGAGCCCGTACGTCACCGCGGTGGGCGGCACCACGACCAAGATCAACTCCAAGGGGCATCGCACCGGCGACCTCGGCTGGGCCACCGGTCGCGCCTTCAAGTGCACAGCCAACGGAATCAACATCCTCCCGGGCTGCACGAAGAGCACGCTCGGTCAGTGGGGCCCCGCCCTCGAGGACGGCATGAGCGGCGGCTACACCAGTTACAGCTACACGCAGCCGTCCTACCAGAAGGGGATCGTCCCGAATTCGCTTTCGGAGCGTAACTCGCCGGTCGTCGGCGCGGTGCCCATGCGGGTCGTCCCCGACATCTCGCTCGACGCGGATCCGGGGACGGGCTTCCTGATCGGAATCACCCAGGCGTTCTCCAACGGCAATCACTACAGCCAGACCCGCTACGGCGGCACCAGCCTCGCCACGCCGCTACTGGCGGGCCTAGTGGCCGCCATCGATCAGACGGCGGGAGAACCCGCAGGGTTCCTAAATCCGACGCTCTACCAGATCGACAAGACGACGCCGTCGGCGATCTACGACGTCCTCCCGGAGAACGGTTTGCAGGCCAATTACCGGCGTGACTTCGCAAGCGCGATCGTGCCGGGCGTGAAGGGCTTCTTCCAGCAGGTTCGCGAGCTGTACTTCCCGGGTCCCGAGGTGTACTGCGACGGGGCTGGGAACTGCGCGCAGCGGCCCAACACCCTGTCGGCGGCCAAGGGCTACGACAGCCTGACCGGCCTCGGCTCTCCAGGGAAGGGCTTCATCGCCGTGGTGGCCGGCTCGTAGATGTAGTCGGTGGGCCGGGGCTCATGAGCCCCGG
>JAFAPR010000274.1 GCA_019247075.1 Solirubrobacterales bacterium
GTGAAGGATCGGCTCGCCGTCGACACCGTCGATGCCGGCGTACTTTAGGCGCAAGACGAGATCGCGCGCCCGCGTGCCGGAGATTGTGACCCGGCGGGGGCGCCGCTCGGTGATGCGCTCGAAGTCCACATCCCAGATCCACGATACGTCCTGGCCGTCTGGGCCGTTGTCGTTGAGCGCGAGCAGCAGCGCGTCGCTTTCGCGCACCTCATCGCCGAGCACCAACCGCAAAGCCTGGTTGAAGCCGGTCGGGTTCTTCACCAGCACAAACCAGACCTGCCTGCCGCGGAGTTCGAACCGCTCGAGCCGCCCGAATGCCGCGCGGGCTGCCGCCACCGCCTGCTCGACCACCGCGGGATCGATGCCCAGCGCGAACGCGCCCGCTGCTGCCGCGAGCGCGTTGTAGACGTTGTAGAGCCCGGCGATCGGCACATGGAACAACCGGTTGCCAGACGGCGTCGCGGCTTCAAGCTCCGCCCCTTCGAACGAGGAAAGCTCCAGCCGCGAGCCGGACACACGGGCAGGGGGTCGCCGCCAGCCGCATTGACCGCACGCGTAGTGCCCCAAATGCGCATAGAACGTCCGCTCGTACAGCAGGTCGACATCGCACCGCGGACACCGCCGCGAGTCGGCGGCGTGTTCGAGTCCTTCTTGGGCGTGGCGGACGTCGTCCAGTCCGTAATACATGACGCCTGCTTCGATCCCCTCGCCCAGGAACGCGATCTGAGGATCGTCCGCGTTGAGCACGAGGGTCGCATAGCTGGTCAGCTCCTTGAGCGCCTCGCGCCACAGGTGGGCGACGAAGTCCAACTCGAAGTAGCGGTCGAGTTGGTCGCGAAACAGGTTCGTGAAGACCACCAGCCGCGGGCGCAACGAGGTGATCGCCATCGGCAGCGCGCCCTCGTCGATCTCGAAGACACCGATCGTCTCGGGCGAAACACGGAGACGTCCCAGGCGGTCGACATGCGCCAGCAACGCGGTGGCCACGCCCCGCGACAAATTGGAGCCCTCCCGGTTGGAGAGCACGCTCCACCCGAAGCGCCGCGCAGCATCGGCCAGGATGCGAGTTGTCGTCGTCTTCCCATTGGTGCCGGTTACGAGCACGCACCCGTGCGGGATGTCCGCGCTCAGGGACGCGACGAGCCGCGGATCGATTCGCTCGGCCAACAGGCCGGGCAGGCTGGTGCCCCCGCCACGGCGCAGCGCGCGCGTCAACCAGCGCGTTTGCTTGCCGACGTTGACGGCGGCGATGCGGGTAGGGGAGACTGTGACCTGTTCGATGCTAGTCACGTCGCGACACCGCGCGACACCTCCGGGAACCGTTCGAGACTTCCCCTCGCCAAGCGTCGGCGACAATAGCAGGCCCCCCGGTCGAAACGCCGCTACCGCTGCTGCTCGATGAGCCGGCGGACGGCGGGTGCGCCGCGCTAGTTCGACAAACCACCTTGACGTTGATCTTGCAGTTTCGATAGGTTGCCGCGCCAACATATGCCCAGCCGAATCTCCCGGCCGCCTCGGAGCCGGGGGAGCGGGGAACCCATGGAGCCGGCCCCCGGCTCCTCGGGGCGAATCGCCTCAGCTTGAGGCGTAGCGCGATCTCTTTCAGCGCGAGCCCGTCAGCTAACCCCGCAGGCGCTTGAAAGAGGAGGGTAAGAAATTGCGTTCCACGCTCGGCCGCTTGGCCCGCTATTGCGGCCTCAGCGCGCTGCTCTTGACGGTGGTGGCCCTGCTTCCCCAGGCGGCGGGCGCAGCCAACGCCCCGACTATCAGGGAAGGCGCGACCGGTTACTGGGTCAGCCTCCTGCAGCGTGACCTGACGGACATCGCTTACTCGCTTCCCGTCACCGGGAACTTTGGGAGTCACACGCGCGCGCAAGTCAACGCCTTCAAGAAGGCTCGCGGGCTCCCCGCTGACGGCGTCGTTCGCTCACCCTGGACCTGGGACGCGTTGCGCAAGGCCGTCCGGGTCGAGCAGCGCCGTCCATGGCGGAGGGCGCACCTGAACAGACAGGGACTCGCGGTGGCGCCCGAGGATGCGCCCGTGGTCGTCAAGCGCGTGATCGCGGCGGCGAACCGGATCGCGTTCAAGCCGTACCTCTACGGTGGCGGTCACGGCAGCTGGAATTCGCCCGGGTATGACTGTTCGGGGTCGGTGAGCTACGCGCTACATGGAGGCGGACTGCTATGGCGGCCCGAAGCCCTGTTCTACTCCTACGGCGCCCCCGGCGGGGGCAAGTGGATGACGATCTACACCAATTCGGTCCACGCCTACATGTCGGTCGCGGGGCTGTGGTTCGACACCGTCGCCCAGGAGTGGGGCTCCTACGGCCACGGCGACCGCTGGTCAACGACCCGGGCTTCGCCGGCGTCCGGGTTTCTCGTGCGCCATCCAACCGGGTTCTAGCGCCACGACGTCTGTGCCGATGCGGCTCCCGGGCCTGGCTGGCCTGGGAACCGCCCTTTCCAGGATGACTCCCCCTCAGCATCCGGGCAGCTCGTTGGGCGCCCGGCCCAGCGCGATCATCAGTCGGCTCGCATTGGAGACGTTGACTCGACTCTTTGTCCGCCCAGTCCCGTTCTTGCCGATGAACGCGCGTTCAAAGTCGGCCTGGGTCATGTCAAGCCAGCGAGCCATATCGGCGATCGTGAGATTCGGGTCGCGCGCCAGCGCCTGCTCGACCACGGCCCTGGTGAGCGCAACCGGGATCGAGTCGCACTTGAGGCTCCCGCGTTCCCGGCGGTGGTTTGCCTCCTCGACCAGCGCGTGTGCCCGGTCGAGCGAAAGTCCCATGATCCTCGCGGCGCGCTCGATAGTTTCGCCGTGCTGGTTCACCAGCAACCAGAGGTATCGTCGGCATTGCACGCACGACGGGCACGTGCGTCTCGTCTCCACGCACCGGGCGCACTCGTACGCGGTCTGGCCGGCTCGGGCAACCAGTCGCGCAGAGCCGCTTGACGCCAACTCGTCGTCACTCGGTGCTCGATTCTGCGATGCGGTCTCTGGATCCGTGGTTGACACCCCGCCGAGAAGCTCAACGGACCCGGTCCACCCTATCATCCAGTTGGCCTTACCTAGATTCAATTAGCGTCAGATGCCAGAACTGAGCTCTTTTTACAGTTCTGCTGCGATCTGGTGGGTGTTCCCGCGCTTGACCTCGGCAGAAATGCCTATCGGCGCTCTCACCATGCGCCGTCATGGGAAGACCTCGCGGCTCCGCCGCCAAAGGCCAAGCGACCACCAGGCGACTCGTCCGGGTGGCGCGGCGAGGCGATCGGCGAGCCGAGGACGAGCTCGTTCGCCGCTACGAGCCGCTCGTGCAGCACGCGGTTTGGAAGCTCAAATTGCCACCGTGGTGCGAGCGCGAGGACGTGGTGCAGGAGGCGAGACTTGGACTCGTCATGGCGATGCGAGCCTGGCGGCCCGAACGGGGGGCCTTCCCCGCCTTCGCGCGGCAGTGCGTGAGAAACCAGGCGATGCTCGCCGTGATCTCCGCCTCGAGCCAAAAGCACCAAGCCCTCAACTTGGCCGCCTCGCTCGAGGAAAACATCGCCGAGAAGGCATCGGAGCAGCGTCGACCGCTCAGATTGGTCGATCGGATCGTGACATCCGGTGATACCCAGACGGATCCCGAGTCGCGGCTCCTGATCCGCGAAGAGATCGACAGCGTGGTCCGCGCGCTTCCCACGCTAACTCGACCAGAACTAGCGGCCATGTCAGGCGGCCTCAATGGTCATACCTACGGGCAGTTAGCGCAGGCGCTCGGCTCGACGCCGAAGGCGGCATCGCAGGCCGCGTACCGAGCCACGCGCAAGCTCGCGGCTGCCCTGCCCCAAGCGGCCTGACCCTGCGCAAGCGGGAAGGATCCGCCGCATGAGAGCGTTAAGGTCCGCAGATGCTGCGACCGGAGGTCCACGTCGCGCAGGTGAATATCGCTCTTGCCAGAGCGCCGATTGATTCTGACTTGCTGGCGGGGTTCGTGGCCTTGCTCGATCCCGTCAACGCGCTCGCAGATCAGGCGCCCGGCTTCGTCTGGCGCTTGCAGACCGAAGACGGAAACGCGATGGCCGTTCGCGGCTTCGACAACGATCGGATGATCGTGAATCTGTCGGTGTGGGAGTCGATTGATCACCTCGCCACGTTCGTCTATCGCAGTGCTCACACCGATGTCATGCGCCGACGACGGGAGTGGTTTGAGCGAATCGGGGTCCACCTGGCGCTCTGGTGGGTTCCAGCCGGCCACGTGCCTACGGTGGCCGAGGCCGAGCAGCGAGTAACCCATCTGCAGGAGCACGGCCCCACCCCTTATGCCTTCACGTTCAAACGAAGGTTCCTTGCTGGCGACCGGGTTGAGACCGATGAAGAACTCGGATGTCCGGCGTGAGGGCTAGCGCCGGTACGGCGCCTACTTCTCGCTGACGAACCTCACGTTCAGCACGACCCACCGGCGTACATCGGCCCCGGCCCCGGATTCTGCAGCGTTTTCGCGCCTAGGCTGCGCAGGAAGCGCGCGAAGGCGCGTCCTCCCGGGTCCACGTTGTCCCGCTCGGTGCAGCCGCATTGCGACCACGGGACCGAAGGGGTGTCTAGTCCTTTTGCCCACCCCCACTCGGTCCAGTACGGGCCGGGGTAGGCGGTGGCGATCGTGTCGCCGGCGTTGAAGCTGGTGCCGGGCTTGAGGACGCTGCCGATGTGCTCGGCGACGTAGATGCACTTGCCGGCGAACTCGCCGTCGGCGAGCCGGTAGTCGAACCAGGGCCCGTACATCCCCCATGAGCCGATCGAGACGATCGTACCCGCGCCGATGGCCCTAACCGACTCGACCTTGAGCGGGTCGTAGTCAACGCCTTGGTCGTTGCGCGAGGGCGCCCAGGCCTCGCCGGCGAACGGGTTGATGTAGCCGCCGGGCGCGCCCACGCACATGGCGATCGGGGCCGACGTGGCGCCCTGACCCTGGTAGGCGTGAGCGTCCGCCAGCACCCGGTCGGCATAGGCGGCAGCGGCCGGGCCAGAGCCGTTGTAAGCCTTGATGTAGCGCCAGTAAGCGTCAATGGGCCTGCCGGTGGGAGCGCCCTTGTCCTTGATCAAGACCAGCGCCGCTAGCTCGACGGCGGTGGCTGGGTCGTGGGGCCCGAGCGCTGGGTTGGGCAAGTAGTGGCGAAGCGCGTCGTAGGCGTCGCCGGCGTCGCCGCACGGGCCCGAGCCAACGCCGATCTGCATCGGCCCCGACGCCCCGGCGCAGTTCGCAACGCCGGGGCCTCGCGCGCCGGGGATCGGCGTACATGAGGGGTCGGCGAAGCGCCCCTGGTCGCACTCCTCCTTGCCGATCCCGGCCAGCACCTCCCAGGGAACGTTGTACTGGGCGCCGACCTGCTGGTAGATCCGCAAGAAATCGGC
>JAFAPR010000173.1 GCA_019247075.1 Solirubrobacterales bacterium
GAACCGCGCCTTGAGCTTGGCGATCTGCGAGGGGAGTGTCTTGTCGTCGTGCAGTTCGCCGGTGAACACCTCGACACAGATCGGCCGGCCCGGCTTGTCGCACAACAGCCCATAGACGATCTGCGGCGTCCCGCGCTTCTGATCGCGTGAATACCCCAGCCGGGCCAGCGCGCACGAGCGCCCCTCGAAATACGAGGAGGACACGTCGTAGAGCACCAGCTCCCCGTCACGCAGATGCCGACGAGCGAGGCGATCCTCGATCCGCTCCTGCCGCTCAATCAGCCAGTCCATCGCCGCGTACAGATCGTCCTCATCCGCGTCGGCCACCCCAAGCTCATCCGCCAGCGTCGACTGCGAGAACGCTCTGACCGTCGCGAGCTTGGAGGCGGGCGCGATCGCCCGCTGGCAGATCATCGCGATCACCAGGTCGCGCTCGCGTGACGGCTGACGATCCAACAGCCTGGCCAGCTCAAGCCGCCTGGCCATCGCGAGCGCCGCCGTCACGTGACCAGCCGGCAGCGAGCGCTCGATCTCGAACGCGACCGAGACCACTCCCACCGGCTCTCCCCGCAACCCGGCCCGGATCAGCTCGACCAGCTCCTCGGGCAGGTGCGAGATGTTCCCGACCGTCTCGTTCTTGACCTTCCCGCCCTCGCGGTAGGAGCGCCGCAACAGGTGCGTGACGTACTCCCTGCCCTTCCCCTGCCGCCTATTGGTGACAACGTGAATCGCGCCTTTCGAACGCAGCTTTCGCGACATGACCGAACCATACCGGCACCATCGGACAGATCAAGGATCCTATTGATGACTACACGACTCACCAAAAGAAAAGCCGAAACCCCAGCATCCACCGCGGATTCGGCCTCTCAGACCCCAGTTATTGAGGGGAACTTCGGGCTAACCACCTCGACTTCCAGTCACAGCTCGACGACTGGTTTGAGAAGGCAAACGCGCGCACGCACAAGACGCTGCGCTGCCGGCCGGTCGACCGGCTCGTGGAGGAGCGGGAGGTGATGCGACCGCTGCCCGAGCAGCAGCCCGACACCGATCGACGCTGGGTGGTCAGGGTGCCGGCCGATCCGCACCTGCGGTTTGACACCAACGACTATTCGCTGGATCCGAATCTGGTCGGGCGGAGGGTCGAGGTTCGCGCCTCCCAGCGTGAGATCACCGCGGTCGCGCTGGACGGCGGTGAGGTGGCGTGCCGGCACGAGCGGGTGTTCGCGAAGAACCGGACGGTGACCGCGCTCGCGCACGCCCGGGCGCTCCGAATTCGCCGCCAGGCCGACGAGGACGAGGTGGAGGTCGAGGTCAGGTCGCTTGAGATCTACGACCGCTGTATCGATGAGCCGCCGGCGGCGTACCGGGAGATGGCGGGATGAGCCGGCCCGAGCGCAACTACCTGCCGGTGGTGCCGGACGCGCTGGAGACCGAAGAGTTCCTTCCGATCGTGATCGAGGACGGCCGCGAGCTCGGCCGGCGCGAGCGCGTCGACATCTGCTCCACCTATGAGCGAGCGCTCGCCGACGCCGAGCAGTTCGCTGAGCGGTGCAAACCGCTCAGGGCCGGGCACCGCTTATGCGCTGGTACTGCGCCGAGCGGTCGGCCCATGGGAGCTGACCGACCAATGAGCAGCGAATACCGCCTGCCCGCCGAGCTCGTGCACCTGTTCCGCGAGCTCAAAGCCCCGGCCGCCGCCCGTACGTTCGGCAAGCTCGCCGAGCGCGCCCGCGCCGAGGAATGGAGCTATGAGCGATTCGTCGAAGCGCTGCTGTCCACCGAGGTGTCCTCACGGGAGTCCTCCGGGGGGCGGCTGCGGATCCGCGCCGCCCGGTTCCCGGCCCACAAGACGCTCGAGGAATTCGACTTCACCTTCCAGCGCTCGGTCAAAAAGCAGGTGATCGAGCACCTCGGCCAGCTCGACTTCCTGCACGCCAAGGACAACGTGATCCTGCTCGGACCGCCCGGCACCGGCAAAACACACCTGGCGATCGCCCTGGGCATCCGCGCCTGCCTGGCCGGCCAGCGCGTACTGTTCCGCACCGCCACCGAATGGGTCGCCGCGCTCGGGGACGCGCAACGCCAAGCCCGCCTCGACGACGAGCTGCACCGGCTCGAGCGCATCCCGCTGCTCGTCTGTGACGAGGTCGGCTACATCCCGTTCGACCCCCAAGCCGCCAGCCTGATGTTCATGCTCGTCTCCCGCCGCTATGAGCGCGCCAGCCTGATCGTCACCTCAAACAAGCCGTTTTCCAAAGCGCACAGGTTCGAGTGAAGGTGTGAGCTGTGACTGTCAGCGCTCACAGGTTCGCGAACGCAGCGGCCTCGCTGTCGACGGCTCCGATGAGGTAGTGCAGCGCTCCTTCGGGTGTCATTCCGAAAGCGGCCGCGACGAGGCG
>JAFAPR010000349.1 GCA_019247075.1 Solirubrobacterales bacterium
CTCCAGCTCGCCGAACGGGTCGGCGGCAACCGCGCATGCCTCGCCCTGGCGCGCAAGCTGCTCAAACGCAGCTACCACATCCTCAAAGCCCTCGGGGATGACGCGCTCAAGCCCAGCGCCGCCTAACCACGTGCTTCCCGAGACGCCCCCGATCAACCAATGAAGCGCGGCCAGCTCCCGGCGATCGCGCCGACCCATACGGGACAGGCCCACAAAGAATGAGCGGCCCCAACCATCTGCAGGGATACCCAACCACCATCACGTCGCCGGCCCGGAGCCAACCCGAGTCGAGCTCCGAAGTAAGCATGGGCGCCCGCACACACACCCTACCGCCACCCGCTCACGCCCCACCCGTCCAACCAGTCGCACCGACCAACAGCCACCGGCGGCTTGACACAACCCCCGGGACAAGTAAGCGATCACCGCGGACCCGCCAGAATCGCCGCTCGCCAAGCATCGGATCGTCGCCAAGGGAGTCACGAGAGAGGACGCTCAGCTGGCGATCGCATTTGTGGAAAGCGTCGTCCGGTGACGGCGTCGGGACTGCTAGCTGAGACGGGGTGATGCGGCAAACGCTCGTGCCCGCGTTCGCGGATCCGCAGGACTTCGAGCCGGCCGGCTCCGCCATCGGCCGGGCGATGCACGAGATTGGCGAATCTCAGGTCTCGGCCATAGAGTGGCGAGACACCTGCATCGTTGCGATCGCGATACTTATCGCGAGCTGGATCAGGTGGGAGTGAGATCAGCTGGCGCGGCGAATGAGATCGTCG
The DNA here is from genome assembly GCA_019247075.1 of Solirubrobacterales bacterium. GTDB lineage: Bacteria > Actinomycetota > Thermoleophilia > Solirubrobacterales > Solirubrobacteraceae > Palsa-465. The sequence goes on from JAFAPR010000349.1 coordinate 771, forward strand.
ATCAACGCGCCGCAGCGCTGCGGGTCGTCGAGGAAGGGGGCGTGGCGGCCTGGGATGACCTCGAGCCGCGCGTCGGGCATCAGGGCGCGCGCGCGTTGACCGATCTCTGGTCCGCCGTAGGGGTCCTCGTCGCCCCAGATCATCAGCACGGGCACGGCCAGCTGCCGCAGTTCGCTATCTGAGAGGAGGTTCTCCGGGCGAGGCCGGCCGATCCGCAGGGCGAGCTGCATGTGGCTGAGCATTGCGGTCCGGTAGCCGGGTTGGCGCATGCCCTCGTGAACGACCTCGAAGAACCCTTCGGGCGCTTGCTCGGCGGCGCGAGGGCCTATGGCGCCACGGGCCAGCGCCCGACGTGTAATCGCCACGCTGGGCGAGCCGATTCGCGCGACGAGCTGGCGCACGACGGGCGTGGACAGCGCGGTGAAGGCCGGATCGCCGTGCATGCCCGGCAGCGCGACGGCCGGGACACCGAGTGACCCTACGGCCGCGACCCGATTCGGCGAATCGACGGCCAGGCACAGCGCCCACATCCCGCCGAGCGAAGTGCCGATGATCGGCACGTGCTCGAGGTCGAGCGCATCGAGTAGCGAGGTGAGCTGGGCGACCGCGTGCGAGCGCAGCGGTCGACCGCGGTAGTCGAAGGCGTCGCTTAGCCCGAACCCGGGGAGGTCGAAGGCGATCAGCCGACGGTGCCCTAGGTAGGGCATCAACGGTGCCCAGGTCGACGCGCTCATGCCGCTACCGTGTACGAGCACGAGCGGCGGGCCGTCGCCGGCCTCGAGAACCCGCACGGCAACCGGTGGGTCCGCCAGCCGCACGCGTCGGCTCGCGAGCTGCACGCCACACGCTCCAAACAACCGACGCTCGGCTTGCTCGAACGGGAGCCGCGGCTCGTCGCCTACGTGGTCGGTCATGACTCGGTCCCTTTCGCTCGCCGTTGACCATACGCCGACGTGCTCGAGGCATCTTGTGGCCGCATCGTCATTTGCCAGCAGTCTGAGACCTGAGCGCTAGAAGAGACTCGTTCGCCTAGTGGGAGCCCGCTTCGGCAGAGTCTCCCGGTTTGACACCGCGACGTGCACTGACTCCCTCTCGACAAGCGACCGCAACGCGCGGAACGCGGGATCGCCGGGCCGCGCGTCGATGAGTTCGCCGCCGTCGCCGGGTCTTGCCCTTTAACCCAGTCAGATCACCCTGAGGAGACGACCATGACCGGAGCGCTCAGCAACGCCCACACTGTCACCAAGCTGCCCGCGCAGGACCTCGAGCGGGCGCGCGCCTTCTACCGCGACAAACTCGGGCTAGAGCCAGTCGAGGAGCGCACAGGCGGCCTGCGCTACCTGTGCGGACCGACCGAGTTCCATCTCTTCAGCTCGGCGGGGACACCGTCGGGCACTTCCACCCAAATGGCATTTGAGGTCGAGGACCTCGAGGCCACCCTGACCGACCTGCGAGCCCGGGGTGTGACCTTCGAGCGGTTCGAGATGCCCGGCTTTGATGCCCGCGGCGACGCGATCGCCGCGCCCGACAACTACCCAAGCAAGGGCACCGGCGAACTCGGCACGTTCTTTTACGACAGCGAAGGCAACCTGATCGGGATCGCCCAGCCGATCCGCGAAAGCGCGATGCGGGCGTAAAGCATCATGGGCATCGCGTTTCCAGGTGAGTCACGGGAGTACCGGGCAGCGCGCGATCGGCTGCTTGAGCAGGAAATCGAGCTGCGCCGCGCGATGGAGGCAGTCGCCGCTGCGAGGCGCGAATTGCCGCCGGGCGGGCTTGTGCCCGAGGATTACGTGTTTAAGGGCGCTGAGGCTGACGGCGCGCCAATCGAGGTGCGGCTGTCTGAGCTGTTCGTGCCCGGCAAGGATTCATTGCTGATCTACAGCTTCATGTTTCCGCGCGACCCCGAAGATCAGACGCCCGGTCCCACGATCGGACAAACGGCGCTGCTCCCACTCGCCGAAGGCCCGTGCCCGTCGTGCACGGCGCTGATCGATCAGATGGCGGGCGCCGCCGACCACGTCTCCCAGCACGTCAACCTTGCGGTCGTCGCGAAGACGCCGCTGCCGCAGCTGCTCGCATTCGCTGAGGAGCGCGGGTGGCGGAGGCTTCGGTTCCTGTCCTCCGCGACCAACACCTACAACGTCGACTACCACGCGGAGACGCCCGAGGGTACGCAGCGGCCGATGCTGACCGTCTTTCATCGCTGCTTGGATGGGATCAGGCACTTCTGGAGCTCGGAGCTCTTCTACGCGCCCACCGAGCCCGGCCAGGATCCTCGCCACGTCGGCACGCTCGAGCCGCTCTGGAACATGCTCGACCTAACCCCCGAGGGACGCCCCCAAGGCTGGGAAGAGCAATTCCAATACGGCTGACCGACTGGGTGCGGCTACACACCTGCTTCGCTCGGGGCAGCGGTATCTCGGCTGCGCCGCCGTGCTCCCCGCAACGCGTGGTCAGCGGGGCCTCGGCCGCGCCCAAAGACATGGCCCGAGCCGATATCAAGCCACCGCCTTCTTGATGAGCGCGCGAATCTTGGCTTCCGTCGTGTCGTCCAGCGAGGTGAGGGTCCACGCGACCGGGTGCATGCTCGCGCCCTCCTCGCGTGCGGGATTCACGATTTCGCCAAAACCGAACGCGATGAAGTCCTTGTCTGGTTTGATGTAGCAGATGTCCTTGCCGTCCTTCACATAGAAGGGGAGTCCCCAGCGCACGATCGGTTCTAGCGACGGCGCGCTTTCCCGGATGATGGCGTGCAGGCGTTCTCCAATCTCCCGGTACTGAGCGGGGGCCTCGCCGAGCTTGGCGAGGACTGCCGCATCGCCCTTCTTCGTGAACATGTGTTCAGGCCTCCTTCGAGTTCGTCGTTCGGATGAGCAAGAGTGACGGCCTCGCTCACCACGCGCAAGCTTCAGACGTTCAGGCCCACGGCCTCGAGAATGAGCGATGGGGCTAGCGTTGCCATAGTCCATGTTCCGCGTCGCCGTGGATCACGATCGCAAATATGCCTCGGGTGCCTTGGCGGGTCGGGGGATAGGCAATCGTCGCGCCGGACTCCTCGGCCTCTTTCACTGCTCGTTGGATGTCTTCGACCGCGAGGTACGTCCGCGTGATCGGCCGCTCATGAGCCGCCAGCGGCTTCCGGATGCCGATTAGGGCTCCGTCCGCTTGGGTCGCAACACGGGCTTGTCCGAGATCGGGGTCCGCGGGACCGAAGGAGAGGCCGTACATGCGCTGGTAGAGCTCAGTCAAGGTGTCTACCTCGTTGCTGACGATCTCCAGGTAGTGAACAGCCATCTTGGAATCCTCTCTCTTTGCGTCTCCTCGGTTACCACCGGAACCCGCGCCGAGCGAAATCGAGATCAGCCCCTATCAGCAGTTCCCGGGCCGAGATGTAGGCTACTCACGAGCCCCGGACCTACTCGCGTCCCAAGACCCCCTTTGCTCGCGCTGCGGCACTCTGCCGTCCTCCCTTCAGAGGCGTGCCTTGCGCGGACTGCGGGGCGGGCGCGGCCCCGAGGCCGGGCGTTTCGCCGGAACCGGCCGCTGAGGCGCGGATCCCGCGCTTAGCGGGGCAGCGTCTGAGGAGGCCGAGATGCTTCAGGCGGAACGAAAGCAGAATCGATGAAACGTCCTCTGCCTGACGAGCGGAGCGGTCCGGCGGGCGGGGGAGGATGAGATGGAGCTCCTCGTCGCGGAACTTCGCGTCAAGCATGTTCACACCGGCCGGCGTGGACGTCGATGAGCACGTCGCGGTCGTCGACCGCCGGCTCCGCGACCTCATCGGGGTGCGTCGGACTCTTGTGCTTGCTGACGACGTAGGTCCTCATGGTTGGGTCGTCTCCGGTGGTTCGGCTCGTTGGTCGGAGGCCCTGGCGTGGACGACATGCGGAGGCCGATCCGCATGTCGTCCGGGGGGTGCGGGGCAGCGCGGTAGCTCTTTAGAGGAACTCGAGCGCCCGTTTGACGAAGTCCTCGTGGAACTGGAACACGCCGCCGTGCCCGGCGTCGGGGTAGAGGACGAGCTGGCTGTTCGGGAGTCGCTGGTCGAGGTCTACGGAGTTATTTGAGGGCACCATCCTGTCGCTCTCGCCGTTTAGGACGAGCACCGGCTGGTGGATGCGCGCGAGGTCGGCCGGCTGCTGTTGGCCCCAGTGGTGGATGGCCTTTAGCTGGGCGCGGAGCGAGCGTAGGGAGATGGGCTTATCGCGGTTGTTCGTGCGTTCCTGCAGCCGTGCTAGGAACTCCTTGCCGGCTTGGCGCCCGCTCGGGGTTCTGGTGAAGAACAGGAACTGCTTGGGGTCCTGGCGGGTGAGCAGTCCTCGTGCGATGTCGAGGTAGGTGATGCGGGCCACCTTCTCGATGCCCTCGCCGCCGGCGGGGCCGGTTCCGGCGAGGATCATCTTGCGCACGAGCTGCGGCTGCTCGATCGCGATCACCTGGGCGATCATGCCGCCCATGGAGAACCCGAAGAGGTCGACCTGATCGAGGCCGAGCGCACGGATGAAGATGATGGCGTCGCTTGCCATTTCCTCGATCGTCGTCGGCGTGGATCCGCTGGAGGCTCCGACGCCTCGGTTGTCGAAGGTGATCACGTGTCGCTTGGCGGCGATGCCGTCCACGACGCGGGGGTCCCAGTTGTCAAGGACTGCCGTCAGGTGGGTGAGGAACACCACCGGCACCCCGGTGTCCGGGCCGAGCTGGCGGTAGGCGAACTCGACTCCCCCCGCGGACAGTGTCAGCGTGGGGGCTTCCTTCCACGATGTCACCGAGTAGCTGCCCGCGTGTCGTGACTCAGCCTTGTCCGCGGGTGGCGCGCCCGTCACAGGCGTTATCGGCTCAGTTGTGGTCGTCGTTCTCATCGTGATCTCCTTGATTGCATTCATGATCGGTTTCCGGTTTCCTGATCTTGAGCTGGGTGTTCGGTCTTTTCGACGGTCGGTGCTTGCTTGCTCTCGGGGGTGGGGCATGTCAGTGGAGGACGCGTGTGGCGGTGATGGAAGGCGCCGTAGGCGGGCAGCTGGCGGCGGTGATGGCCCGCCGCCGGGGGTCGGCGCGCGCCGCGATGGATGTCCACGAGCGCAGGGATCCCGGAAGGGATCTCGTGCGGTCGATGGGGTCGGCCACAGAGCTCGCAGCAGGCAGTCATCGTTGCCCCGCGGCGGCGTCGCCCGCGGCGGCGGCCGGGGCTGGCTGACTGGCCAGGCTCGCCACGCGACGCTGCGCTGGTGTGGCGGATGGCCTGCGGATCAGTGCCAGGGCGAGCCCCGCTGCGAGCGCGCTGGCGGCCATGAACCAGCGTGTGTTGTCGTAGCGCGTGAGTACGTCGCTGGCGCTGGGCGTGCCGAGCATCGCCACGAACGCCGCGACGCCGAGCGTCCCTCCGATCTGGCGGAACATCGTCTGCGCACCGATGCCGGTGGCGAGCAGCTGGGGCTTCAGCGTGCGGGTGGCGGCGATCGTGAATGACGGCAGCGCGAGCCCGACCCCGGCGCCGCCGATCAGCATCCCCGGGAGGAACGCCGCCGCGTAGCTGGGTTGCGGTCCAACCAGGGCGATGAACAGCACAGCGCCGCCGGTGAACAGCAGCGCGCCGAGGCAGCCGACGACGCCCGGGCCGAGCCGGGCGGCCAGGCGCCCGGAGACGGGCGCGAACGCCGCCGCCGCGAGCGGCCCTGGCGTCAGCGCAAGTCCGGCGTGGATGACCGAGTAGCGCCAAACGCCGGTGAGGAACAGGACGTTGCCCAAAAGCATGACCGAGAACGACGCGAAGAACAGGGTGGCCGAGAGGCTGGCCAGCGCGAACGCCCGGACCCGCAGAATCGAAAGCTCGAGCACGGGGGCGCGATGCCGCTGCGAGCGCGCGAGGAACGCGCCGCCGAGCGCGACCGCGGCGAGCAAGCAGCCGATCGCGCGGCCGTCCCAGCTCCAGCCGCTGCCCTTGACCAGTGCCAGGGTCGCAAGCGCGACGGCGGCCATCAGGATCACCGTCCCGAGCCCGTCGGGCAGCGGGGGCCTTGTGCGGTCGCGGATCTCGGGCAGAACCCGATATGCCGCGATCACCGCGAGCAGCGACAGCGGCACATTGACGATGAAGATCCAGTGCCAGCTGATCTCGGTCAAAAGCCCGCCCAGCGGCGGGCCGGAAGCGGCGCCAACGGCGCCGATCGCCGCCCAGCCCCCAATCGCCGCCGGACGCCTCGCGGCCGGGACCGAGGGCAGAAGCAGCCCAAGCGAGGTAGGGGTGACGGCGGCAGCGCCAGCACCCTGCAGGACTCTCGCGCCGATCAGCAACCCGAGCGACGGAGCCGCCGCCGAGAGGGCCGAGCCCAAGCCGAAAGCGACCAGGCCGGCCACGAACACCCGGCGCCGGCCGATCACGTCGCCCAGCTTGCCGGCCGGCACCAGCAACGCGGCGAACACGATCGCGTAACCGTTGAGAACCCACGACACACCCTCGACCCCAGCGGCGTGAAAGCCGCGCTGAATCGCGGGCACGGCGATATTGACGATGAACATATCCAGAGTCGCCAGAAACGCCGCAAGCGCGACGACCGAGAACACCCTCAGCGGCGACTCCTCCCTTGCGAACACGATCTCTAGCTGCGCGGCGGGGTCGGTTTGTGGTGCGCTCAAGCTTGCTCCCGCATCTGATGGCTGACTTGCGTGATGCAAGGCAACCTACCGCAGACACCTGACTTTTGTCAAGCAAGTCAGCTACCATGTCGCGCGTGCTCCAACGCGACTATCCAGATCAGGTCTGCTCGATCGCCCGATCGCTAGAGATCGTCGGAGAGCGCTGGACGCTTTTGATCCTCCGCGACGCGCTCCTCGGCGTGACGCGGTTCGAGGAGTTTCAGGAGAGCCTCGGGATCGCCTCCAACGTGCTCACCAACCGGCTCAAGCTGCTGTGCGACGAGGAGCTGCTCGAGCGCGTTGCCGACGAGCAGCGACCGGGCCGGGCGAAGTACGTCCTGACCGACAAGGGCCGCGAGCTAGCCCCCGCCCTGATCGTGCTCATGAAATGGGGCGACCGCCACTACCCGACGGCCAACGGCGCACCCCGGCTCACCCTCCACGCCGGCTGCGGCGGCAACATCGGCCCAGACCTCCGCTGCGACCGGTGCAGCAAACACCCGGCGCCCAGAGAGATCGAGCTCCCTCCCGGGCCAGGGGCGCCACGCGCCAAGCGCGCCCGACGGTCAACATCGGCACGCGCGCCGGTCCAGCGAGCTGCGTCTTAACTCTGGCGCGGAGCTCCAATGGGCGACGCTGCCGGGTGCAGACGGAGTAACTCAACCACGCGAGAGTGGATCTCCAGCTACTTCTGAGTCCGGCGCTCCTTATTCGCCAAAGGTGCGCATCTCCGCGCCGACGACGGTCCGGCATCATCACCGGCGATGTCGGCGGCCCTGATTCCCGCGAGAGCGGGTACGAGCTTTTGCTGGACAACGCCGTCCCAGCTAGCGGTCACGACGCCGCCAACCAGCGAGCGCTTCTCACGAATGCGGTCGCGCGGCGCGGGCGGACCGGCACGAGCGCAAAGGCGACCAAGGAGCGGCGCGGACTCGCCACCGCGGACGATTGAGTCTGGGCGATCGCGACGGTGGGGCGACCCCTGGGAGCCCGTCCTTCTGGGCGAACGCAGAAGAGATATTGCAGCTACCAAGAGTGGGGCGTGTGCTGGGCAACCGTCGCCGTTGCTGGTTGAGGTTGACCTAGGCAACTCTATCTAGGTAGAGATTGTGGTGTGACCGGCCGATGCTTCTCCGTGCAGACGCTGTCGTTGTTGAGCGCGCTCGAGCGGGACCCGGCCGTGTGGAGGCACGGCTACGAGCTTGCGAAGGAGACCGGGCTGCAGTCCGGGATGCTCTATCCGGCGCTGATCCGCTTGGCTGATCGTGGGCTGGTCCAGGCGCGCTGGGAGGAAGAGCAGCCGGCCGGCCGCCCGCGTCGGCACCTGTACCGGCTCACCGCCGATGGGCTCACCGCCGCCCGAGCCGCGCTGAGTGAACAGCGATCAAAGCGGCACCGTGGGGCGATCGCGGCCAACCGGCGGCCGGCGCGGGTGAAGGAAGTGTGAGCGTGCTCGCGCGGGTGCTGACGGGGCTCCTGATGCGATCGGTGTGGCTGTTGCCCGCCGAGCGCGCTGAGTGGTTGGAGGGCTTGGTGGCCGAACCGGCGCAGACCGGCGCGGGTCGCAGCAGGGTGGCGTGGCTGCTGGGAGGGGTGTGGCTGCTCGCCGGGGAGCTTTTGCGGCGCAGCGCCGCCCGGGTGTTGACGTTCATCGTCGCAGCGGGAATTGTCGTGTGGCTCATCTGGCCCGGCAGGTCCTCTGACGCTGCCGTGCCGGTCAACCGGGTTCTAGTCCCCCTGCTCGTCGCGGAGCTGGCGCTGCTGCCGCTGCTCGTCCGCAGGTTCTACGGTCCGAGACGCCACGGCTGGCTGCCACGGACGGTGCGCGTCGTCGGCTACCTGGTCGTGCTCGCGACGGCCGCCGGCCACGCCGTCGAGCAGCGGGAGGGACAGAAGCTCGGCGCCTACTTCGGCTCCGGGTTCGGCCGCATGCCCGTGGCGGCCAACGCCGCCATCTTCGCCCTGGTGCTCGCGGGCTACGCCGCCGCGATCCTGATCCTCACCTCACGACGCGTGCGACTGAGCCGTTTGGCCCTGCCGATCGCGCTCGCGACCGGGACGCTCACTGGCGTGGCACTGTCCGCACGCTTCAGCGTTCACCTGTGGAGCGGGGCGAGGGGAACGTTGGTGGTGCATCTGGGGTTGGGATGGTGGGGGTTCGTCGCGCTTGGGCTACCGCTGCTCACGGGCTTCATGGTTTCGCGGCTCGCCGCCCGAGACACTCCCGCGACCGGCTTGAGTCCCGCGCGGCAAGGAAGCCTGGCTGCCGTGAGCGCGACCGGAACGGCGGTGCTGGTGCTGGCGGCGCTCACCGCGGTCACGATCGCAATCTCCCCCCAGAAGGTGCCGCTCCGCACCCCGCCGCCCCCACCCAACGGTGGGTGCGAATCGTGCGACCCCGTCAACCTCACGATCCCGTCCGACCTCAGACACGAGTACTGGGTCGGACTCAGCATCGCCTCAGCTTCCAGGGCCCCCGACGCGATGCTCGTCATTGGACCGATGTTCGCGCTGTTCGCAGGCGTCCTCGGCACCGGGCTCGCCGAAGCGTCACGCCGCATCGGCAACCGCTACGACTCCCCGCACTCCCCCGAGCCGCCCTCACCCGCCCCGACCTAACTCCACGGGCGAGCGTCGAAACGGCCGCCCGAGCGAACCCCGGGCTCGGCCGCTCACGAACCCCAGTCACCAGCCCCGCCGTTGGCGACCACACAGCTCTCTCGTGACGACCGGGAAGCCTCCTGCAGGGCACCGAGGCCACGGAGTGCGCGCCCAGCGTTGCCTGCGCACACAGCGGCAGCGCGCCCCCGGGCGGAGCTTGCGCGTTCGCCCAAACCCGACAATCCGGCTGCCGCACGGTGATACCTTTCATCTCCGCGTCGCCAAGAGCCGCGCGAGCGCTCCGGCGCCAATCGGCTGTGGTCCATCGGTCGGCCGGGCCGCGAGTCGCGCGACCGCTTTCGGGTGTGAGGTGCACGGCCCGCGGACCGATCTACCGGTGCTCCCTTGTCAGCGTTTTTGTGTGAGGCTGGCCGTACATCGTCGTTGCACAACCTCCGAACCGTACCCCAAGCGCTTCTGACCGAATCGATCACCCAACTCGACGCCGAGCGAATGGACGCGATCTGCCGCGCACTCGCGCGAGCTACCGCTTGCTGACCCGACCATCGGTCGGTCGCCGGTGCGGTCGCCCACCTCGGTGGACCTGATCTATGAATGCGATCGCGGCGCTATCCGCACGGGATGGAGAGACAGTTCGCCGTCGGACCGGCCAGCCGTAGATGGAGTCGATGCTGGTTTGGCCCTAATTCCTCGCTGTGTTGGCGGTCGAGCCGAGGCGACGGTGGATCGCCCGGCGAGCCCGTTCGATTGGTTCGGGCGTGTCCATGACGATGTACTGGGCGTTTGCCAGCAAGAGCGCGGCCTCGATCTCGAATGTGAGCTGGGCCGCGTCTTCTGCAGGATCGATTGAGCCCTCGGCTTGGGCGGCGCGAACCGCGGCCTCGATTTGCCCGAGCCAGTCGCCGAGGAAGGCTACGAGGCGATCGCGAACCGGGCCCGGTTGCGTGTCCATTTCGGCCAGCGTTGAGGCGAAGAAGCAGCCGCCCGGGAAGGTCTCGATCTCGAGGTAGCCGAGGTAGCCGTCCACAAGACGGCGCAGCCGGTCCAAACCAGTGGAGGCCCGCGACGCCGGCTCGGTCACTTGCTCGGCAAACACTGAGCTGGCTGCCTCGATCGTGGCCAGCTGCAGGTCTTCCTTTGACTTGAAATGGGCGAACAGCCCGCTCTTGCTCATCCCGACGGCGTCCGCGAGCCGAGCGAGCGAGAGCCCTTCAATGCCCTCGATGGTGGCCAACCGGGCGGCCTCGTCAAGGATCGCTCCGTGGCTTCGCTCGCCGTCACTGCGGCGCCTACGTGAGGGCTGGCTGGAAGTTTGTTGTTTCATGCTTGACAAGATAGCACGACTGGTCGTACTATAGTCAGCACGATCGATCGTACTAAATCTCAAATCAGTGAAAGGAGAAGGAACATGAACCTCTACACCATCCGGCGCCGCCAGGCATGGCGCTCCCCCGAGGAGGTCCAGGCGATCGCCAAGCGGGCAAAGGAGGTCGCCGACAGCGACTTCCCCGACGAGGTCCGCTGGATCCGCAGCTACGTGATCGCTGACACCGACGGGACGCTTGGCAGCCTATGCGTCTACCAGGCAACCGACGCCGAGGCAATCCGCCGGCACGCCCACCGGGTCGCTATGCCTGCCGACGAGATCAACGAGGTCCTCGAGACGGTCCTCGTGCGGCCAGACCCGACGCCTGCATCCGCGACGGCATGAGCCTGACCGGGCGGCGGGTGGGCCAATGCTCGCCCGCCGCCCGCCAGCCGATCGAACTCCCTCAGGTCACACGACCGGAAGTCGCCATTGCGCTCCCGCGCCCAGCGGGGTCTCAGAAGCACAAGCGATCGCCCACCGGATGCGCCCTTTCCGCGCGAAGCGGGGTCGCTTGTCGGGAGGGGGACTCTGTGCGCATATCGCTGCCAGAGCGGGACTTGCCGCTATACCGCGAGCGCGTGCGCGATGATCAACAGCCCGCGAACGGACCCAGCCAATGACCGAGCATTTACATCACGACTCGTCGCTCGCGTTCGAGCAAGCCGAGCGTCGGCTGTTTGCAGCGTGTGGTGTGGAAGTCGAGGGCCGGCGGGTGTGCCTGGCGGATCCGCCGGTTGCTGTGCGCGTTATCGAGGCCGGCCACGGCCCGCCCCTCGTGCTCGTGCACGGAAGCGGCATGAGCGCGTCGACGTGGGCGCCCTTGATGCCCTACCTGGAGCGCTATCGGCTGATCGCGTTCGACCTCCCTGGGTTCGGCCTCAGTGGCGCCTTCAATTACACCGGTCGGCCGCTGCGCTCACACGCCGTCGCCCAGCTCACCTCGCTGCTCGATGCGCTCGAGCTCGAGCGTGTACCGATCGTCGGCACCTCGCTTGGCGGGATGTGGGCGCTGTGCCTGGCCGTCGAGGCCCCGAATCATGTCGCCGCCGTGGGGTCACTCGGCATCCCGGCCGTAGCGCTGCCCGGCATGCACGGCGATCCTGCCTTCACCGCGCTGTCCACACCGATCGTGCGCCAGATCGTCGCGCGGATCGGCTCGCCCAGCGTGGCGATGACACGCCGGACAATGGCTGGCGGCGCCATCGGCCCTCGGGCCTCCGAGAAAGCGCCCGAAGGATTCTTCGACGTCGTCCACGAGGGCTTGCGCCAGCCCGGCTTTCGGACCGCAATGCTCACCCACATGCAGCTCGCCCTGCGCTTCGGCCGGCCTCGCCCAGAGAACTTCCTCTCAGACACCGAACTGCGACGGCTCGCCGTGCCCGTGCTGATGATCTGGGGCGACGAGGACCCCTACGGCGGACCAGAGATCGGCAGGCGCGCCTGTGGTGTGATGCCCAACGCGCGGCTCGAGGTCATCCCAGGCCGCCACGCCCCCTTCCTCGACGACCCCGAGCGCTGCGGCGCGTTGATCGACGATCTCGCTCGCGGAGCCAACTGACCTGACACCGACCTCTTCCAGGTCGCCTTGGAACATCGCGATTACATGGATTGCGAGTGTCCCAACCCCGCTGAGCGGAGCGCTGGTATTCGCCAAGAACGGGGCTCGGATCCGCGCGGAAACCGACCACGGACCCCAGCGCCCGCACTGCGACCCAGTCGTCGCCGGAGGAGTCGTGCCGCTGACAGCGACCAGGTCGCGAATGCGATCGTCCGCCGGACGCTTGGTTCGGCGCAAGGTGGGGGTTCGGCGGGGCGGGCAAGGGTGGTGCCTCGGGGGTAAGCGGGTCTAAAGCGTTGGACGGCTTCCTTGGTCGATCTGCCGTCAGCCGATCCGCGATGCGGCTTGTACGCCTCGCGTTAGGTGGGAGGTAGGGACCTTCGCCAGCTGTTCGCACTCGACGTAGCCGATGAGCTGGAAACAGAAGCTTGGAGGCAGCGGACGGACGAGGCGCTCGCCGGGCAGGGAAGGAATCTGGCTTGAAACTCGGCTCGAGGCGAGGTGATGCGTTTCGCTTCTCAAGCGGTGGCGGGCGATGGTCCGGGAGCTGCGGCGGCGGCCTGATCCCTGCTTGCCTCCGGGCGCGAGAGAACGTCGGCTGCGACTAAGACGCTGTTGACGATGCGGTCCGTTTCATCGGCCAGCGGCGCGGTAGCCCCGACCCGCGTGCTGAGCGCCTGCTGAGTTTCGCGCAGCGGCGGGAGCGACGCGGGCGCGCGGTGCTCGCGCGCGGCGCCGGCCAGCTCGGCGAGCGCGCTGTCGAGCTGCTCGGCGAGAGCGCGCGCCTCGGGTGGCGCGGACGACTCAGCGTCCTCGAGGTACGCCTCGAGGGCCAGGCAGCCGTCGGCGAAGCGCCGGAGACTGGCCACCACGCCGGTCGCCTGCGCTGCGCCGAAACCCATTCGGTTCCGGGCCGGTTCCCCAAGCGCTCGTTGCACCGCGGCCTCGGTGTTCGTGCGGGCGACACGCGCCCGCGCCCGCGCGCGGCTCAGCTCCTCGCGCGGTGATCCGGGATCGAGCCAGCAGGCGAGCAAAGCGCTCAGGAACGCCCGGTCACCCTCGATCAGCTCGGCGGTCGTCTCCGGCAGGGTCGAGCGTTCCCACGTCGGCCACAGCGCGTATATGCCGAGTGTCAGCGCTGCTCCGATCAACGAGGCGATGAGGCGGCTCAACGCCGCCTTGTACTCGGGAATCCCGCCGAAGGCGACTAGGAACACGATGAACGCACTCACCGAGGCCGTAAACAGAGCGTAATTCGCAAGCAGGAAAGCGAAGATGCCCACGGCAAACACGGTGCAGAGAAACGCAAGTGCATACGGGCCGGGATGGAAGGCGGCAGCGAGGAGCGTCGCAAGCACCACGCCGGCCACCGTGCCCATGCAGCGCTGAAGCCCGCGAGTGAACGTCGATCCAAAATCGGGCCGCAGGATGAACAAGACGGTGAGCGGCACCCAGTAACCGTGCGGCAGGTCAAGCGCGCGGTACAGCGCCGCGCCAGCGGCCACCGTAATGCCGAGTCGAACGGCGTGGCGGAACGCGCTCGAGCGGAGCGTCAAATTGGCTCGCAGGATCGGGCGCGCGCCGCGGGTCAGCAACTCGGTGCGACGCGGTCGGCGACGACGGACCAGATCTTCGGGCGGTGACCCTTCTCCCTGCCAGGACAAGGCAATGTCAACGGCTGCCCGCAGTTCGGCGCGGACGGAGGCGACGCGCTTGAGCAAGGCGCCGAGCTCGTTCCCCAGCGCCATCTCTCGGTCCGCCCGCTGGCGCTCCCGCTCGTCCCGCAGCGCCCCGACCGCGGTATCGAGGCGGGCCCGGAGCGTGTTGGTGTCGCCTCGCCAGCGCCCGCTTTCAAGCGCGTCGGCGACCGCCGCCAAGGCGCCCGCGGCGGCCGCCCGCGCGGGTGCGAGCGCTTCGACCGCGACAGGGTCTCGCGCCTCGAGCTGTGCCCGCGCGTTGCGCAGCGCGACCAGATCGAGGTACGTACGATCGGCCTCGTCGACGAGGGTGCGAAACGTCTCGCCGGCCGGGCTCGGAGGAGCCAGTCGACCCTCGGCGAGATCGAGGGTCTCGCGAGCCGCATCGAACGCTGCGCGCACCGGTGCCCGACGATCGGCGTCGCGAGTATCCGTGATCCAGACCGCCATCGCGCGGTACAGACGGGCGACTGCCGCGCGCTCGGGGAGACGCGCGTGCATGCGCCAGATCACCAGGACAAGCGCGATTTGGACCAACCCGCCGACGAACACGAGGCCAGCACGTTCAGCCGAGTGCAGCGCGTCCGCCGGATACGACGCGACCAACACCATCGAGAGCGGCGCCATCAGCGCGACAAAGTACGTGGGTACCCCCAGGGCGATGAACATTCCAGCGCCGAAGCTCCACAGCCCCAGCAGCGCGACCGCCAAGACGTCGTAGCTCCCGGTGACCTCGCCGACGAATGTCGAGACCGCGGCCGCCGCCGACGCGATCAGCATCGCCCGCACCCGCCCGCGATAGGGGACGCCCGAATCGGTCAGGCCGATCATCGTGGCCCCACCCGAGATTGCTATGCCCTCGATCGTGTAACCGGTGGCGATGCCCACAAACAGCGGGATGCCGACCCCGAGGGCGTACCGGATCCCGCGCAGCAGCTGAAACCGGCCCCGGTCGAACTGAACGGTTCCGAGAACGATGCGCCCGAGCGCGATCGTCACTCCAGACCGCGTCGCCGTCGCTTCCTCGGAGACAGATCGCCCGGCCACGTGGCCGTGATGCTAAAGAGCGAACGCGAAAGCTCGAACAGGCGTGGCCTCAGGTCGAGTCCCTACTCGTCTACCTCGATCCACTCACCCCGCACATCTCTACCACGGGTAGCGATCACCGCGTCGAGATCAACGACCCCCATCTCACGATCAGGCCGCGCAGAGGGACGACCGGCCGACACCGACCGCCGCGACGTCCGCGATGATCCCCGCGTGCCCAAGGAGTCGTGCCGTCGGGACCACGCAGATCGGAAAAGCGGTCGTGCGCAAGCTGGATGTTCCCGCCCCAGTGGGCATTCGGATTGCCGGTTGTGAAATGTCGCGGCGCCAGCCGAGTGGCTCTGCTTCCAAGACGATCCCCCAGTCGCTCACTCGGCCCGAGGCTTGGCTTCAAGCCCGACCGGTGGTCCGCACGCATTCCTCGCTTGAACCGCGTATGCGACAGTCGGGCCGTGGCTAGGTTTGATCACATCCGGTGGGTTGGTGGCGGGCCCGGCGCTGGCAAGACGACGGTAGCTTGCCGGCTCGCCGAGCACCGTGGACTGTCGATTTACGCCGCCGACGCGGCAATCGGTGTTCACGCCTCGAGGCTGAGCGCGAGTGCGGCGCCGCTGCTGGATCGCTTTCGTTTGATGAGCATGGATGAGCGCTGGGTGCTGCGTAAGCCCGGCGAGATGTTCCGGACCTTTCCCTGGTTTCACGGAGAGGGGTTCGATCTACTGATCGATGAACTGGGATCCCTCCCGACTGACAGAATCACCCTCGTTGAGGGATTTCGGTTACTGCCGCATCTGGTCGCCCCATTGCTCTCCGAGCCGACGCATGCGGTGTGGCTGATACCAACGCCGAGGTTCCGACGGGCAGCATTCGCCGCGCGGGGCGAGCCGGCGGCGTTTTGGCTACGAACCACGGACCCACAGCGCGCTCTGGCCAATCTCCTCGCACGGGACGAACTTTTCACCGAAGCGATCGCGGCGGACGCCGCGCGCAACAAGTTGATGACCACCAGCGTCGACGGCAAACAGTCTGTCGACGCGATAGTCACCGCCGTCGCAAAGCAGTTCGGTCTCTAAGAGGAAGATCATCTCGTGCAGGGCGGTCATCCTCACCGCTCGCTGCGCTCAGGGGCCGAACGAGTTGCCCACCTTTAGTCCGCGGACGCTAAAGCGATCACAAGCGGCGGTCCTGATTCTGCGCGGAGCGGCGAGCGGGACAATCGGCTCATGTTTGAGGATCATTTTGGCCCCGAGATCGCTCAGTCCTATGACGAATCCGTGGCAGAGATGTTTGACCCCGCCGCGGTCGAGCCGGCTGTCGGGGTGCTCACAGAGCTGGCGGGCGATGGCCGGGCGCTTGAGTTTGCGATCGGGACCGGAAGGATCGCGCTCCCACTGGCCGCACATGGCGTTGCCGTTTGCGGGATCGAGCTTTCTGAGGCGATGGTCGAGCAGCTCCGTCAGAAACCTGGCGGTCGTGAGTTACCTGTGACGGTCGGCGATATGGCGAGCACGAGCGTCGAGGACACGTTCGGGCTTGTCTATCTCGTCTTCAACACCATCGGCAATCTCACCACCCAGGACGAGCAGGTTGCATGCTTCTCTAACGCGGCGAGTCATCTCGAGCCGGGCGGCTGCTTCGTGGTCGAGGTTGGCGTTCCTGAGATTCGGCGCTTGCCGCACGGAGAGCGCCATGTGGTCTCACGCGGACAGCGACCGCTGGGGCATCGATGAGTACGACACCTCGTCGCAGCGCCTTGTCTCTCATCACCTTCGGCGCCAAGGTGCTGGTCTGCGCCACCGAGCGATCCCTTTCCGCTACGTATGGCCGGCAGAACTCGACCTCATGGCGCGGCTCGCGGGTATGAAGCTTGCGTCCCGATGGGCCGACTGGCACCAGCAGCCGTTCGGTCACGAGAGCACCTCGCACGTCTCCGTCTGGTGGAAGGTCTAAGCCCCACGAGCACGCTTTTGCGCCTGGCGGCGTCGGCTCGTCGCCAATGCGCTCGTGCGCGTAGCGCGTCTCTGAGCTACGAAAGCGATGGCCAGCCCGGAGGCATCCCTTTCCGCGCAAACGAGGGTGCTACTCCCGCTGGTCCAGATGCTCGTCGCACAACCAATGCAGGTCCCGCGGACCGCGTCTGATGAACTGCTCGGTCGACGCCGAGTGGCCCGCGTTCGGCGCCGGTACACCTACAAGGTCTCGACAGCTCTCGGAGTTCTTGTCGCATACCGAGCAGGCGCAAGTGCGGTATCTGCGCGGGACCCGACGGAGTAAGGGGTCAAGGGTGCCCCGATGGCCATGATGCAGCGTCAGCCCCGTACGGCACCACCCGCTCGGCGCTCGGCAGGATCAGGTCGGTGAACGCGAGCGGAGGCGCGAGGAAGCTGACGGCCCCGTACGTGGTGTCGATCGAGACGGTCCGCGCCGGGTACGAGTCGACCTCTGGTAGCTCCCCCTGCTCGCCGACGTCGAGGAGCCCGAGTTCCTGGACCCACATCGCGCTGCGGGCCAGCGATAGCTTCACCTGGTAGGAACCACCCTCGACGGCGCGCCGGTACAGCGCCGCCATCATCCCCGCGGCCGCGAAGTGCCCGGTGATCAGATCGGCGAGGTAGAACACCGGAGAGAACTTCGGCGTGCCGTCTTGGCCTTCGGCGATCGCGAACCCGGACGCCACCTGGGCGTTCTGGTCAAATCCGGGACGGTCCTTCCAGGGGCCGCAATGCCCGTAGGCATTAGCGGACATGTACACGATCCCGCGTTCGCTCGCCGCAGCGAGCGGCTCAGGTAGCAGCCCGAAGCGGTCGTTCACCGTCGGGCGGTACGTTGAAGCGAACACGTCGGCCGTGGACGCGAGCTGCCACGCATGGTCGCCATGTCCCGTTCGAACCGCAGGTCGAGGAAGGCGTCGTACTTGCCGATGTCGACGCCGAGATGCTGTGCGAGCGTGTCAGCGTGCCAAGGGGAACTGATGTGGAGCACCTCAGCTCCGTACTCCGCGAGCGTGCGGGCGCTGCGCGGGCCGGCGAGCACGTGCGTGAAGTCGAGCACGCGGACGCCGTCCAGTGGCGAGCTTCCCGAGTCCCCGAACGGAACCGGGTCGCCGTCGGCGATCTTGACGATCTCGATCGGCGGCATCTGGGCGATCATCCGGCCCTGGGGATGGGCCAGCCACTCCTCGCGCGTGAACGCGCGACAAACCGGCAAACCCGCTTTTGTCAGCGCCTCCTCGAGATCCTCCGCGTCCCACATCGCGACCTCGCGGGCGAACGATGCCTTGTTGTTCCCACAGTCAAAGAAGTTGAGATACCCGGTGAGCAGCTTCTCGTACGGCGGCCCGGCCTCGAGCATGACATACCGGCGATCGCGGGTCTCGAAAACGCCGTCGACCGCCAACGTGTTCGGCTCCCACGCTGCTGCTGTAGCCAGCCTGCTCGACGTAGTGGGTCGGGTGAAGGTGGTGCAGCGCGTCGAGAATGTCGACCGAGATGTCGGTGCGTCTGCCGCCTCGAGCCTCCCAGATCGCCGCGCCCGCAGCACCGATGAGCAGCTGCGCGGTGGCAGACGCCTCGCCGAGACGGTGCGGCGAGCGAATCACGGGGTCGCTCCCGCGCAAGACCGCGTCGCCCGAGAAGCACGTCTTGAGCCCAACGAGTGCGAGCAAATCAGCGAGCGGCCCAAGCTCCCCAGCAGAAAGACGACGCGATGACGTGATCATGTCCGTGCCCCTTCTTGTTCGGGTCAAGCGGTCTCGCCACAGTGTTGCGGCGACCGGGATGAATCCGCCCACAGCAGCCCGCAGTGACAACCGTCACGGTGAGCGCGGCCGCGCGGCCCATGCCCGGCCCACCATGGGTCCGAGAACGCTACAGGTTGACCGAGGCCATCCCCGACTCGTCGTAGCGCTCGCCGGCTACTGCCGGCAACTCGGCCTCGATTCGCCGCAGGTTCTCGTCGGTCAGCTCCACGTCGACGGCGGCCGCGTTCTGCTCGAGATAGCTTCGGCGTTTGGTGCCGGGGATCGGCACGAGGTCCTCGCCCTGGGCAAGCACCCAGGCCAGCGCCAGCTGAGCCGGGGTGATCCCCTTCTCCTCGGCAAGCTCCGCCACCTTGGCCGCGAGTCTCAGGTTGGCCTCCAGGTTCGTGCCGGTGAACCGCGGCCCGGTGCGACGGAAGTCGGCCTCGTCGAGCTCATCCGGGGAGGTGAACCGCCCGGAAAGGAACCCGCGCCCCAGCGGTGAGTACGGCACAAAGCCGATGCCCAACTCGCGACAGGTCGGCAGCACCTCGCGCTCGGGATCGCGGCTCCACAGCGAGTACTCGGTCTGCACGGCCGTGACCGGGTGCACGGCGTGGGCCCGGCGGATGGTTTCCGGCGCGGCCTCGCTCAGCCCGATGTGCCGCACTTTGCCCTGCGCGACCAGCTCGCCCATCGCGCCGACCGTCTCCTCGATCGGGACGTTCGGGTCCACGCGGTGCTGGTAGAAGAGGTCCACATAGTCGGTCCCCAGACACCGGAGGGAGATGTCGATCGAGCTGCGAACATGCTCGGCCGAGCCGTCCAACGGTCCGATCGTCGACATGTCCCCCGGCTTGGCTGACTCCATGCGCCGGGCGAACTTGGTCGCGATCACGTATTGCTCGCGGCGTCCCTTGACCGCCCGGCCCACCAGCTCCTCGTTTGTCAACGGGCCATACAGCTGCGCGGTGTCAAGGAAGTTGATGCCCAGCTCGAGCGCGCGCTGGATGGTCGCGGCCGACTCGGCCTCGTCCGTCGAGCCGTAAAAGGCCGACATTCCCATGCATCCGAGCCCCAACGCCGAGACCTCAAGCGAACCGAGCCTGCGCGTCTTCATGAGCACTCCAATCTGTCCGGTTAACCCCTGCTCACCATAAAGCGCAGCGTCTAATCCAATCCGCTCCGCGGCGCGCCGGCCTGAGCCTGCCCCTCCGATCGATACGCAGCGCTTTGACCCGGGGCTGAGGTAATCGGTCCTTTCGGCCGGAGCAGCAGAGCCCAGCCCTCGCTGACACCGGCGCGCGCTTGCCGCGCATTCGGAGACTTTCGGCCCCAGCTCCAAGGATGCCCGTGCGACCACGGATGCAAGGGCGCGCCCAGAGGGCCTCGCCCTCACAACGTTTGCGTATTGGCGGAACCTCTTGCCTTAACCGGACCGGGTGAAGGTGAGGTGGGTGACGCCGCTGGGTGTCGAGACCGCCTCGACGTCGTAATCCGCTTCGAGCGCTTCAAGGCCGTCCCACAGCCGCACCCCGCGGCCGAGCACGATCGGCACCTGGACGAGGTGGACGTGGTCGACGAGCCCCGCCGCGATGAAGTCGCGGGCCACGGTCGGGCCGCCACCGATGCGCACGTCCTGGTCGCCCGCTGCCTCCCGCGCGACGTCGAGGGCCTCGGCCGGCGAGGCGTGGAGGAAGTGGAACGTGGTGCCGCCCTCCATCTCGATCGGCGGCCGCGGCCGGTGGGTGAGCACGAAGGTCGGTGTGTGGAACGGCGGGTTGGGACCCCACCATCCCTTCCAGTCGGCGTCGTCCTGCCAGCCCGGCGGGCCGAACTTGCCTGCGCCCATGATCTCCGCACCGATCCCCGGCTCGTGCTGGCGGGCGATTGCATCGTCGGTGCCCTCGCTACCCGCCGCAGCGCCCAGGATCGACGCGCCGAAGCGGGTGGCGAACATCCACTTGTGGAGCCGCCCGCCGGCGTGCCCCATGGGAGCGTCGGCGCGCTGCCCCTCGCCGGTGGCGAAGCCGTCCAGCGAGATGGAGAGGTTATGGATCCGTGTGCGTGTCATCTATCTGCCTCCGGTTCGGTCGTCTGAGCCCGAGTCATGGTCGTCAGGTTCATGGTCGCGATCCCCTTCTCGTTGCGGGATCATCGCCCAGTTAGACCGGACCGCCGCGCCGAACCCATCGGTCAATGGCAAGCAGAGCGATTTCCGTCGCTGCACAACTCGCCGACGACGCCCTCCCCGGGAAGAGTCACGCGACAGCGGCAACGCGAGGCTACAGCCTCCACGCATCGGCCATGCTTCTCGCCAAATCCGCACATCTCGCGATCGCGGCGGCGCTCGCGGGCAGCGAGCCGGTGGCCGGGTTCGACGTGGCGCGGGCGAGCGCGAGTAGCTCGTCAGGACGGCATCAGCCGGACCGGCCGGGACGGTGCTGGGACGACCGCGGGTCGTCGCGCGCTGCCTGATCGGCGATCAGCGAGCGGCCTCTTGCGCACGTCGCGGCAGCTTCCAGCCGGGCCGCGGGTAGTGGCAGGTGTAGCCGTTGGGGTAGCGCTCGAGGTAGTCCTGATGCTCGGGTTCGGCCTCCCAGAAGGGACCGGCCGGCTCGACCTCGGTGACGGCCTTGCCTGGCCACAGACCGGAGGCGT
>JAFAPR010000223.1 GCA_019247075.1 Solirubrobacterales bacterium
AATCTCCTGCACACCGTCACACGGACGGCCACCACGGTCAATCCCACGCGCTGGCTCAGTGTGCTGTGCGCGAAAACACGCGGCATGATCGCTGACGGCGCCCTCGGCGATTGGCAGATCCGCCGCATCCAATCCATTCAGCAGACACAGATTCACTCGACCGACGAGATACTGGGGCAGTTCGTCGCAGCGATTCGCGACGTCTCGCGGACTGCAGCGGCTGCTGGAGTGTCGGCCCAGGATCGGTCTGTCCCTCTCACGTACACTCCCGGCTCCACTCGCCGGCCGGCTGCTCGCACCCGAGATACTCGCCACGGCGCAGGTCGACCTCGAAGCGGGTGTCGCTCTCCTACGAGGTTGTCGCCCAAAGCTCGGACCGGCCGGTGTCGGCGGTTGCTGGCATCAGCGCCGTTGGTGACGGGTGCGTCCTGAGCGGTGGTGTGACTGTCGTGGGGGCCGTTTCAGGCCCCCACGGTGGCAATCTGATGACGGTGAAGCTTGGTGAGATTATGGGTCATCATCATTAACCGCCACTCCGTACGCACGGCCTTGCGGCCTCTTCGGAGGAATCGTGTGACACCTCGGTTGTGGCGGGAGTGGCCGAACACCGGCTCGATCATCTGTTTGCGTTTTCGATACAGCTGCTCGCCGACCTCGCAGTTGAGCACGTAGCGCATCCAGCTGTAGCGCCCGCCGGTCCAGCCTTTGCGTTGCTTGCCGCTGGCACCGCCGTCGGGCGGGATCAGCACCTGCACGTGCCGGTTGGCGGTGACCTCGTCCATGTGCTGCTCATTCCAATACTGGGTGTCCGCCACAGCGGTCTCGAGCCGGCCGGCAGACCCCGCCCGGGCGAGCTCGGCCAGAGTGGCGTCGACCATCGGCGCGAGCTGGGACCAGTCGACGGTGCTGTTGGTGATCTCCGCCGCGAGCACGATCTGGCCCCCATCCACGACCGCCTGCGCGTTGTAGCCCTGCACGTACCCCTCGCTGGCCTTGATCAGCTTGGAGTCCGGGTCGGTCACGTTCACCCTCCCCGCCGGCACCTCGGGCGGCTCATACGGCGTCGGTGTGCCCGCCAGCCGCCGGCCCTGCGCGTCCCGGCCATGCACGCGATGATGCTCAAACGCCTCGTTTCCCGCGCGCTCGGCGGCCAGATCGGCCTCCAACCGCTCGGCCGCCAACAACAGCCGCTCCGAGCGCGCGCGGCCGACCGGATCGGGATCCTCCCAACGATCCTGCTCAAGCTGTCGCTCCGCGTCACGCAGCCACCCCTTCCGACCCTGAACACGAGCCAGGATCCGCTCCGGGTCAAACTCGAACTCCGGCTCGGCCGATGCGTCAGCCTCCGGCGCCTCGGCCAGCTCCTCGCCGTCGTGCTCGCCGACAAGCTTGCGCCTGACCTTGCGGAAGAACTCACGCCTGCCCTCCGGGGTGCGCAGCGGCTCGGGCAGCTCATCCCCCCGCGCTTCGCCGAGCATCTCATCCTCGGCCGCGTCGGTTGCCCTGACCTGCTCGATGATCTCCTCGGCGATCTTCCCGAACTCGTGGTTGCGCTCCCGGCTGGCGTTCCCCGCCAGCCGCGTGCCATCGATCGCCACCACCCCAGGCTTCACCAACCCGGCCTGATCACACAGCCGCAGCACCTCGCTGAACAAGCCAGCCAGCGCATCCTGGTGACGAACAATGAACCGAGCGATCGTGGCGTGATCAGGCACCACGTTCCCGGCAATCACCCGATAGGCCACATCCTGGCGGCAGTGACGCTCGATCGCCCGCGACGAGCGCACATCGGTCGCGAACGCGTACAACACCAGCGTCACCATCACCGACGGCTCATACGCCGCCCGGCCGTGACCATCAGCCCGATAGGCGCCATAAAACGCCGACAGATCCATCTGCCCCACGGCATCGATCAAAAACCACGCCAGATGATCCGCCGCCAGCCAATCCCGCACATCCGGCGGGAGAAGAAATCCCTGCTCACGACGACTTTCAATGAAGTTCTGCGGCATGCCGGAATTGTGTGAAACGTGCCGGACAGAACCACTTTGTGCGACAGCCTCTCGCCCGACCGGTAATGAAAACTCAACTGCTGCTCTGACCATCGGAGCGGTCGAAGGAGCAGCTGGTGCTTGCTCGATCTGAGCTAACGCCGGCCACCCCTTTGGACCAAGAGCGGCTCTCTTGCTGGCATCGGCCAGCGTTCCCCATCGTCGCCGCCGCAGAACCCAAGGGCGGGGCTGCCGCTTACGCGAATCGCCGGCCCGGAGCAGAAGCCAGCGGCGGGACCGAATCGGCCCTCGAGACAGCTCGGGTTGCGTGAATGCGGAAGCCACGCTCACCGAGGAGAATCGAGTCAAAGCGCTTGCAGACCGACCATGTTGCTGCAAGCGCAGAGGGTGGTGGCCCAGCGTCCAAGCGCCCCTGAGTTCCGTGTAGAGGAGGACGCGCGATGGCCCCGACGAGATGCGTGCGCGATCACAAAGGCGGCCCTGCGCCTGGTCGTATCGGGGCGGGTCGAGCGTGGTGCTTCACGCCTAGAGCGACAGTGAACTGATCGGCTCGCTGGTGGCTGCTTCTGTAGCCGAACGGGCGCGCGGTGGCCGCCGGGGAGCGCTGCTCAGATTCGTCCCATTCGAGTTAATCGCCGCCGGCGTCGACGCTGATGCTCAGCCTGCGAAGGCAGCAGTGATGGCGTAACCCGGGACTGGCGCTGCTGCATTCCGAGCGAGCGACACAGTCGGCCGAGACGCGTGGTTGTCGATCCAAGCACCACTCTGGGCGTCCGCAGCGAGAGTGCTGTGTTCGCGCAAAGTAAGCGCCCGGCTAGGCGGAGAACGACGGCTTTACGCGAAGGAGCCGGCCTCGCCCAGGCTACGGGACTCGTGCTTTTGGGTGGCATGAGCTGCGGGGTTGGCGGTCTGCGGGATCGGAGACCCTCGGTTTCCTACTCCCCGTTCGACGGGGGCGTTCTCGAACTCTTCGGCGGTGCGGGCCGAACGGGAAACCGGCTTCACACACGATAATCACCCGCATCGCCGATGGGGCGAGAAGATCGTCATGTTGGCCCGCGGCTCGTGAATACTCTTCCGGGCGGATAATCGAGCTCGGAGGGAGGTAGACGCGGTGATGTCGGGTGAGTCGATGTTCGGGTCGGCCAGCGAGCTGGCGCGCGCGATCCGGTGGCGCGAGTTATCGCCGGTGGAGGTTTTGGACGAGTTCGCTGCGCGGATCGAACAGCGGAACGCGAGTTTGAATGCGTTCGTATTCCTGGACCTTGACCAGGCCCGGGAGCGCGCCCTGGCCGCCGAGCGTGCAGTCGTGGAGGGTGCCCCGCTTGGGCCTCTGCACGGTGTGCCGACCGCGATCAAGGACCTGTTCGACTTCAAGCCCGGGTGGCCGGCGACGTTCGGCGGCATTCCTGCGCTCAGGGACTTCGTTTTGAATGATTACGGTGGTTGGGCTGAGCGGATGGAGGACGCTGGCGCCATCATCCTCGGCAAGACCAACAGCCCCGTGATGGGCTTTCGCGGAACCTGCGATAACCCCCTGTTCGGGCCCAGCCGCAACCCGTTTGACACGACCCGGAACAGCGGTGGGTCCTCGGGGGGAAGCGCCGCCGCGGTGGCCGACGGGCTGGTCCCGTTCGCGGAGGGCACTGATGCTGGCGGTTCAGCGCGGATTCCGGCGTCATGGTGCGGTGTCTACGGCTTCATACAGTCGTTCGGGCGCGTCCCGGTGCTCCCCTCGCGCCCGAACGCGTTCGCGGGCATCAATCCGTTCATCTTCAAGGGCGTGATCAGCCGCACGGTCGAGGACGCGGCGCTCGCGCTGAGCGCGCTGACCGGCCCGCATCCCCGCGATCCGCTGAGCTTCCCGTTCCCGGACGAGGATCTGCTCGGGGCCGTACGTGGCTCTGTCCGGGGTTGGCGGATTGGGTATAGCCCAGACTTCGGCGGTTTTCCGGTCGAGCCAGTGGTGAGCGAAGTGGTTGCGCAGGCGGCGCACGCGCTCGAGGACGCCGGCGCCCGTGTCGAGGAGGTCGCGTTTCGCCTGCCTCGAGACCAGCGCGAGCTCAGCGATCTGTTGTTCCGGCTGCTGATGCCCGCGAGCGTGGAGACGATCGAGGTGCTCAAGGGGATGGGCGTCGATCTGCTGGGCGATCACCGCGACCAGCTACCTCCACAGCTTCTGCGGTGGCTGGAGCAGGGCTATCGGCTGACCGCCCTCGACGTCAGCCGCGATCAGCAGCTCCGCACCGAGGTGTTCGATGCCATCGAAGAGGTCTTCGTAGACCACGATCTGCTGATCACGCCCACCCTCGCCTGCCTGGCGGTCAAGAACGCCGATGACGGCAACACGGTCGGCCCAAGCATCGTTAATGGCGTCCCGGTCGACGAGCTGCTCGGCTGGTGCCTGACCTATCCCGTCAATTTCACCGGCCACCCCGCTGCGTCGGTCCCGGCGGGGTTGGCAGCCGGCGACCTGCCGGTCGGCGTGCAGATCATCGGCCGGCGCCACGCCGACCAGGGCGTGCTGTCCGCCAGCGCAGTGCTCGAGCGCGTGCGCCCATGGCGCCACTCATACCGACTGCCCGCGGAGCGGCCGCTCGCCTAGCTCTCCCACCCGCCCCACCCCGTGCCACAACCCACACTCCGCGGGCCGGGTCACCGGCCCGGCCACCCTCCAGCTGCGAGAGTCTCCCTTCACGCGATAAATCACACTCTCCGGCTCGATCCACGAGACGGCTGGATCGCTATACGCGACAGCACTGAGGCCACGTTCGACGCGCGCAGCACTCATGCATTCCCGCGGCCGAGCGACAGCGTGGTGGCGCCGGTGCCAGCGATCGCGTCGAACCCGTCAGTCACTGCCCATTCCCGGGCGCGAGCAGCAGCCGAAAGAGGCGCTCGTCGAGCCCGGCGGGCTCGTGCTTGTCGATCACAGCAGGAGCCAATCCAAAACCGAGCGCTGTTCCATCCCGGGTGACCTACCCGATCTCGGTCATCGCTGGTGTCGCGATACTACGCAGGCTGATGTCAAGCCAAAACCAAGACGTCATGCGACAGGCGATCGCAGCCATCAACCGCGGAGATAGCGAGGCAGCGCTCGCAGTCACCGCTGAGGATGCCGTGCTTATCCCGCGGCGGGCAGCGACGGAGGGCGCGTAACGCGGGTTCTCGGGCGCACGCGCATGGTCCGCAGACACCGCCGAGACATTTGAACGCTTTCGCTGGAACATCAGCGAACTACGGGACCTAGGTGATCGGGTCGTCGCGATCAGGACGATTCACATCCGCGCGAGGGGAAGCGGGCTCGAGACCGACATAACGAGCGCTGGCATTGCCACGTTTCGCGAGGGTAAGGTGGTGCGCTGGGAGGACTTCGGCGACGTGCAGCGCGCCCTTGACGCCGCTGGCGTCTCGGCGTAAGTCGTCGTAGCCAATCCGAGAGCGTCCGAGCCGGACGAAAGCGGCCACCACCACTGCGCCCGGGAACAGACTGCTCCTCCGGGCTTACTGGTCAAGCTTCCCGGTTGTCGGCCGACTGTGTCGCTCGATCGGAATGCAGCAGCGCCAGTCCCGGGGTTAGGCCTCATTGCTGCCTTCGCAGGCTGAGCATCAGCATCGACGCCGGCGGCGATTAATGCGAACGGGACGAATCTGAGCAGCGCTCCCCAGCGGCCACCGCGCGCCCGCTCTGCCACAAAAGCAGCCACGCGCGAGCCAGCCGGCTGACTACCCCTTCCGGAAAAGGGGGCCACGACGCACCGTCCGGCACGATGCCCACGCGAACGCGAATGCAGGGCTCGAGGCTGCGTAGGCGAGCGCCCTCGTATCGCTAACCGCAGGCGCGTTCGATCAGTAGCTCAAGCCGCGGGTGCTTGCTCAGCGGCCGCTCCTAGCAAGCGGC
>JAFAPR010000088.1 GCA_019247075.1 Solirubrobacterales bacterium
ATCTGGTGTAGGAGCTCCAGGAAGCCCCATGTCACGAACGAGACGATGACCCCCACGACAGCCGAGATCGCGAGCAGAGCGACGTATCGTCGGCTCCCCATGACCCCGGCCGCTTGCTCGGCCGTCATCTCGGTGGAGGCAGGGGCATCAGGCATCGGCGTTACCGCTGCTCGTGGTCACCCCCCGATGCTCCCAGTTCGCCCGCGCGTGGCCATCACCCGTTCGGGGTGATCGACTGTCTCGCGGAGAGGTTGCACTGCAGCACGGCTCAGCGGCCGAGCCGGCCCAGCGCGTCATCGGTCGCCCCGGCCGCCGCGACATACGCGACATGGGTCCCGACGGCGGTAGCCATCACGTCGGGCGGCCACCGCCAGGGTGGCGGCGTCCGTCCGAGGAGCGGGAACAGCGACAAGGTCGCGCTCATCAACGTGCCGCCGAAGATCGCACTCGCCCAGGGCTCTCGAAAACGGCGGTGCAGGAGGCCGTGCCACATGCCGAACGCCGAGCCGTAGCTCCAGCGCAGGGCCAGCCCCAGCTCGTTCTCCTCTCGGTCCGTGACGTGGCCCAAGTGCATGATCGACGCCACGATCTGACCGGGAACGAGCGAATCGTCGTAGTCGAGTGAACCGCGGTGATTGCGCCGCAGCCGACGTTCGGTCGCGTAGGCGAGTGTCATCGCGGCGGTCCCGGCGGTACCAGCCACGATGCTCCGGGCGGGCCATGGGATGTTCGTGTTCATCTTTCCTCCGATGTTTGCTTGCACGTCGGCCTTATCGACCTCGGCTTCGTCGCTGGCCCGCGAAATTGCCGACCACGACCCCGATCACCGTTACGAGGTAGAGCTGACCGGTCAGCATTTCGAGGACCGCCAGGGCGTGGCCGACGGGCGTCGCGGCGGTGTAGTCGCCAAACCCCGTCGTGGTCAGAACCGTGAACGAGTAATAGACCTTGACCCCGCTCGACACGCTCGCGGCTTGCTTGAAGTAGGAACCGCTCTCGACCTCCCCGACGAAGGCGATCACCGCGGCGAACAGGAGGCCTACCAGGAGATAGATCGCCAGCGCTCCCGCCACCGCCTGGACCGTGACGCCCTTCTCTCGGATCAGGCGGGCCAAGCCCCCTATCAGACCTACGGGGATGAGCGCCAGCAGCAGGGCGAAGACAGCGAACGTGATACCCAGGCCAAAGACGCCCGTCCCCACGGCGATCACGACCACGCAGGCGAAGGCGCCCACTATAAGTGCCCGATGGCGGCGCACCTCGCCGCGCTCCCTGGAGGTCGCTACGGTGACGCTCAGCACGGCCCCGGCCAGCGCAATGTCGACCGCGCGAGTCCAATCGCTGTCGGGCGCGACGATCTCGAACACGAGCAGAACCAACAGGATCAGGAAGACGACGCCGTAGCGATACTGGGCCTGGCGGCCCGACCCAGTGCCAGCGGCGACGGCGGTCATCTCGCGGTCGCCTCCGTGGCCGGCGGGCCGGCGGCGGGCTGGCTGGCTCCGCGCTGCAATCGAAACACCCGGTCCACCAGCTCGAGGCCCTCTTCGCGATGAGTGATCAGCAAAACGGTGCGATCGCCCGCGGCCGAGAAGACATCCCGTACGAGCTCGCTCGCGGTGCTTGGATCCAGATGCGCGGTGGGCTCGTCCAGCACCAGCACGGGAGCCCCTGCGAGCAATGCCCGAGCGAGGACGATGCGCTGGCGCTGGCCGCCAGAGAGCTCGCAGCCTTGCTCGCCCACGAGCGTGTCCATCCGTTCTGGAAGACCCTCGACCCAGCCCCAGATCCGCGCCCGGCGGAGTGCTTGTTCGACGTCCCAGTCGGTCGCATCGGGACGCGAGAGGCGCACGTTGTCTTTGACGCTCGCCATGAAGAGGTGCGACTCCTGGCCCGCGACCGAGATCGCGCGCCGGACGTCCTGCGCCGCGTACTCGCGCAGGTCTCTCCCGGCTATCGTCACCCTGCCCGCTTCCGGATCGAGGAAGCGAAGCAGCAGGTTGACGATCGTGGTCTTCCCCGCGCCGCTGGGCCCGACCAGCGCAACGTGCTCTCCCGGCTCCAGATGGAGGCTGATTCCATCGAGCGCCGGTCGATGCGCCCGCGGGTATCGCGCCCGCACCCCTTCGAGAGCCACGTTGAATGGCCAGCGAGGAGCGTCAGCCGGAGCGACAGGGTCGCGGACGGCAGGCTCCTGCCCGATGGGCTCGAGGATCCGGCGACCGGCGGCGAGTGTCGCGGAGAGCTCCCGGGCGGCGCCGGCCAGGGGAGTAACCGCGTCAAACGTGGCCAGCGCTAGTAGCGCCAGCATCGCGATCAGCACCCGGTCGAGCCGACCGTCGGCCGACGCTGTGATCGATACTGCCAGGACCGCGCATACCGTCAAACCGGTCACGCACACACCGAGCCCCTCGCCCATCCCGGCAACCAGCGCGTCGCGCCGGGCGAGGCCCACCAGCGCGCGGTCGGCGGCAGCGACGCGGGCGAGTCCTTCGTGATGGGCGCCGAACGCGACGGTCTCGGGGGCGCCGCCAAGCAGCTCGACCAGCTCGGCCGAGAGCTGCCCGCGTGCCGTGGCCTGGCCGCGGCCCGCGCGGGCGCCCAGCGCGCCAGTGAGCCCCGGCACCACCAGCGCGCCAACCAACAGACCAGTGGTGAGCACCAGCCCGGCAGTGGGCAGGAACGCGAACACGACGCCGACCGACAGCGCACCGGCGAGCAGAGCGACGAGTGGCGGGCCGACGCCCCGCAGGTACAGGTTCTGAAGCGCGTCGACGTCTGCCACCATGCGCGACAGGAGGTCGCCCTTGCGGTAGCACTGCAGCTGGGCCGGCGCCAGCGGTTCGATCCGTTCATAGAAGCGGACGCGCACGCGACCGAGCACACGCAGCGCGAAGTCGTGGGAGCGCAGCCGCTCGAGATAGCGGAGCGCCGGCCGACCGAGTCCGAAGAACCGCACCGCCACGATCGCCACCATCAGCGACAGGACGGCGGGCCGCTGCGCCGCGCGCGAGATCAGGTAGCCGGCCGTGGCCATCAGGCCGACGCCGAAGCTGACCGTGAGCGCGCCGAGCAAGGCGGCGAGCGCCAATCGCGAACGCGGCGCGCGGGTCAGGTGCAAGAGAGCGCGCAGTCCCCCTATCCCGTTCACGCCGCCCTCCTCTCGTGCTCCTGTTCGGCGGACCCGCCCGCCAGGCGAACGACACGGTCCGCGTGGCGCACAAGCTCCTGACGATGCGCGATCAGCAGGATGGTTCGCCCCCTCCGGAGCCGGTCCACGGCCCGCGAAACGAGCGCCACGGCCGCCGGGTCGAGGTCGGCGGTGGGCTCGTCGAGAATCACCAGCGGGGCATCCCGCAGGAAGACGCGAGCGATCCCGATCCGGCGGCGCTCCCCCGGGGAGAGGATTTGCTCACCCTCGCCGACCAGCGTCTGGTATCCCTCCGGCAGCGAGCGGATGAAGTCGTCCGCACCGGCCAGCGCACAAGCCTCGCGGATTCGATCTCGGGACGCTCCCGGGTCGCCGAGCGCTACGTTGTCGGCGACGGTGCCGCGAAAGAGTGTCGGATGCTGGGGCACCCAGGCGACCAGCCGTCGCCATGCCTCCAGGTTGCAGGAATGGAGGTCGACCGGACCCACGGAGATGCGGCCGCAGCTCGGCTGAAGGAACCCGAGTAACAAGGCCGCGACGGTGCTTTTGCCGGCGCCGCTCTCCCCGACCAGCGCCACCGTCTCTCCGGGACGGAGCTCGAGATCCAAGCGGTCCAGCACGGGCACGGCTCGGCCGGGATAGGCGAACGAAACCTGGCCCAGTCGCACCGGCGCCTCCGCGGGGCTTGGCGGGGCCCAGGAGCCGCCAGGCGCGGCCACCGCGGGGGCGTCGAGCAGCGCGAGCATCCGCTCGGTCACAGCCAGGCCGTCGGCGCTTGAGTGAAACTCGGCCCCGAGGCGCCGAAACGGCAGGTATAGCTCGGGTGCGAGGATCAGCACGGTCAGGCCGGCCTGTAACCCCAGGGTGCCGCTTACCAGCCGCAGACCCGCGGCGACCGCCACCAGCGCCACCCCCAGCGTCGCCGCCAGTTCCAGCACCGACCCCGACAAAAAACTCACCCGCAGCGTCTGCATCGTGGTGTCGCGGTAGCGCTCGCTGACCTCCCCGAGCCTCGCCACCTCGTCCTCGGCTCGCCCGAACGCCCGCAGCGTCGGCAGCCCGCGCACGACGTCGAGGAAATGAGTCGACAGCCCTCGCAGCGCGTGCCACCGCGCGCGCGTGCGGCGCTCCGTATAGCACCCGATCAACCACATGAACACCGGCACCAGCGGAAGCGTCAGCAGCATGATCAGCGCCCCCTCAAGATCCACGACCCCCACCCAGGCGATCACCAGCAGAGGGACGACC
>JAFAPR010000273.1 GCA_019247075.1 Solirubrobacterales bacterium
CTCCGCTACCTCGGTCAGCGCCATACCGATAGCGGTCGCGGAGGCTGCGCAACTTCCA
This sequence comes from Solirubrobacterales bacterium, assembly GCA_019247075.1. Classification (GTDB taxonomy): domain Bacteria; phylum Actinomycetota; class Thermoleophilia; order Solirubrobacterales; family Solirubrobacteraceae; genus Palsa-465. The sequence goes on from JAFAPR010000273.1 coordinate 59, forward strand.
CCGGGACCCACGCATGCCGGAGCCCGCTCAGTTGCAGGCGATTCGAGGCGGAGGCGCCGGATCTTCACCCCCAAATGGACCGGAGCGCCGAACATGTTCCGGCCGGCCGCCCGGCACATGTGCCGGGCGGAGTATCTAAATGGCGATCAGGGCGTGAGCGAGTGACCGGTGAAGGTCAGCGCGCTCATCACGACCAGAAGCACGCCATTGACGCCGAGCACCCAGCGGTACGCCCGGCCCCGGGTGCGGTGGGCGAACACCACCACCGCGGGAAAGGCCGTGATCAGCAGGCGTGCGTTCGGGCCGACGTGTTCCGAGAAGACCGCCAGCGCCCCGATCGCCACGGTCCACACGATCGCCTCCAGCGAGACAACCCGTGGCCGGCGCACGAGTAACACCAGGCCCGCGACCAGCACGATCGTCCCGAGCAGCGCGGCGAGCGGAGCGAGGTCGAGTGTGGGGTTACTCAAGTGCAGCGCGCCGACCTGGCTCGCGAACAGCTGGCCCTGGTGCAGGAGCGCGATGGGGTCCAGCCGTTCGTGCCAGCCGCTGCGCTGCGCCTCGAGGCCGGCCAAAGGAGTGCCGGTCCACTGCCACAGAAAGATCGCGAAGGCGGCGATCCCGGTCAGCGAGAGCAGCGGCGCGATCAGGCTGCGGCGCGCATGCCGGTCGCGCGGGCCATGACCGCGCAGGGCTATCGCTGTCGACAGCGCGCACACCACGATCAGCGCCGCTCCGTCCGCCGCGGTGGCTGTGGCAATCCCCGCCAGGGTCCCCGCAAGCAGCCACCGCCGGCGCTCGAGCGCCAGGATGCAGCCCGCGGCCAGTGGGATCAGCAGCCCCTCCGAGTAGGCCATCGAGAACACCACCGAGCCCGGGAAGAGGCAGAACAGGATCGCGGCGCGGCGGCCGCTGTCAGGGCCCCACCAGCGGGTCGCGAGCCGCTGCACGAGCACGGTGGCGACGAGGCCGCCGATGCCGGAGATGATCGCTCCCGCGAGCACGGGCGAGCCGATGCCGAGCCGCATCAGCAGCCATATGAACGCGGGGAAGAGGGGAAAGAAACCGAGGGTGCTCGCATGGTGGACTGAGTGGACCGGATACCCGTGCACTGCCAGCCGCGAGTACCAGACGCCGTCCCAATGGCCGATTGCCGAGGTGAGCGATTGGTGCTCGACCGCCGCCACCGCAATCGCCACGAGCAACAGCAGCGCGCGCGTCGCGAGGTAGACCAGGACCGGCGTCCGCGTCCCGGCCAGAGCGTGCGTGGCCCGTTCGCGCCGGCGCGCCGGCGCGCGTTCTGCGTCGGTAAGCGTGGCGGGGACCGGCGCCGCGGAGGCTTCGGGTGAAGGCGGGACGTCGGTGACGGGGAGAGTGGCGATGGCGAAAAGCTAGCGGGAGAGGCCGCTTAGTCCTCGCCTTCCCAGTACTCGACCGCCTCGCCGCGGCGGCTGAGGAAGAGACGCTCGCCCGTTGCGCTGTTGGCGCCTACCTTGTCGCTGTCGGGGTATTCGAGGATCTCGGGCACGATCGTTGTCGAGAGCATGAGCACGCGGATGGGAGCATCCGTGTGATTGATGACCTGGTGAAGCCCGCGATCTCCGCGTGGGAAGGCCACCACATCGCCCTCCTTGAGGTTTCGCTCCCCTTCCGGCGTGCGCAGCGTCGGCAGGCCGCGGACGACCAGGAGCCACTCCTCATTGGCGTGATGAGTGTGGTAGGGCCAGAGGCGATTACCAGGCTCGAGCTCGTACATGCTCCCGCCGATCAGCTCGGCGCCGAGCCGCCTGCCGATCCAGGCGTCCTTGCTGCGCCAGCCCGGGCGCTCCTCGGTGCGCTCCCACTCGCCGCTGTCGTAGAGGTTGACAACGCTGGGCGACACGTAGGCGATCCTAGTGGTTCATGCTGTCTCCGGGCTGGCTAGCCTTTAGGAGACAAAAGTGGCCGAGAAATTCGTTCACTTATCCTCACTCGCCGGGAGTCCCCTGCTCGACTCAGCGGGCGAACGGCTCGGCCGGGTCGAGGACGTTGTGGCCCGGCTCACCGATACCGGTGCGCTGCCGCGAGTGATCGGGCTGAAGGCGCGGATCGGAGGGCGAGAGTCGTTTGTCCCGATCGATCGCGTCCAGCGCCTGGAATCCGCCGCGGCGCGGCTGTCCACCACCAAGATCGACCTAGCGCAGTTTGAACGCCGACCGGGGGAGGTCCTACTGCGAGGCGACATCCTCGGTCGCAGCCTGATCAACGTAAAGACCGCGCGGCTCGTCAGGGCTCACGAGGTAGAGCTCATGTGCGCGGACGGAACTTGCGAGGTCGAAGGAATCGATCCGAGTTTCCGCTCGAGCCTGTGGCGGCTGCTGCCGCGGCGGTTTCGTGTCCATCACGGAGAACACCGGCAGTTCGTTGATTGGGCCGATCTCGAGCCGTTGGTGGGCCACGTGCCGACCTTCCGGCTCAAGCTCACCCATCGCCGCCTCGCACGGCTACACCCAGCGCAGATCGCCGACCTGGTCGAGGCGGCCTCGCACGAAGAGGGAGAGGAGATCATGGCGGCGGTGGGCGAAGATAAGGAACTCGAGGCGGACGTCTACGAGGAGCTCGACGACGAGCACCAGGTGGAGTTTCTGCGCGAGCGCTCCGACAGCGAGGCGGCTGCCGTCCTGGCTCGGATGGAAAGCGATGATGCCGCCGACCTCCTGCTCGAATTGGACCAGGAACGGCGCCTGCCGGTGCTCAACCTGCTGCCGGCCGCCAAGCAGCGCAAGATCAGGAGCCTGCTCGGCTACAACCCCTCCACCGCCGGCGGGATCATGAACCCCGACCTCATATCCGCGCCGATGAGCGCCACGGTCGCCGAGGGGCTCGAGCTTGTGCGCTCGAGCGAGCTGAAGCCCCAGCAGGCATCGCTGGTATGCGTGCTCGACGACGCGGGCGTGCTCGCGGGAACGGTCTCATTCGTAAGCCTGATCCAGGGAGAGCCCAGTGAGCGGCTCGGCGATCTGATCGACGAGGGGAACCCCACGCCGACGGTCAACGCCGAGGCCGACCTACCGGAGGTGGCGCAGCTTATGGCGGACTACAACCTGATCGCGCTGCCAGTGGTCGACACGGAGAGCAAACCTGTCGGCATGATCGCGGTGGACGACGTGCTGGAGCTGCTCGTGCCCGAGGAGTGGCGCCGCCGCACCGGCTCGGCGCGCGGTTGACCAGCCGCCGTCGCCCTGCTCTCGGGGGCGCACGTCGGTGCTACGCTCCGGTGCGATGTCGCTTGCGACTTCGGGTAAGAAGATGACAAATCACGACGGACATTTAGACAGCGACGAGCCTCGAAGTAGGGGCGTTGCGGCCCGCGCGGTGACGGTCGTGTTGCCTAGGAGCTGATCTAAGCAGCACAGCGATCTCCCGCCGGCCCGCACCATCGCGGCAAGGCGGAAAGGAGGTCGTAGAGATGGCGAGCAACACGCCGGCGGGACCGCCCCGCGCGGGTACGCCTTCGCAAGCGGCTGCCGGCGCGCCTTCACGTCCGGCCGGTGGCGCCCCTCCGCGCTCTGCAGCCCAGACCCCCTCGCGCCCTGCCGCCGCTCCCTCGCGCGAGCGTTTCGTGCTCGATTCCGCCCACGTCGGCGATATCAAAGGCGCCTTCGGCACGATCCGAGTGAGCGAGGAGGGCCACCGCGGCCTTCGGGCCCGGCTGATCGCGCTGCTCGCGATCGTCGGTCCCGGGCTGATCGTGATGGTGGGGGACAACGACGCCGGCGGCGTGGCGACCTACTCGCAGGCAGGCCAGAACTACGGGACCAGCCTGCTCTGGGTGCTGCTGCTGCTCGTTCCGGTCCTGATCATCAACCAGGAGATGGTGGTCCGACTCGGCGCGGTCACCGGCGTCGGCCATGCCCGCCTGATCCGCGAGCGCTTCGGACGCTTCTGGGCCTGGTTCTCGGTGGTGGATCTGTTCATCCTGAACTTCCTCACGATCGTCACCGAGTTCATCGGCGTGAGCCTGGCGCTCGGATACTTCGGTGTCTCGAAGTATGTGGCGGTGCCGATCGCTGCGGTGGCATTAGTCGCGATCACGGCCAGCGGCAGCTTCCGCTCCTGGGAGCGCTCGATGTTTGTGTTCGTGTTCGCGAACTTCCTGGTGATCCCGTTGTTCTTTCTGTCGCACCCCCACTGGGGCGCCATCGGCCACGACTTTGTCGTGCCGGGCGTGCAGGGAGGCGTGAACTCGACCTCGGTGCTGCTGATCATCGCGATCGTGGGGACGACCGTCGCGCCGTGGCAGCTCTTCTTTCAGCAGTCGAACGTCATCGACAAGCGCATCACGCCGCGGTGGATCAACTACGAGCGCCTGGACACCTTGATCGGGGCCGTGGTGGTGGTGGTGGGCGCGGCAGCGCTCGTGTGCGTGTCGGCCTTTGCCTTCGGACACAGCCACTATGCCGGTCACTTCACCGATGCGGGGGCGACCGCGGAGGGTCTGAAGAACCAGCTCGGTCCGGTGGCCGGCGCCTTCTTCGCGATTGTGTTGCTCAACGCCTCGCTCATCGGCGCGGGTGCGCTGACGCTCTCCACGAGCTATGCGTTTGGCGACATCTTCGGCACCAAGAGCTCACTGCACCGGAGCTTCCGCGAAGCCAAGACGTTCTACGCGCTGTTTGCATGCATGGTGGCGGGCGCGGCCGGCATCGTGCTGATTCCCGGCGCCCCGCTGGGATTGATCACCGAGGCAGTGCAGGCTCTGGCCGGCGTGCTGTTGCCGAGCGCAAGCATGTTTCTGCTGCTGCTCTGCAACGACCCCGAGGTGCTGGGTCCCTGGCGCAACGGCGTCAAGCTCAACGTGGTGGCAACCGCGATCATGGCGGTGCTCTTGCTCCTCTCGATGATCCTGATGGCGACCACGCTGTTCCCCAACCTCGACGTGACCACCTTCACCGAGATCGGCGGCGTAGTACTTGTGGTGTTGCTCGGGATCGCCGGGTCTGCAATCTGGTGGAGCCAGAGAGGCAAGGAGAAGGTGCTTGTGGCAACGGATGTTCCGAAGGAGCAGTGGACGATGCCGCCACTGACGCTCCTTTCCCGGCCGCCCGCCTCATTGGCGCGGAAGCTGGCCATGGGCAGCATGGTCGGCTACCTCGTGGTCGCGGTCGCACTGTTGATCGTCAAGGCGGTCGGGCTCGGGGGCGGCTGAACGCGCCCCTGCAACCTCGGCTCACCCCCCGGCTGGCGGGTTTAGGCGCGCGGCGGTTTGCGCCGACCGTGCCGGTCGCCGACAACTTCGAAGGTGGCCCTTACCGCCCCGACCAATGGCGCTGCGCCGATCGAGGACGCGCTTGGCGCAACGGCGGTGGCAGGGAGGACGCTGCGGGGCGCGTCGATCGCGTCGGTCGGCGCGAGCCTGCCCGAGAGGGTCGTCTCGACGGCCCAAATAGCACGCAGGCTCGGAGTCGACGATGACTGGATCGTGCGGCGGACGGGGGTCCGCCAGCGGCGCATCGCCCGCGCCGACGAACGTCTCTCTTCGCACGCCGCGCGTGCGGCCGCGCAGGCGATGGATCGCGCCGGCATCGACAGCAGGGAGGTCGACCTCGTGCTCGTGGCGACCGCGACCGCCGACGAGGTGATGCCGAACTCCGCGCCGCTGGTGGCAGCGGAGCTTGGGGCGACACGCGCCGGGGCATTCGACATCGGAGCCGCGTGCACGGGATTCGTGTCAGCCCTGGCGGCGGGATGCGCGCAGATCGAGTCTGGGCGAGCGGGCTGCGTGGTCGTCGTGGGCGCGGACTTCATGTCGCGCATCACCGACCCGTACGACCGCGCCACGGCGTCGCTATTCGCCGACGGGGCGGGTGCCGTGGTGCTGCTCGCGACGGATCCCCCGGGACGGATTGGCCCGGTCGTCATGGGGTCGGATGGAGAGGGAGCCGCCAAGATCACCGTCAGGCGCTATCCCGGCACGATGAAGATGCAGGGACAGGACACCTTCCGAGAGGCGGTTGCGCGGTTATCCAGGGCGAGCGTTCAGGCCGCGCAAGCAGCCGGCGTCAAGCTCGGCGAAATCGACTTGTTCGTCTACCACCAGGCCAACGGCCGCATCCTCCGTGCGATCGGCGAGCGGCTCTCACTCGATCCCGAGCGCGTGGTCGACTGCATCGGCGAGCATGGCAACACGTCGGCCGCGAGCCTCCCGCTGGCGCTCGCGTTCAGCGATGCGCGCCAGCGCTTGAGGCCCGGAGACCGGGTGCTGCTGGCTGCGTTCGGAGCGGGCATCACCTGGGGAGCGACAGTCGTCGAGTGGGGCCTCTGACCATGACCGCCGACGTGGCGCGCTTCCGCCCCGACGACCCGGACGTGCTCGTGTCCGCGGCCTTCGCCTGCCCCGTATGCCTGCGCTCGGAGCAGGTTCGCATCACCCCCGCGCTCGAGGTCTACGATCCGCACGTGGATTGCGTGTGCCCCTCGTGTTCGGAGCGGTGGCTGGTATACCTGGATCCTCAGCAGGCGCTGCGGATCGGGCTCCAGACTGCGCGCGCCGCGGGCTGAGGCGATGAGTGCCGCGGCGCCGGCGGGCGACCCCTCGGGGGTGGGGATCTCCGCGCTCGAGTTGTTCGTCGAGCTGCTGGCCCGCGGCGGCGACGGCGCCTCGGCCGCCGACCACTTCTACGACGGGCTGTGCGAGGCGATCTGCCGGCTTGCCCACATGCGCCGCGCCGTGATCTTCCGCTATGACGGCGCGAGGCGGCGCGTGCGCGCGGTCGGGGCACACGGGCTCGAGCTCGAGCGGTTCGCCGAGGCCTACGTCACCGTGGAGTCGGCGCCGATCACCGCCCGCGCTCTGCGCGAGGACCGCGTGCTGGAGGTGCTTGGCGACCTCCGCGACCAGATCGCGCCCGAGTTCTCAGCGCTGTTCGAGCGGCCGGTGCGGCTTGTGTGCGCACCGATGGTCGCCGCGGACCGCCAGATCGGGGTGATTCTGGCCGACCGGCCATTATCGGATCCACCGACAACTGCGGCGGAACGAGATCTGCTGTGGACGCTGGGCAAGGCGGCAGCGCTCGCGTCGGTCGCGGGAATCGTCGCGACGCAGGCGGAGAACGCGCGTCAGCTGGAGCAGCGACTGAATCTTGCGCGCGAGATCCACGAGGGTGTCATCCAGCGCCTGTTCGGCGTCTCCATGGCCCTTGACGGCGAGGGTGATCTGCCCGCAGCTTCCCGCGCCCGGTGCACGCACGAGGTGCAGGTGGCGCTTTCGGATCTGCGCGCGGCGTTGAAGCGGCCGCTCGGTCGCGCGCCGCGGAGCACGAAGACCACCTTCGTCGCCGAGGTCGAGCGGCTCACGCGCGCCTATCCCGATCTTGGGATCGTGCTCGAAAGCGACGAGCAGGATCAAGTGCCTGCCGAGCTCGAGCCGCTGGCGCAGTCGGTGCTCTCGGAGGCAATCCTCAACGCGAGCAAGCACGCTCGCCCCAGCCATGTCTCGGTCTGCGCCGGCAGGCGGGACGGCGCGTTCGTGCTCGAGGTCCTAAACGACGGGGTTTCAGGCGAGCCGCACGGTGCGGGAATTGGCCTGCGCCTGGCCGCGCTGGAGGCGCTTCAGTCGGGGGGCGTGCTCGAGTTCGGAAAGCGCGACCGAGACACCTGGCAGTTGCGGTTGATGGTGCCCCTGCCGTGAGCGAGACGCGCGCAC
>JAFAPR010000013.1 GCA_019247075.1 Solirubrobacterales bacterium
CTACTTCTCCGTCGTGCAGCGCAAGGCGCTGCAACCCAACAACTTCCCCAACCTCGACACACTCGAGCGAACGCTGCTCGCGTTCGGCCGTCGCTACGAGCAGATCGCTCGGCCGTTCGAGTGGAAGTTCACCCGTGAAGATCTTCATCGCGTGCTCGAACGACTCGACCAGCCGTCATCCACCCTCCAGCTCGCCGCATGACCCGGTTCGTCAACGTACTTGAGAAGACGACCACTTAGTGGCCGCTGGGCGATAAGCGACGTGGGGGCGTCCGGGTCATTTGTGGCGACTTGGTGCCCTCACGAGAGTCACCAGATCGCCATAGACATTTGACCGTGCCCAGCCGCGCCCGCTGCCCCGGCCCAGTGCCGCATTCACGAACCAAGGGCAGTCTTGACCGCGAGTCTCCGCCCACTTGAGAGTGCTGCTCCCGACCGGATCCAGCGCTCTCGTGACTCGTGCTTTCGCGTCGCGACGGGCATCCCGCCCTGCTTAGCGCGACACCTCGTTTGCGCGGCCTGCGGGGCAGAAGCCTCTCCGCGGAAGGGGACGCGCTTTGATGATCGAGCAGGGCGCCGGACCCGAGCGGCCCGACCGCCGTCAGCGCTCTCCGTGCCGCGCGAACCAGGGAAGAGGCGCGTCTGCCCTGTTATCGCGGGAAACCAGGGAAGCGGCGTGTCTGCCCTGCTTCGCGGGAGAGCAGGGCAGCGAGTGACCGGCGCCGGCGTCCTATCGGCCGACGAGCTCGAGGGTTGCGAGATTGGCGAAAACGAGGGCCCGAGCTGCAAGAACGCGGGCACCTGCATCGGTCAGATCGCGATACTTCTGCCCCACGCGCAGACGCGGCCCGCGTAGGCGGGCCGCGTCGTGACAGGTCCTGATCTTCAGCGGCGTGTTACGCGTCGAGTGCTGCGAGCGCTGGCTCTTGACCGCTCGTCACGGCCGTTGAGGATCCTGCCGGTGAGGCGCTGCGTGCGATCCAGATCGCGCTCCCGATCTCCAGGAGGGCGTCAACGGACGCCAGCACGGTGCCGGTGATGCTGCCGATCGCAAAGAGCGGGATCGCCGCGGCGAACAGGATCCCGGCGTTTCGCGGCAGCGACCGTGACCGTGAGATGGCGATTGCGAACAGGAGCGCGCCGGCGAAGTACAGCAGCAGGCTGCCGGCCACCGTGAGGTTCAGTGCGGTGCCGCAGACCGATGAGTTCAGGGCGATCGCGTCGCGGTGGCCGGCCAAGAAGGCCTTTCCGATCGCGGGCTGGGCGAACGCCGCCACGCCGAATACCGCCGCCATGAAGACGCTGCCGATGATCGTGCTGACGAACGCAGCAACCGAAACGCCGGACCCGAGCATGGCCAGGTACACGAACAGCGCGGTGAACCCGAGCAGTCCGATTCCCGTGCCGAGCAGGCTCAGCCCGAGGTGGCTTGCCAGGAAGCTCGGGGCGTGGATGTAGCGTGCGTACGCGGGAAAGTTCGCGGCCTTGTGGTAGTCCGGTTGACTCGAGAGCGTTCCCACCAGGTTTGCCAGGCCGTAGATGGGGAGCGCCCACAGCCCGACCCGGGAGTACTTGTTGAGGGTTGTTTGTGACACTGAGATCACTTCTTTCTGCGAGCGAACGGGGGTCGTCCGCCGCGTTGTGGTTGTTGATGTCATGCGGCGATTGCAGGTGCTGGCTGATGTGCCACACGGTTCAGAGAGCTTTGAAGGGCACCGGCCGCGAGCAGTGCTTCGGTGGCCTTGGCGAGCAGCCGTCCGATGAGGCCGTGGCCGAGCACGGAGACGGAGGCGCGGACGGCACTGCCGCCTCGAGCGGGCGCGATTTGATACTCGACGTCGATCGAGATGGGTCCCTGCGCGACGAGCGTGAGGCGCTCGTCTGAGACCTCCAGCACGTGCACGGAGAACTCGGCGCTCGCCCGGCGAGCTGCCCGCGGACACGCACGCTTGCGCCTGGGTAGAGCCGCTCGTTGTCGAGTTCAAGGACCTCAAACGGGATCGGCGCCCAGCGTGCGATCGCGTCGGGATCGGTCAGCAGCTGCACGACCTCATGGGGGGCGGAGGTCGCGGTGGCGTGGGCTGTGAAGGTCCGCATCTGGTCTGTCCCGATTCAGAGGTCCGCTGCGACCGTCATCGGGGTTGTCAGCCCGCCCGTTACCGTGAGGTTGCGGGCGTCGCGGGTGGCGGCGTAGGCGTACGGGTGCTTGAACGCGTCGAGCGCGACGCTCCCGTCGGCCTCGAACTCGAGGGCCTCGCCGGAGCGGGTGTCGATGACGGTGAGGGTGACCCGGTTAGAGGGCTTGCTCCAGAAGAGCGCGACCTCGATCCCGTCGCTCGTGCGGTGGGCGAGCTCGCGGTGCTCGGTGAAAGCTGTGGCGGCCATCTCGGTTCCTTCTTGGCTCCTTGGGGGAGTGCTCGACATGGCCCGCAGTCTCAGGCAGAGCCCGGGTCGTTCGCGACGGAGGCAACCCCAGTCCCACCCCTGCTCTTTTGCGCCCGCGCCGGCGGGGGATGTTGGGGTTACTGGCTGTTTGCTGCGGCTTTCACCGCAGGCGCCGACAGCGCCCCGGCCAGTTGGCGCCGGGACTCGATATCGAGCTTGCGGTAAACGCGGCTGAGGTGCATCTCGACCGTCTTCACCGTCACGAACAGCGCCTGTGCGATCTCCTCGTTGGAGACCTCCTCAGCGGCCATCTGCGCGACCCGGCGCTCGCTCGCGGTCAAAGATTCGAGCCCGCTGAGCATCACGTTGCGCGCGTGCGCACCCGTCGCCGCCAACTCGTCATTGCCGCGCGCCACGAGGGCAGTCGCCCCGCACTCGTGCGCAAGGTCGACTCCCTCGCGCAGGAGCTGGCGCGCCTCGCTACGGCTGTTCGCGCGGCGCAGCGCCGCGCCCAAATCGATCAGCACCCGGGCATGCTCGAGCCGGGCTGGGGACCCGGCGAGCAGCTCCACGGCTTCCCTGAGCGCATGTTCGCACGCCGCGCCGACCTCGATGGCCCCGAGCGCCCGCAATGAGACTCCGATCGCGCGCGGCGCACCCCAACGTCGAGAGAGCTCGAGCTCCTCGCGGCCCAGCTCACGCGCCTCATCAACTCGACCGAGCCGATGCAGCGCGAGCGCGGCGTGCGAGCGCCACGGGCAGAACCCGGGATTCTCGATCCCGATCGACTTGGCGATTTCACCCGCCGCGAGGAACTCAGCAAGCGCGTGCTCCGCCCGGGCCGTTTCGAGATAGACACGCCCTTTACTGAACAGAGGATGGATTCGATGACCGACGAGCACCTCGTTGAGGCGGGCTTTGTCCAACAGCGCCTCAGCCTCAGGCGCTTCACCCCGAAAAAGCTGGAGCTCGGCGAGAAACGCCGCTCGGTAGCCGAAGGGCAGCGGGAGTTCGGCAAACGAGACGACTTCGGGCGCGGTGAGGACCTCCTCGGCGGCGAGAAGCTCTCCTCGGTCGACGCGCAGCCGCGCACCGAATAAATAGAAGGCCGCCGAGGCCAGGCGATCGCCGCCG
>JAFAPR010000037.1 GCA_019247075.1 Solirubrobacterales bacterium
CCTGAGTTGCTCGATGATTTCGTCCTCCTCCTGACGCTGCGGCAGAAAGGCCGCGCCCGCGCCGCGACCGGTTTCGACCACGTGGACGATCGTGACCGACGTATTCTCCCCGGCCTGGGCTAGATCCGTAACGTACGAGAGGGCTCGCTCGGCGTGCTCAGAACCATCGGTCGCCCAAATGATTGATTTGAACATGTGCACCTCGATTGTCGGTCGTTGAGCCCGCGCTGATGCGTGCCGATGTCCTCGCGCCGCAACGCCCCTCGGGAAGATCCCGCCGCAGTCTATCCGCGGGGCCGGGCCTGATGGGACTCCGTTCGCCCGTGACTGCCCTTATCTCGGTGCGCGACCCTCGTAGACTGCGTGTGGTGTCCGCGGAGGAGGTCGACGAGTACCTGCAAGGTGTCGGCGAGCCGAAGCGCAGCACGCTTCAGACGCTGAGACGCACGATTCTCGAGATAGTCCCCGATGCCGAGCAGGTGATCTCCTACCAAGTTCCCGCCTTCCGGGTGGGCGGCAAGACGGTCGCCGGCTTTGCCGCCTTCAAGGATCATCTGAGCTATCTGCCATTTAGTGGCTCGGTCCTGGGGCAGCTCGCCAATGACCTCCAGGGCTACACGATGACCAAGAGCGCCCTGCACTTCCCCGTCGACCGTCCGCTGTCAAAGACGCTCGTGAAGAAGCTGATCGCCGTGCGGCTGGGAGAGGTTCGCCGGCGCTCGGCTTAGCGGCGGCAGCGCCCCTCGCCTGCGAACCGCTCGCGGCGCCCCGGGTCCGTACATCGCCCGCACCCGAACCGAGGCTACGTACGCGCCATCGCTGCGGCGCGGGCCCCGGCGCGAAGGCCGGTCTCGATCGCCCCGTCGATGAATCCGGCCCAGCCGTTGGCGATGTCAGAGCCGGCGAACAGCACGCGATCCTCGGGCAACTGCATCGCGTGGTGGTGGTGCTCGTACCACCCGGGGCGGTGAATCGCCCAGGTCCCCCGGGAGAACTCATCGACCAGCCAGTCGTGCGCGGTCGCGTCGATTACCTCATACCCGGGCAGGAGGTCGTCGAGTGAGCGCTGCACCCAGGTGACGTCCGTCGCATCACAGACGCTCGCATCTCTCCCGAAGCCGATCAGCTGCTGCGTTCCGTCGTCGAACAGCACATCGCTCGACAGGTGGCCAAAGGGGTGACCCGGTCGAAGCGAGTTGTTCAGCACCGGCTCTCCGCGAGCATGGATGAAGATCTTGATTCCCCTTGATGCCTGCCCTTGGGCGATCGCTCCCCGTTTCCCCTCGGAGAGCTCAGGCGAGAACGTAATCGCGCCCAGAGCGTTGACCGGCACGGCCACCACTGCCACGCGGGCCTCGAATGCGTCAGCTGTGCGGGTGTGCACCTCGACGCCGTTGGCGGAGTGGGTTACCGCCGCCACTGCGACGCCAAGTCGCTGCTCGAAGGGAGCGGCCGAAGCGATTGCATGCAGCAGCGCGCGCGTTCCACGTGCGATCGTCACCCTGCCCCCGGTGAACTGGGTAAGCGCGAGGCTGTATCCCGAGAGTGCGTGCCAGCGCAGCACCGAGACGGCGCCGGCGTCGTCCAGCGGTGCGTGGGCCAGCGACTCGAGCTCGGCGGCCAGAACGTCGTGCTCCTCGACGTCGAGCCCGAGATGATCCAGTCGTTCGGCGATCGTCAGCCGGTCGAAGCGTGCCAGTTTGTCGATCGCATGGAGGGGGTCATGGGGCATGGGTAGCGCCTCCTGCACCCCCTCGACGAAGCGATCCCATCCCCGCTGGGCGATCGCGTCGCGCTCCTTCAGTGTCGCGGAGCGCCGCTGTCCGTCGACGTACCAGCCCGCGCGCTCGCCGTCATCGCCGAGCGTCAGGGCGAGCCCCGCCCGCGTGATCTCCGAAAACGTGTGCGGCTGGTGCCAGTGGACCCAGGCGCCGCCGTACTCGATGCTCCTCCCGTCCCACGGGGCAGTCCAGGTGCGGCCGCCCAGGCGCTCGCGTCCCTCGAGCAGCAGCACAGTGCACCCCCGAAGCGCCGCCTCACGGGCCGCGGTGACCCCGGCGAAGCCGCCGCCGATGACTATCACGTCGTGGATTGGACCGCCTCCAGACCCCGGGGAACAGTGGTCGCGGAGAGCGCCGGGCCGCGACGGCGCACAACCGCGTCCACGGCCACGGCACCACGCTCGCCGACCAAGACCGGATTCAGCTCGACCAACGCGAGCGATGCCTCCAGCAGCGCCTCGCCCGTTCGCTCCGCCAGCCGCGAAAGCGCCTCCACATCGACAGGAGGCTGGCCGCGCTCGCCGAACAGCAGCGGCGCGCCGCGCAAGGAGCGAAGCGCCCGCTCGATGCGGGCCGCGCTGGCGGGCAAGGGCACTACCACCACATCGGTCAGCACCTCAGTCCACATTCCGCCCATCCCGATCACCACGGCTGGAACCACGGCGTCCACCGTCGCGGCGACGAGCAGCTCGACCCCTGGCTCGATCATCTCCTCGGCGAGGACGGTCCCGCCGCACTCCGCTGCCAGCGCGGAGAGGCGCCGGTGGGCCACGACGGCGCGATCGACTGAGTCGAGCCCAAGGGCGAGCGCGGCGAGCTCGGACTTGTGGCGCAGGCCCACCGCGCTGACTTTGAGCGCGATCCTCCCGCCCAGCTCGGTGACCGCCGCGGCGACGTCCTGCTCGTCGCGGACCACGCGACCCGCGACCACGTCGATTCCGGCGCCCCTGAGCAGCTCCTTCGACTCGCTCTCGGAGATCCACTCGCCATCGGGAGAGCGTGCGCCGATGCTCCGTGCGAGCGCGGCCATCTCGCGCAGCCTTCGCGGATCCCCGGGCTCCATGACCATCGCCTCTACGCAACGCAGCCCCGTCCTCAGCCCGGCGACGGCGGGGATGCCCACTTGCACAAACCGCCAGGCCGCCTCGTCGTCGAGAAGCTCGGGGAGGGTCGAGCAGACCATCGTGGGAGTGCCACTCCGCGTCGCGCCCGCGATGATCCCCTCTCGTACCGCGCGCCACGATGATTCTGCGGCGCCGGTCAGGTCGGGCGGCTGGTCGTAGAAGACAAGTATTTGGCCGATCTGCGGATCCTCCCCGAGCGTCACCACGAGCTCGCCGAGCGAGTCGCTGTGGCCCCAGATCATCGAGGTGTAGTCGAGGGGGTTCGCCACCGTCGCGGCTGCCGGAAGCGACCGCGCGAGCCGCTCGCGCGTGTCGGGCGCAAGCGACGGCAGTCGGAGCCTGCGGCGCTGCGCCTCGTCGGCGCCCTGAGCCGAATCCCCTCCCGAGCAGGTCATGATCGCGAGGCCAGGGTTGCCTGTTGGTCGCGCGCCGACGGCCATCGCCTTGGCCAGCTCAAGCAGTTCGTGCACGTCGTCGGCCCACGCAGCGCCGGCCTCCTCGACCAAGGCGCGGAAGACGCGCTGATCGCCGGCCAGCGCGGCAGTGTGGGCAGCGGCGCTTGCCGCTCCCGCCTCCGAGCAGCCGACCTTCAACACCGCGAGCGGGATTCCAGCCTCTGCGCACACGGCCAGACCGTCGCAGAAGGCAGGACCACCGTCTTCCTCCAGATAGAGAGCGATAGCGGAGACGTCCTCCTCTGTGGCCAGGAACTCGAGGTAGTCGGCCGCCGATAGCACGGCATGGTTGCCGCCGGCGACCACCGTATGGAGGCGCAGCCCACGTCTGGACGCCAGCGCATTGACGGCGACGTTCCCGCTCTGGGACACGAGCGCGACCGGGCCCGGCTCACGCGGAACCAGTGCGTCGCCCCACAACGCCACGCGCGCGTGCATCGACACGATCCCGTTGCCGTTCGGTCCGCACACCGGCAAACCGTGTTGGTCCGCCGCGGCCACAAGGTCGCGCTGGAGCTCGTCTCCGTGGGCGACCTCGCGGAAGCCGGCGCTGAACACCACGGCGCCGCCACAGCCGCGCGCGCCGGCCTGCTCGATCACCTCGACCACGCCGGCGGCCGGGATCGCGACCACTACGGCGTCGACTGCGACTGGAAGGTCGGCCACGGTCGGTACGCACGGTCTCCCCAGCGCGGTCGCTCGGTAGGGGTTGACGCCCCATACCTCTCCCGGGTAACCGATCGCCGCGAGGTTCACGAGCGTCTGATGGCCGTAACTCCCGGGCCGGTCGCTGGCGCCGACGACGGCGACCGAGGCCGGCCGGAACAGACGCTCCAGACCGGCCCGCATCAGTGGATCGTTGCCTCGACGCCGCGGCGCTCGAGCGCGCGGACGATGATCAGCCGTTGGATCTCGCTCGTCCCCTCCCAGATTCGGTCAACCCGCAGCTCTCTCAAAAAGCGCTCGGCAACGTTGCCGCGAAGGTAGCCACGGCCGCCGAATACCTGAACCGCCCGGTCGGCGCATCGCCAGGCCGCCTCAGAGACGAACAACTTGGCCATCGAGGCCTTGGCGTGGACCAACTTCGGATCCGCATTCCCGTCGACCATGCTTGCGACCTGCAACGCCAGCAGCCTGCCGAGTGCGGCGTCGGTGGCGGAGTCGGCGAGCGGGAACGACACCCCCTGGTAGTCCATGATCCGCCGGCCGCCCTGCTGGCGCGTGAGCGCCCATGCGGTCGTCTCGTCCAGTAGCCGCCACATCGCTCCCAGCCCGTGGGTTGCGATTCCCAGCCGTTCCTCGGTGAACCACGCGCGCTGGAGCGCCTCCCCGTTGCCAACGCCGCCGATCACTGCCTCGGGGCCGACCTCCACGTTGGTGAACCGGATCGTGGGATGGCCGTGGGGATAGTTGTGGGTGTACTTGGGGTTGTCGACGAACTCGACCCCCGGGGCGCCAGGCTCGACCAAAAACAATGTCGGCAGGCGGTCTGCACCATCCACAACGTTGGCCATCACGATAAGCACGCGCGCAACGTCGCCCGAGGTGACGAACCACTTCTCGCCGTCGATCGACCAGCCGCCATCGGTCGCAACGGCGGTCGTGGTGATACCGCCCGGATCGGAGCCTGCCTCGGCCTCGGTCACCGCATACGCGTCGCCGCCCTCGCCGCGCAGCGCCGGCACGAGATACCGCTCGATCTGCTCGGGAGTCCCCTGCATCAGCACGTTGTAAGCGTTCGGGACATGCCAATGGAGTCCGTTGGTGACACGGCCGAACTGCTCGTTGACGACAAACCATTCCAGCATCGACCAACCCTGACCGCCGAATTCGCGCGCAAACCGCCCCCCGTTTAACCGGGCCCCGATGGCCTCCTGCTTGATGTGCTCGATGACGTCCTGCGGCAGCGCTCCGCCACGCTCCTCGGCTTCGCTCTCGAGTGGGACCAGAACGTTCTCGACGAACATGCCGGCGCGCTGCTGAAGTTCGAGCAGATGCGGATCGAGCTCGTTTGGTGGGCTCGGCGGGACGAGGGTCGTGCTCATTGCTGCCCCTTCTATTCGGTTTTGTCGGTGACGAGGTGCATCAGGTGGACGCGGTCTGAAGCGGTGAGCTCGGCGCCGCGGCCGCGCAGGCCGAGCAGCAGGTTGTGGTGATTGGAGATCACGGCGGTTGCACACGCGCGAGCGCGTTGAACGTCGCCGTCGGGGTCGCGGGCGCGCCTATCGATTAGCTTGACGACAGCGTGGAGGTAGGCGAGCCACGCCCGCTCGCTGCCCCGCAGGATCAATCCCTCGACTCGCTCCGTCTCGGCCGCCACCGCGGCAGCCGGCGGGGCGGCCCCGCAGGCAAGCGTGGCCACCGCCCGCGGAAGGTCGCGCTCGGGCTCGGGGGTGATCGACAGCCAGGTGGCGGCCTTGACCATGGTTGACTACAATACAGCAACTGATCACAAAGTCAGGATTCGGTCCGTTACCGACGGGCCGAGCCCGGAAATCGAGGAGAGATGTCGGCTTCGGCAGCGCCCACTTCCACCACTCCCGCACCCTACGCCTCGCCCCCGGAGGCCGCCAGACCCGCTCAGCGCGGAGAGGCGCTGGCGCGGCGCCTGTATACGGACCCGGCGCTGCTAGATGCCGAGCAGGAGCGGATCTTCGAGCGAACGTGGCAGCTGGCCGGCCACATCTCGGCCCTCCCCCGGGCGGGTAGCTACCTGACGGCCCGTGCCGGGTCGCAGCCCGTGCTCGTAGTGCGGGACGAGGAAGGACGCCTGAGGGCATATCGCAACGTCTGCCGTCACCGTGGATCGCGTCTTTTGAGCGGCTCAGGTCAGTGCAAGGCGGCAATCCGCTGTCGCTACCACGGCTGGACCTATCGCCTGGACGGGAGCCTGATTGGAGTGCCGGAGGCGCGCCAGTTCGGCGAGCGCCTCGACAAGGCCGCCCTGGGACTGCTGCCCGCGCGGGTCGAGGAGCTGTGCGGGTTGGTGTTTGTCAATCTCGACCCTGACGCAACCCCCCTCGCGGAGTTGGTCGGCGACCTCCCCGCCCGTCTTGCGCGTTACCGAATCGCTTCACTTGAGTCGTTCGCCCCCGCTGACGACACGCAGCCCGCTAACTGGAAGGCCATTGCCGACAACTACATAGAGGGCTACCACATCCCGATCGCCCACCCCGGGCTGATGCGGCTCCTCGACTACAAGCACTACGACGTCGAGTGCTACGAGCACTACGTCTGGTTCGAGGCTCCCCTGCGCAGCAAGCCGAGCAGCAACAGGGTCGAGCGTCTGTATGCGCAACTCGTGACACCGATGCCGGGGCTGTCCGAGGAGGACCGCCGGGTCTGGCGCTATGCGTACATCTATCCGAACACTGCGATCGATCTGTACCCCGACCTGGTCAGCACCTGGCAGTTCGTGCCCGACGGAGTAGACCGCATCCGGAGCGTGTACGCCGCCTACCGGGCGCCAAACAGCGGCGCGCGGACGAGGCTGGTGCAGTGGCTCAACATGCGCATGAACCGGCTCGTGACCGACGAGGACATCGACCTGGTGGCCAACATCCAGGAGGGTCTGCAGACGCGTGGCTACGAGTGTGGCCCGCTGTCGCGCCGGGAGGATGCGGTCGCATGGTTCGCCGATTGCGTGCGCAGAGATCTGGCCCCGGTTTTGTCGGAACATGAGCGCACCGGCAGCTGATCTGGCCGAAAGCAAAGCGCGCTCGGCGTCGGATTCCCGGCCCAGCGCCCGCGATCGGATCCTCGCCGCCGCCGTCCGACGCATCGCCACCGAGGGCATCGACGACGTGCGCATCGCGAGGATCGCGATGGACGCCGGGGTCTCTACATCGCTGGTCCACTACCACTTCGCCACGCGCGAGGCGCTTTTGGCCGAAGCCCTCGAGTATTCCTATAGGCACGCGGGCGACGCGCGGATCGCGAGCGGCGACCTACCGGCTGCCTCACATGCCGAGCGGCTGCAGTCGATGATCGATCAGTGCCTGCCAACGACCCCATCGCTACAAGAGGATTGGGTGCTGTGGGTGGAGCTATGGCTGCGCGCGGTCCGTCATACCGAGCTTCGGCCGGTGGCGGAGCGGCTGTACGCGAGGCTCCACCAGTGGTTCGCCGTCGAAATCGCCGCCGGCGTGCGCGATGGCGAGTTCCACTCGTGCGATCCTGAGGCGGTCGCTGACCACACCCTTGCCTTGATCGACGGCTTCGGGGTCAGGACGCTGATCGGCGATCGGCGTGTCCCGCTCAAGCGTGCGCGTCAAGCGGTGCAGGCAGCGCTCGCGCGCGAGCTTGGACTCGGCGAGCAGCCGCGCTGACCCTACGAACCGTCGTTCAGCGCCGCGCGTGCGGCGGCGCGGCCGGTGCGTACGGCACCCTCCATGTAGCCGGCTACCCAGTGGTCCGAGCCGGCTACGTAGAACGGAGGTTCGTGGGTGCCGTGCAGCGGACCGACGCGGGTGAGGTCGCCCGGCGCCCAGCTAGCGATGTAGCCGCGCGTGAACCTGTCCGCTCCCCACAGCCGCTCGAGCACGGCCCGGTACTCCCGGGCGCGCTCGCCGTACAACGCCACCAGACCATCGAGCACGGCCTGCTCGCGGGCATCCGGCGGGGCCGCGAGGAACGCCGCGAGCCGCTCCGGGGGAACCAACAGCGATAGAACGCCCGGGCCCTGCGCCTAGGTGGAGCCAAACAGCCACTCGGTCTCGGCGAGCCCGTTTTGGCCCGCCTCCTGCCAGAACGAGGTCTCGTACGCGACCACGACCTTGGCGGCGAGCGCCTGGCGCTGTGCGCGCAGCGATTGCAGCCGCGCGTCGCTGAGACCCGTGATCTTGATGTCGCGCAGCGGGGCAGCAGGAATAGCGCACACAACCGCCTCCGCGCTCACCACGTCGCCATCCTCGAGCGCTACCCGCACCTCGCCCGCGCTGACGTCAATGCTGCGCACCACCGCTTTCATCCGCAAGCGCGGACCGAGCTCGTCAGCCATCCGCAGGGCCACGGCCGCCGAGCCTTCGGCGACCCGGAGGTTCTCCCAGACCGCCAGATCGTAGAAACTCTCCCCCGCGGATGTGGCGTGTTTGCGCAGTTCGCCGAGCAGCGAGGTGCGCTCCGGCGAGTCGCACGAGAGCGACAAAGACGCCAGCTCATGACGGCGGCGGACCGCGGGAAGCGCCCCCAGGTCGCGCAGCCACCCCCCGATGCTGGTGTTGTCGAGCCGGTCCGCGTCAGGGTGAGACCAAGGGTCGTCGGGGTCTACCGAAGCCGCCAGCTGCGCAAACTCTCGCTCGACTCGCTTGGCGTCCGCGCGCTCCCGCTCGCTCATCCACGGTGGCTCGTTGCCCACGAACACGCCCTCCACCAAGCCCCAGCTCATCTCTCCGGGATCCGCCACGTAGGAGGGCTCGATCGTCAGACCGAGCTCCTCAACTAGCTCTCGGTAGGCCCAGTGCTCGTGGCCGAAGACCTCGCCGCCGGCCTGCACCACCCGTCCGCCGTCGACCCTCGCCGCCTCGACCCGTCCACCGGGGCGTTCCCGCGCCTCCAGCACGAGCACGTCAGCGCCGGCCCGAGCCAGATCGCGCGCCGCGGCCAGGCCCCCTAAGCCCGCGCCCAGGACGGCGACGTCGATCATCTCCGTTAACACCTCCTTAATTCGCTCCCGCTTGACAGTGGCGGCGCTACGCCGGTAGTTTTCTGAACGGCGATTCAGTATACGAATTCGTACTGAAGGCTGGCAACCGAGGGATGAGTCCGCGACCGAAGGTCGATCACCTGCGCAAGCCGAAGATCGTTGCCGCCGCCGCGGAGGTCATCTACCAGCGGGGCCTATTCGACACGCGCGTCGGCGATGTCGCCGAGCGCGTCGGCACGAGCGCCCCAACGATCCTCTACTACTTCGAGTCCAAGGACAGGCTCTTCGAGGAGGTGGTGGACCAGAGCGACCGGGAGTTCTATGGGCGCCTGACTGACGGCCAGGCGCGGCATGAGCGCGCCGCCGAGAAGCTCGTGCATCTGATCGAGGAGACTAGCCGCGGGCCTGGCGGGATCAGTGACTACACGCTGTGGATGGAGCTCTGGGTGCGGGCGCGACGGGATCAGACCGTGCGTCGAAACTACTTCCGCCTGAACCGGCGCGAGCGCGACTTGATCGCCGACATAGTTCGAGAAGGACAGGAGAGCGGCGAGTTCAGCGCGGAGGCCAATCCGGACGAATTCGCATTGGCCTTGAGCGCCCTCATGGATGGGCTGGGGGTCCAGGTGACGCTGGGCCAACCAGACGTCACTCCGGAGCGGATGGTGGCGCGGTGCCTGGCGCTCGCATCGACCGAGCTCGGGTGCGAGCTTCCAGAGGCAGCAAGGCGCAACGGGAGAGGTTGATGATCCAGACGCATTTCGTGGAAAGGTGAGCGCCCATGCATCCACGTGAGGGATGGTCTGAAGGAGGGATCCGGCGCCGACCTGCGCTGGCCGAAAACGCGATCTCACGGCGGGAGCTGCTCGGCGCGAGCGCCGGACTTGCGCTCGCGGGACTGCTCGCCGGCTGCAGCACGATCAACCCCGCGGCTGCCAGCAGCAAACCTCCCCTGCCGCGCCAGAACAACCCCATCAAGTGGCCGGTCTATTCAGACAACAAGGCGATCGCTTCGGGCCTTGAGCCCGAGAAGGGCGCGACCCTGCAGCTCTACAACTGGGTCGCATACATCAACGAGGCGGTCGTCAAGAACTTCTGTAAGAAGTACAACTGCAACTACTCGCTGACGACCTTCAACACCATCGAAGAGGCGATGGCCAAGCTCGGCAGCGGACAGTTGAAGTTCGACGTCTTCTTCCCCACCGTCGACGTGCTGGGGCAGCTGATCCAAGCCAAATTGATCCGGCCGCTGAACCACAGCTACATCCCAAACAGGGCAAACACGTGGCCCGACTACCACAGCCCGTTCTACGACGTGGGCGCGCAGTACACGACGCCGTACTCGATTTACACCACCGGCATGGCCTGGCTCAAGAACAAGGTCAACCTGACGCCGGGCTGGGACATGCCGTGGCGGGCATCGGCGTACAAGGGCAAGGTGGCCGTCCTCGACGACTACCGCGAGACGATCAGCCTCGCGCTCATGAAGGCCGGGAACTTCAACCTCAACACGACCAACACCTCCCAGATCCAGGCTGCCGGAAGGGCACTGACGCAGCTCTCGGCTTTGACTCACGTGCGGATCGACAACAACGACTACACCGATGTCCCGGACGGGAAGACCTGGGTGCACCACGCGTGGTCGGGCGACATGGCAACGGCGGCTTCGTACCTGGGCAATGGCATCACCATCGACGACATCGGCTACTGGTTCCCGGCGAACCACAGGGGTCCGGTCGCCAACGACCTGATGGTAAATCTGACCGGGGGCTCGAATCCTGTCCTGGCCCATAAGTTCATCGACTACCTGCTCGACGTGAACAATGCGATCGAGAACTACAGCTACTACGGCTACATGTCGCCGCTCAACGGAGTGACGCCGCAGCGCCTGATCTCCGAGAAGCTGCTGCCTCGCCAGTTGGCATCTACGGTGGTGCTACCGGATTACTTCCGCCGGGGAATCTTCCAGCTCGAGCTGCCTCCCGCCGCCCAGTCGATGTGGGAGTCGACCTGGAACTCGTTCTCCAAGGGGCTATAGGGTGACGGCGATGGGTCAGCGGCAGGACACCCACGACCGGCGCAACCGCGGGCTGTGGATTGGGCTGGCACTGCCGGGCGCGATCTGGCTGCTCGTTCTGTTCGTGGCGCCGTTCTACGTGATGCTGTCGGTGGCCGGGGGCGGCATCAACGAGTTCTTCCAGACGGTGGTGCCTGTGTGGAATCCGCTCCATTGGTCGAGCTGGAACCTGAGCGCCGTCTGGCACGACATCGTCGGACACGGAGCGTTCATCGGGCCGCCCGCCTTCCGGACGTTTCTCTATACCGCGATCGCCACGGCGATCACGCTGGCGATCGCCTACCCCGTGGCCTATTTCGTGTCCCGGTACGGCGGCAGGCGCAAAACGCTGTTCCTGGTCTTGTTGATCGCGCCATTCTGGGTCAGCTACATGATGCGCATGCTGGCATGGATCGATCTCCTGCAGCAGGGCGGCTTCTTCAACAGCGCACTGTCCTTCTTCGGCTTGCCTGGAAACACCAACTGGCTCGGCGGCAAATCCGTGACCGTGATCCTGGGGCTCGTGTACGGATACATCCCGTACGTGATCCTGGTGCTCTACGCCTTTCTGGACCGCATCGATCAGAGCATGCTCGAGGCGGCTCGCGATCTCGGACTCAGCAGGTGGCGGACGTTCTGGCACGTGACGATTCCGTTGAGCAAGCCGGCGATCATCGCCGGGACGTTCATCACGGCGCTGCCGATGCTCGGTGACTACTTCACCAATCAGCTTCTGTCGGGGGCACCCGGCACGACGATGATCGGCAACGTGATCGAGGGCCAGCTCGGAGCGCCTGGCGAGACGGGGCAGGGCGCGGTTCTGGCGCTGATGCTGCTCGTCGTCTTGTTGATCCCGATGACCTACTACGTAGTGAGCACCGCCCGCACCTCGAGGGAGTACGCGTAATGGCGAGCACGGTCGGCCAGCCGACAGTTGCACCCTCGCGCGCGGAGCCGGTCGTCCAGCGCCAGCGGCGCCTTCCCGGGGGCAACCCGTGGCGCCGCCCCTGGGGCATGGAGGGGTTCACCTGGCTGTACATCATCTGGTCGATCCTGCCGATCGCGATCGCGATCCTGTTCTCGTTCAACAAGGGTGCATCACAGGCCACCTGGCAGGGCTTCTCGACGAAGTGGTACATCGGCAAGCAGGTCACGTCGGTGCTTCATAACCCCGGCCTCCATCACGCCGTGATCCAGACGCTGGTGCTCGCGGTTCTGACTACCGTGATCTGCGTCCCGATCGGGGTCGCCTTTGCGATTGGCATCGATCGGTGGCGCAGCCGGACCTCGAACGGCCTGAACTTCTTGATGATCTTCTCGTTCGTGATCCCGGAGCTGCTGCTTGCCGTGGCGCTATTCCTGCTCGTCACGCAGGCGCTGACGTTCATCCGCCTCGGAACCCCGGCCGAGGTGGCCGCGCTGGTGGTATGGAACATAAGCTGGCCGGCGATCATCGTACGGGCACGCCTGGTGTCCATCGGACGAAGCTACGAAGAGGCGGCCGCCGATCTTGGGGCGTCACGGCTCGGCGCGATCCGCCGGGTGCTGATCCCGCTGCTGATGCCGGCCATCTTCGCCAGTGCCGTGCTGGTCTTCGCCAGCACCGTGGACGATTTCGTGATCGTGGAGCAGCTGTCCTCGACCGCGAACACCCAACCGATGTCGGTGCTGATCTATTCCAACGTCCACGGGGGTCTAAGTGGGCCGGCGCTCAACGCCCTGGCCACGATCATGCTGGTCATCTCGCTTGTCGCCGCGCTGATCGGGTTCATCGGCTACAGGTGGATGAGCCGGGGCGAACGCACCAAGGGCGGCGCCGAGGCGCTGACCGGCATCGCGGGAATGTGAGAGGACTAAAGAAATGAGCGGAGGACATGTCAAGCTCGAGTCACTGACCAAGCGGTTCGACGAGGTCACCGCGGTCGACGAGATCTCCGTCGAGATCCAGCCCGGCGAGTTCTTCTCGCTGCTGGGACCCAGCGGCTGTGGCAAGACGACCACGCTGCGCATGGTCGCGGGCTTTGAGCCGCCGACCAGCGGCCAGGTCCAGCTCGATGGCATTGACGTCGGCAACTGGCCCCCCCACCGCCGCAACGTCAACACGGTGTTCCAGAGCTATGCGCTGTTCCCCTTCTTGACAGTCGCCGAGAACGTTGCCTTCGGTATGAAGTACAAGGCGGTGCCCAAGTCCGAGAGGGAAACCCGGGTGGGGGAGGCGCTCGAGCTGGTCCAGCTGTCCGGGTTCGAGAAGCGACGCCCCAACCAGCTCTCGGGCGGTCAGCAGCAGCGCGTCGCCCTGGCCCGGGCACTGGTACTGCGTCCGTCGGTCCTGCTGCTCGACGAGCCGCTGGGGGCGCTGGACGCCAAGCTCCGGCGAACCCTCCAGGTGGAGCTGGGCGCGCTCCAGGAGCACGTGGGGATCACCTTCCTGTATGTCACGCACGACCAAGAAGAGGCGCTCACGATGTCCGATCGCCTGGCCGTCATGAACCACGGAAAGATTGCCCAGCTCGGCACCCCGGAGGAGGTTTACAACGAGCCCGCCGACGCCTACGTGGCCGACTTCCTGGGGGTGTCGAACTTGATGGACGCTCGAGTCGAGCCAGGCGGCAACGGGCAGGGCGAGTGCCACGTGCGCCTGGGCGACTTCATTCTCAAGGCGGAGGCGGGTCAGCTCAACGCGACCGGGGCGGTGAAGTTGGCCATCCGTCCCGAGCGCGTCCAGCTGCACTCGTATGAGGCCAGCGGCACCAACCGCGTGCCGGGAATGGTCGAGCGCCTCGTCTTTCTCGGCTCGACGACGCAGATCTTCCTGCGCCTGGCGAACGGCTCGGCACTTCAGACGCTGGTGCGCAATGACGGCGTAGACCTGCCATTTAGTCAGGGAACGCCCGTCAGCGTAAGCCTTCCGGCCGAGGCTCTCCGGGTGTTGCCCGATCCGGGCGTCAGCGTGGCCGAGATTCGCGACGAGACGCTAGGCGAAGACCTGCTCGACGTGACCAGCACGATTACAAGCTGATAGTTGAGTCGTCCGATGACGCGCCGCCGGCCGACGCTGTGGCCGCCCGCGGCGCGTCGCCACCGAGCCGGACTCGGACCACCGGGGCGAGCGTCAGCAGCATCGCCGCCGCCAGCAAAAGCAGCGGCACCGCGTCGCTCGTGGCTCG
>JAFAPR010000048.1 GCA_019247075.1 Solirubrobacterales bacterium
TGCCCCCCATCCAACGCTTCGCTGCGCCCTCGCGGGTCGCCAACGCATGGTCGGGGCCACCGTGACTCGCTAGGTCTTCGATGTAGGACTCTTTTCATTCCCTTCTCTCATGCCGGTTGTCCGGCGCTTACCGAAGATCGGCTCGAGCACGATCTTTGCCGCCGTCATCACCACCCGATCGGCCACCGTGGGCACCCCGAGCGGCCGAGTCTGGCTCGGCCTGCCCGGCTTGGGGATATGAACCCGCCGCAGCGGCCGCGGCCGGTAGGTCCCGGCGCGCAGCTTCGCGGCGAGCTCGTCGAGGAACTCGCTCACTCCGGAGCGCCTGACCTGCTCGATGGTGACCCCATCGACGCCCGGCGCTCCGCGGTTAGCACAGACCTCGCGCCAGGCCCTGCGCATGACGTCGCTGCGGGCGACCTTGTCATACAGGGCATGGAAACGACGAGCCCGATCCTGCTTAGCACAGCGGTAGAGCACGCGTTGGAGAGCACGAACCCGATCCACACCCACGGTGCGGCTGACAGACCTAGCCGAAGACTCGGCACTCATCAGAGTCCTTCTGCTCCTTCCCGTGCATCGATGAAGTGCGGGCCCTTCCCCATGTGGCCGGCTCTCCCGACCTCCGAGTACTACGACCCGCTCCGACTGCCGCTCGACCACCCTGGCCCCTTCCCGGGTTCGCCGGTTATAGGCCGGGCATCGCTTCCCTCCACCCCGCAGGCGGTCGGGGCCGAGACGGCTCTCCCGGGTTCCCACGATGACCCTTCGCACGTTCAACGCCCAATACGCCGGAGGGTCCTTCAGCGCCCGCTCCTGGAACAAGGACGCTTTCCCTGGCCTTCGCCGTCCGTTGACCGGCTCGGCACCCTCTTGGCCGCCCGCAGGCGGGTTCTGCTTGACGACGCTTACTCAGGCTTCACTCACGTTGCAGACCGCGCGATCGCTCCACCCCGCTCCGCACCCGGCCTCTCGACCACGCACGGGGGCCTCACTACCGGGGACCCAGGCATCTCCCCGGACCGGACTCGCACCGGCAGGCCATCGTGAACTTATCGCTCCTACGTCATGCGGTCCTCCTTTCCCTCATAACGCCGGAGCAGTCCCGGCGCACCAACGGCAAGCACAAGGCCGACCGCACGCGAACGCTCGATTGGTGCTGGATCACTTCGGCAATCTGAGGGGGCGAGCCACTATCACCGTGATCCCTGGGCCGAGTGCACGAGATCGGCGGTCCATCGCGCCGCTGCAGTGAGGTGATCAATAGAGACCACGAGCACGCGGTCCTCCCAGCGATGCACGCCGCGGGAGCGAACCACCCACAGACCGGCACCACGCGGCGCCGGCACCACCTTCGCCGGAAGCGCCACAGCCACGCCGCCTGCTCCCGCACCGCGACGAGGTGGCTGTACTCATACCCGCTGGTCTTCACCTCGACCACGAACCCAACGCCGCCGGCGCGACTGCCAACGAGTCGATGTCTCCTCTCCCCCGCCATGACAGTGAGTGCCGCACGCGCCAGCCCTCGCCTAGAAGCGATGCGAGCACCCTGCGCACCTCGTCCTCCGAGCGCGCGTCGACACAGCTGCGGGCAGCGAGATGCAAACAACGCCTTGCCTGGAAGCCGAGAGCCACCGCAAAGAGCATCAGCACGAGCGTTGGCGAAAACTCGCCGGCGCTCGCGACGATCACGGCGAACAGCATGGCGACGCCAGCGGCCCACGCCGAGCCAACCGCGCGTATCAGCCGGCGACACTGCCGACGGCGTGCGTAGGTCAATCGACGGCCTCAGCTCTGGAGGGTCGACGGCCGGCCACGCGATCTTCGGGGCCAGCGAGGACGCTCGGCGAGGGGACCGTCAGGGGACCGGGAGGGGACCGGGGCGCCCGAAAGCAGCATTTGACTGACCCGCGCTGACCCACGCCAACGGGTGCGGCTCCGGTCGTCCTGGAGGGCTAAATCGCGGTGTTTGCAGCGAACTCGCGGTGCCTACAGGTGATTCGCTAGCCTCGCTGCCGACCGGAGAGGTGGCAGAGCGGTTGAATGCGCCGGTCTCGAAAGCCGCGCCATTTGGTAGCGCATCAGCCCGAAGGGCGTGCGTCCCCAGTGCGTCCCGCTCGGCAGCCAACCGGGGTATCTGCGAGACACCTCGATGCAGACGCGCTGCGCGGTTTTTCCTGCAAATCCAGACCTTCCATAGCCTTGCTTAACATTGTGTGGCTTGCCGTTACCGTCTCGACAAGGCGGAGGTCGCTGGTTCGAGCCCAGCATCGCCCATGACTAGAAGTAGCGTAGATGCAGGGAGAATGCACCGGAGGGGCGCGGCCGGGGGGCCAATAGGGGGCCAATTCCTCGCTCGATCGTCGCGTGCGGGGTCGTTCCCCGTGCTGCCTTTGGGGCCACCCGCGCCTTCGGCGGCTCACGATCGCCTTCCGTT
>JAFAPR010000183.1 GCA_019247075.1 Solirubrobacterales bacterium
GTGGGTTCTCCTCGCTTTGGTCTGGGCCGGCGACGTAGCCATCCAGCGACATCGTGATGCTGAGACTCAGCTTGCTCATCTTCGCTCCGTTCCGTGTCGCAATCTGCTGTATCAGACTTCCGGACCACGCCAGACTCATCGGCCCCAGGGTTCCCACCGACAGGAAGCAGACGTTGGTCGCGAACGCTCTGGTATCCGCGCAAAACGCAACTCGCGATGCGGTGTCGAGATGCGTGCAGCGGGGCAAATGCAAGTCCCGCGGAGGAATGATCGGACGAAGCGCCCGTCGACCGCGGCCAGCCGTGGCGATCCACCCACGAACCGAGGACCACGGGGTTATCCCGCACGGGATCAGCGTGCTGGAGGTCGAGGGCGGGCAGATCGCCGGGATCGACGCGTTCATCGACCCCACGCTGCTTCCACGGTTCGGTTTCATAAGTCCGGCCGAGCTGCTCCCGACATAAGCGGCGATTGGCGCTGGGCGCGGGAATCGTTTGACCTCATGTATGACCGTGAACACGGTAAGCGGAGGTGCCGACGACGAGCGCAGCCTCCTCGCGGCGGCGCGAGCTGGTGACGAGGCGGCGTTCGGCCGTTTGGCGTCACCCCAGCGGCCGGGGCTGGAGCTCTCTTGCCAGCTGATGCTCGGTTGCCCTCATGACGCTCACGAAGCGGTGCGCGAGACATTGGTGCGTGGCTGGCGTGACCGGCATCGCGGCGCGGCGTCGGCGTCGGTGCGGATATGGCTGTAGACGCTGGCCACAGATGTGTGCCTCGAGGCTCTCGATCGGGACCGATGAGTCTCGGCGCCCGTCGCCGTTTAACCGCCCGGGATGCTCATGACTCGGATGACCGCGGCGCAGCTTCTCGCCGAGGCCCGCGCCCGCCTTGAACGTCTCACGCCCACGCGGGTGCAGGCGGCGGCGGGCACCGGTGCGCTGCTGGTCGACATCCGCTCGGAGCTACAGCGCGAACGCGGCGGCGTGATACCCGGGTCGCGGTTCATCCTGCGCAACGTGTTGGAATGGCGCTGCGATCCAGCGTCGCCCTGGCGGGAGAACGTGATCGGCGAGACCCGCGCTCAGCTGATCCTGATCTGCAACCAGGGCTACCAATCCAGCCTCGCCGCCGCGACCCTCCACCAGCTCGGGCTCGTTGACGCCACCGACGTGATCGGCGGCTTTCAAGCCTGGAGAGCAGCCGGCCTCCCGGTACGGCCCGCCCGCCGGCACCCCGGGACCAGAGAGAAACGATCGGACCATCTGAGAAAGGACCGATATGTCGAAGCTTGACGGGAAAAACGCGGTTGTGGTGGGCGCAAGCCGTGGCCTCGGTCGTGGCGTAGCGGAATCACTGAGCGCTGCGGGCGCATCGGTGTTCGCGATCGCGCGCGAGTACGCCGCACTCGAGGAGCTCCAGGCGGCGCATCGCTCGATCGAGGTGGCGGTCGCCGACGCGACCGACCCAACCCTGGCGGGCAGGGTGATCGACGAGCAGGAACCCGACATCCTCGTAGTGATCGCCGGGGCCAGCCCGCTGCTTCACCCGATCCACCAGCACACATGGGAGACGTTCTCGCTGAACTGGGAGGTGGACGTGCGGCTCACGTTCAACTGGCTTCGCGAGGCGCTGCTCAAGCCGCTGCGGCCCGGCAGCCGAGTACTGCTGATGAGCAGCGCCGCCGCCACCCACGGGTCGCCGATGAGCGGCGGCTATGCGGGCGCCAAAGCGACGATCCGGTTCATGGCCGCCTACGCCGACGACGAGTCGCGCCGCCAGGGACTCGGGATCCGCGTGATCGCGATCCTGCCCCGGCTCACGCCCACGACCGAGCTCGGGCTCGCCACTGTTCGGACGTACGCCGCGCGCGAGGGCATCAGCGAGGAGCAGTTCCGTCGCGCGCTCGGAGCGCCTCTGACCCCGGAGCGCGCGGGTGACGCATTCCTCGAGCTGGCCGCGGGCGAACTCGACGGCGCCGTCGCGTACGCACTGACCGGCGACGACGGTCTGACCCCGCTTCCAACGACACCTTGAACCCCGGACAACCAACCAACCAAACATGAGTCCTATGCCCCGGTACGTGCTCGCATACCACGGCGGACACGCGCCCGGGATCTCGCCTCAGCGCTGACCGCGCCGGGCGCACAGGCCGCCTGAGAGAGCGGCGCCCGTCACCGCGGGTGCCGGCAGCCCTCCTTCCCCGACCCCCAGGGGAGCCCAATGGCGCTGTTGGCAGCGACTTCAACCGCGCGTTCGCAAATCGACCGAAACGCCCGGAAGGGCAGGTCCGTCTGTTTTGACGGTCGAGCGCGCCTCTTGAGCGGTGGTATCGGGCCACAAATTCGCGCAGCGGGTTTCGTTCGATTGGCCGTAGATGGGCATGACGGGCCGATCTATGTTGCGGGGGTCAAGTAGAGCTGTTTGAAGGGTTCTTGCGGTTCGCACGCGTGCGTGCTGCTGGCAGGGACCGCTTGCGCTGACAGCGACGCGCGTGGCGCCGCGCATTGGATCGCTGCGTCAGGCGGATTCGTACCCCCCAATCCACTGCAGAGGAGTCCTCATGACCGCATATCGCACCGTGGACGTTGATGGCGTCGAGGTTTTCTATCGCGAGGCCGGCGACC
>JAFAPR010000264.1 GCA_019247075.1 Solirubrobacterales bacterium
GACGATCGCAGCGTTCTCCCCCAGCCCCAGCACCCACGCGATCAGCTGTCTCGAGTCGGCGTACCGCGTGCGGAAGATCTTCCCGACCTCGGAGTCGACCATGTCGCCGAAGGTGCCGAAGTGCCGCTCGATCTGCCACGCTATCCGATCGCTGATCCAGACCTCAGCGGTGCCTTTCGGCTCACCGAACTGCCATTGGATGCGGGCGGCGTAAGCTCGGGGGTCGAACTCTTCGGGCCGCTGGAAGTCATGCTCGGCCTTGGTCGCGTAGGCAACCTTGCCGCGCATCCGCGACAGCCGGAAGACGCGGATCGCGCCGCGCTCGTGAGATTGGCCGACTAGGTAGAACTGGCCGCCCTGGTAGAGCAGCTGGTAGGGGTCCACTCGACGGGTGCCAAGGTCATCGCGTTCGATCGTGTAGTAGTCAAAGACGATCGTCTTGCGGCGGAAGATCGCGGTCTCGATCTTCGTGAGCCGCTGCGAGATCTCGTGGCCGCCGGCCGAGCCCGTGATGCCGAGCGCGATGGTGTGCTGCTCGGGCGCGCTCAGGGGACTCGGATGGCCCCAGGCGATCTGCTGCAAGGCGAGCCTGAGGGGTTCCGCGTAGGCGAACTCGCCGTCCAGCAGCTGCAGCGCCGTCTGCAGGGCCGCGAGCTCCTTGTCGGAAAAGGCGATCGGCGGGAGGTGGAAGTTCTCGGCCGGGAGCGAGTAAGTCTCCTGCTCGACCATGCCGTCAACGGGTTTCTCGACTGCCAAAACGATGCCCAGCGCCTCGAGCTCGGAACGGTCCGCATAGAACCGCCGCGCGAACGCATCTTCATTCATCGCGCTGTATCCCTCGACGTCGCTCCGGATCTCGGCCGCGGTCACTGGGCGCCGCTCAGCCATCAGAAACGAGATCAGCGATAGCTGCCGAATCAGCTTCTCGGTGTCTTTGGCCATCGCCGCAACTGTAGTCGGGCCGCGGTGCCAAGCCGACGCCGCGCCGGCTCAGAGATACGGTATTTGCACAGATTTGCAGGCTTGGTGGCGCGCCCCGACTCCCTGGCTCTCAGATCGGCGGCGGGTTCGGGTCGGGCGGCAGAGGTGTGGGGTCGGGCGTAGGCGCCGGCGGCGCGGGGTCGGGAGGAGCGGGTCCGGGCGGGCGCGGGTCTCGCACGCAGGATCGCTACCCGCCCGCCCTGACGGCAAACCGCCGCGACCGACCCGGGAGGCTAGGCCGTGCTGGTTCTTGTGGGCGCCGAGGAGATATCTGCGGGCATGCGTGCTTTAGCGAGTCGGCCGGTGTGGGCGCGGTCGTAGTTGGAAGTAGTGGAAGTATTCGTTCGAGGTCGCGTGCGAGGGTTATCGGTCCAGAGGCGGGGGGCCGTCAGGGGTGGCGAAAGTCCCCAAATCAGCGACGGCCTAAAAGGCGTGGGCCCGGAGCGCCAACCAGGCACCCAAGAGACCCCACGCTTGGTCAGGGTGCCCGGTCGCCGGTCGCTTTTGTCCGTCTTGGGGACGGTGACCGAGTTGGGTGCCAGGTGAGCGCGCGAACGCCGCGCGCAAGCCGTCTCACTGCTCGCGCGAAAGCTCGGCGGAGATGCGCAGAACCCGGGGCTAGGGGAGGCTAGGCGGCGGCTCGCCCGCGCTCAACCATCCGCGCGGCAAAGAATGCCCCACCCCCGAGAGCCTTGTCATACGCGGACCAATGCTCACCGGCCGGGAGCCGCTTTTCCAGCCGGTCAAAGCTCCCCAATTTGCCACCGAGATTGTCGACCATGTGCACCAACGTCGCCTCGCGCGTGCACGGCACCACCGGACTACCGTGCTCGAGCGCACCGTGGTGGCTGAGGATGATGTGCAGCAGGGCTTGCTCGAGCGCCGCGGGGAAGCCCTCAAGGGTCTCGATCGCCCGTCGGAGGCGGTAATAGCCCAGCGGGATCTCGCCCTGGAGGTGACCGTCATCCGATATCGAAACCGCGCCCCCGTTGAGGTCGTAGACGTCCAGCTTTCCCACGTCGTGCAGCAGGGCCCCCGTCACGGCCAGGTCGCGGTCGATCCCGGGGAAGATGGAAGAAAGCGCGCTCACGGCCTGCGCGACGGTGAGCGAGTGCTCCAGCAGGCCGTGCCGGTAGGCCTGGTGGTACACCTTGGCCGCGGGGGCCTCGCGGTAGCTGCACCAGAGCTGCGACTCCTCGCCGAAGACGATCCTCAGTAGCCGGCGCAGGTGAGGGCTCTGCACCGTTTGCAGCAGCTGCCGCAGATCCGCCTCCAGCTGGTCGGGTGAGCGCGCGGGTCCGTCGAGCAGGTCATCGCGCTTGTATTCGTCCTCGCTGGCGGTGCGCAGCTGCTGGATGGCGAGCTGCGGCCCATAGCGGGGATTGACGCAGAAGCGGCCGGTCACGTGCACGATCGCCCCCGGCGAGCAGCATTCGCGCAGGCGGTCGACTTCCTCCCACACCATCGCGGGAATGGTGCCCGTCCGGTCGGCTAGCACCAGACGCAGATAGCCGGAACCATCGCGCCGCTGGCGGAGGTCGACCTCGCGCACCAGCAGTGGCTGCGCGACCTCGCAACCATCGGTGAATTGACGGATCTTCATGGCCGGACGAAGATAGAGTGGAGCGCGGACGGCACCGACCCACCCGTCAAGAGCCTTCGCCGCCGAGGTCAGCGCCATGACGCCCACCGAAGCCACCGTGATCGTGACCGGAGGAACCGGTGGACTGGGCTCCGCCGTCGTGGAGCGCCTGCTGGCCGGCGGATGGCGGGTGGTGGTGCCCTGGATCGCGGCCAAAGAACTGGAGCGCCTGTCGCCTCGGGAGGGGCTCGAGCTGGTAGAAGGCGACATGTCCGACCATCAATCCGTCGCGGAGGTCGTCTCGCGCGCGGCGGCCTCGCCGCCAGCCGCCCTCAGGGGGGTGGTGAATCTGGTGGGGGGTTTTGCGGCCGGCGGCCGCGTGCACGAGACGCCGCTCGAACAGTTCGAGGCTCAGTTCCGGCTCAACCTCCGCCCCACGTACCTGGTCACCAAGGCCGCGCTTCCCCGGCTGCTCGAGCACCACGGCGGGTCGATCGTGTGCGTGGGCTCGCGCGCCGCGGTTCAGCCCTTCGCCGGCGCAGCCGGATACATCGCTTCAAAGGCAGCGGTGATCGCTTTCGCCCAAGCGGTGTCGGCGGAGTACCTCGGCGACGGCGTCCGCTGCAACGCGATCCTTCCAAGCGTCATCGACACTCCCGGCAACCGCGCGTCGATGCCCACGGCAGACCACGACCGGTGGGTCAAGCCGGCCGCCATCGCGGAGGTGATCGCGTACCTGCTCTCCTCCGCATCCGAGCCGCTCAGTGGCGCAGCGGTGCCTGTTTACGGGAGGGCGTAGGAGCGTCAGCCGATCGGCAGGCGAGGCTGGGCGCACTACTCTTGGCCGGCCATGCGGATCCTCCGCGCGTACTACGAATCCCAGTCCAGGAGGGCGCTCGGAAGGTGAGCGACCGCGGCGATGGCCTCGCCGCGCTCGAGCGCGTGGTCGTCGATTGCCGGCGCTGCCCCCGACTGGTCGCGTGGCGCGAGCAGACAGCGTGCGTCAAGCGTGCTGCGTTTGCCTCGGAGGATTACTGGGGCAGGCCGCTGCCGGGCTTTGGCGACCCCGCGGCGCGCCTGCTCGTGCTCGGACTCGCGCCGGCCACGCATGGTGGCAACCGCACTGGCCGCATCTTCACCGGCGACCGGTCCGGCGATTGGCTGTTCGCCGCGCTGTGGCGGGCGGGTTTCGCAAACCAACCGCAGTCGCGCTCGCGTGACGATGGGCTTCGTCTGCGCGGCTGCTACGTGACCGCAGCCGTCCGTTGCGCACCGCCCGCCAACCGTCCCCTGCCCGCGGAGCGGGACAACTGCTTGCCGTATCTGGTGCGTGAGCTTGCCCTGCTTGGGCGCTTGCGCGCGGTCGTGTGCTTGGGAAACTTCGCCTGGGATGTCGCCCTGCGGGCGCTGCGAGCAGCCGCGATGCCACTGCCGCGGCCCCTGCCGCGCTTCGGCCACGGCGCCGCTGCCACGGTCGGGCCCTATGTGCTGCTGGGCTGCTACCACCCCAGTCAGCAGAACACCTTCACAGGGCGGCTGACCGAAGCGATGATGGACGAGGTGTTCGCGCGAGCGCGGGAGCTAGCCTCGTCATAGCCGTGTCACCCAGTAACGCCGATGTCCTCCGGGGATTCAGCCCGCGCACGCGCGAGTGGTTCACCAGAAGCTTTGCCGAGCCTACGCCGGCTCAGGTGCAGGCCTGGCCCGCGATCGCGTCCGGCGACCACGTCCTGATCTCCGCGCCGACCGGATCGGGGAAGACGCTCGCCGCTTTTCTATGGGGAATCGACCGGCTCTTGCGGGAGCACGAGTCGCCCCCGTCCGAGCAAGCCGGCCAGCCGCCACCGCCCGCCGTCAGTCTCGTCTACGTCTCGCCGCTCAAGGCCCTCTCCTACGACGTCGAGCGTAACCTGCGCGCGCCGATCAGGGGTATCGGAGCCGAGATCAGCGTGGCGGTTCGGACCGGGGACACGCCTCAGCGGGAACGCCAAGCGATGTTGCGCCGCGCGCCGGACATTCTCATCACAACCCCCGAGTCGCTCTACCTGATGCTCACCGGCCGCGCGCAGGCCCTGTTCGCGGGCGCCCGCTGGTGCATCATCGACGAGATCCACGCGGTCGCCGGGAGCAAGCGCGGAGCCCACCTCGCGCTGACGCTCGAGCGGCTGGTCGGCGCCGCCGGCCACGATCTGCAGCGCATCGGCCTGTCCGCCACGCAGCGACCGCTCGACGAGGTGGGCCGCTTCTTGGTCGGACCGCGCAGACGCTGCCGACTCGTGGATGCCGGCGTACGCAAGCCGCTCGACCTCGAGATCCGCGTGCCCGTGGAATCGATCACGGAGCCGGGCGCGGCCGGAGCCGAGGGGCTCGCCGGCGCAGATGTGCCCTCGGACGGGGAGGGGGCCAGCCGCTCGATCTGGCCCGCCATGTATCCGGAGCTGCTTGGGCTGGTCCGCTCGCACCGGTCGACGATCGTGTTCGTCAATGCGCGCCGAGCAGCCGAGCGCTTGGCGCTGCGGCTGAACGAGCTCGCGGCTGACGAAGACGAGTCCGCCGGACGGCCTCCCAAAGAGATTGCCCGCGCCCACCACGGCTCGCTGGCGCGCGAGGAGCGCGTCGCCGTGGAGGAGCTGCTCAAGGCAGGTGAGCTTCCCTGCCTGGTGGCGACCTCGAGCCTCGAGCTGGGCATCGACATGGGGGCCGTCGATCTTGTGATCCAGGTGGAGTCGCCCAAGTCCGTCAGCCGCGGGCTACAGCGCATCGGCCGCGCCGGACACTCGATCACCGAGGTCAGCCGGGGCCGCATCTTTCCCAAGTTCCGGGCGGATCTGTTGGAGTGCGCCGTCGTCGCCAAGCGCATGCGCGAGGGACAGATCGAACCCACCGTCGTGCCCCGCAATCCGCTCGATGTGCTTGCCCAGCAAATCGTCGCGATCGCCGCCGCCGCGCCCGAGGATCGGCCGGTGGCAGTGGAGGATCTCTACCGGCTGGTCAGGGGCACGCATACCTACTCGGGGCTTCCTCGTGGCCAGTTCGAAAACGTGCTCGACATGCTCGACGGCCGGTACCCGTCGACCGAGTTCGCGGAGCTCCGGCCGCGGATCGTGTGGGACCGGGTGCGCGGCGCGATCCGCGCACGCTCGGGCGCGCGCCAGCTGGCGGTCACGAACGCGGGCACGATTCCCGACCGCGGGCTCTACGCGGTAACGCTCCCCGATGGCCGGCGCGTCGGCGAGCTGGACGAGGAGATGGTCTACGAGTCGCGGCCCGGCCAGACCTTCCTGCTGGGCGCGGCCACCTGGCGGATCGATCAGATCACGCACGACCGCGTGGTCGTCACGCCGGCGCCCGGCCTGCCGGCGGTGGTGCCGTTCTGGAAGGGAGACGGCGTGGGACGGCCGATGGAGCTGGGGGAGGCGATCGGAGCCTTCGCGCGGTGGGCCGTGGAGCAGACCGCCGAGGACCTCGAGCGCGAGTATGACCTCGACCCCCGGGCTGCCGGCAACCTCGTGCAGTTCCTCTCCGAACAGCAGGCGGCGACCCGAGTCGTGCCTTCGGACCGGGCCATAGTTGTGGAGCGCTTTCGCGACGAGATCGGCGATTTCAGGCTCTGTCTGCTGTCTCCCTTCGGCGGTCGCGTCCACGCCGCGTGGGCGCTCGCGCTGACCGCGCGGATTCGGAACAAGCTGGGGCTGGAATGCGACGCGATTCACTCGGACGACGGGATCGTCGTCCACCTCCCCGACGCCGACGACCCGCCCGATCCCGGGCTCGCCCTGCTGGAGCCCGATGAAGTGGAGGACCTGGTGGTCGGCGAACTGCACTCGAGCGCTCTGTTCGGGGCCCGTTTTCGCGAGAACGCGGCGCGTGCGCTCCTGCTCCCGCGGGCGCGGCCAGGCAAGCGCACGCCGCTGTGGCAGCAACGGCTCAAGGCCCAGTCTCTGTTGGAGGTGGCGCGCAAGTATTCAGATTTTCCGATCGTGCTCGAGAGCTATCGGGAGTGCCTGCGCGATGTGCTCGACGTCCCCGGACTGGTCGAAGTGCTCGGCCGGCTGCACCGGCACGAGATCGCGCTCGTGGAGGTCGAGACCCAGTCGGCCTCCCCGTTTGCGTCGAGTCTGCTCTTCGATTACGTCGCCACGTACATGTACGAGGGCGACACCCCCAACGCCGAGCGGCGGGCAACTGCCCTGTCGCTGGATCGAAACCTGTTGCGCGAGCTGCTCGGCCAGGAGGAGCTGCGCGATCTGATCGACAGCGGCGCGCTCGCGCAACTCGAGGCCGAGCTCCAGCACCTCACCGAGACTCGCCGGGCCACGGGCCGCGACGGACTGCACGACATCCTGCGCCAATTAGGCGACCTCACCGAGGCGGAAGCGACCATGCGCGTGCTCGGCGAGCTCGATGCGACGCGAATGCTTCAGGAGCTCGAGCGCGAACGTCGGGCCGTGCGGCTCCAGCTGGCGGGCGAGGAGCGATTCGTAGACGCCGCCGACGCGGGCCTGTACCGGGACGCGCTGGGGGCGACGCCTCCCAGCGACCTGCCCGCCGCCTTCCTGTCGGAGGTTCCGGATGCCGGCGCGCGCCTAGTGCGGCGGTACGCCCTGACGCACGGACCGTTCACGGGCGGGGAACTGCGGCTGCGCTACGACGCGGACTTCGCCGGCGCCTTGCGCGAGCTCGAGCGGGCCGGCGAGCTCGTCCGGGGCGAGCTGCGCCCTGGCGGCAGCGAACGTGAATGGTGCGACCCGGGAGTGCTCAAGCGGCTCCGCCGCGCCTCGCTGGCGGCGCTGCGCAAGGAGATCGAGCCGGCCGAGCAGCGCCAGCTCGCGCGGTTCCTCCCCGCCTGGCAGGGCGTCGGGCGCCACGCTAGAGCCGTTGGAGCACCCGGCCCCGACCGGCTACGTGAAGCGCTTGCGCCGCTTCAGGGGCTGGCCTTGCCGCCGGTCGTGTGGGAGCGAGACGTTCTGCCGCGCCGCACGGGCACCTACTCTCAGTCGTGGATGGACGAGCTTTGCGCGAGCGGCGAGCTCGTGTGGATCGGGGCGGGCGGGCTGGCGGGGTCCGGGCGCGTCGCCCTCTACTTCCGCGATGACGTCGCCCTGCTCGGACCGCCGCCGACCGCGGGGCGAGCGGCGCCTCCCACGGGCGAGCAGCACGGCGCAATCCGCCGGCGGCTGGACGCCGGCGCCTGTTTCTTCAGCGACTTGCTCGTGGACGCAGGGCTCGATGCACGGGCTCTCCAAGACGCGCTGTGGGATCTTGTGTGGGCGGGCGAGGCGACCAACGACGCGTTTGCGCCGCTGCGTGCGCCCCGCTTGATGGGTGCGGCGCAATCTTCTCAGGCCCGGTTTGCAGAGGGCCGACCCTCTCGAGCCCGCCTCCCCGACGGCCGCCGGCAAGCCGCGGGGCGACTCATGGGCCGTCGGCGAGGGGGGACCGCGCCGCTGCTACAGGGCCGCTGGTCACTGACTGCGCCGCTGTTTCGCTGCACCCCCGAACTCGGCGCCCGGCGCCGCGCGCTCGCCGAGCTGCTACTCGAACGCTACGGCATCCTCACTCGCGAGCAAGTCCGCGCCGAGGGCATCCCCGGCGGCTTCGCTGCCGTCTACCCCGAGCTCTCGCAACTGGATATACTGGGAACTGTCAGACGTGGTTATTTCGTCGAGGGCCTCGGTGGAGCCCAGTTCGCGCTGCCTGGCGCGGTCGAGCGGATGCGTTCGACGGGGACCGACGACGTGCCGGTCGTGCTGTCCGCGGTGGATCCCGGGCAGCCCTATGGCGCGGCCTTGCCGTGGCCGGCGGGGGGATCCACCGACGCGACGCACCCCAGACGGGTCGCAGGCGCGTACGTGGTCCTGTCGCAAGGTGAACCGGTGTTGTTTGTGGAGCGGGGCGGCCGGGCGCTCGAGACGCTCGTGGCGGGCGGCGACCCGCGGGTCGAGCCGGCGCTGCTGGCTCTGGTCGAGGAAGT
>JAFAPR010000333.1 GCA_019247075.1 Solirubrobacterales bacterium
GTCTCGTCGAGAATCGCGAGCTCTGGCCGCTGGAGCGCGAGCTGAAGGATCTCCATCCGCTTCTTCTCGCCGCCCGAGAAGCCCTCGTTGAGATAGCGGGTCGAGAACTCCTTCGGCACCTTGGTCAGCTCCATGGCCGCCTCGACCTGCTGGCGGAAGTCTTTGAGCGGAATCGGCTCCTTTCCGCGCGCGTCGCGGTGGGCGTTGAGCACCGTGCGCAGGTACTTGGTAACCGTGACCCCCGGGACGCCCACCGGGTATTGAAAAGCCATGAACAGCCCCATCCGCGCGCGCTCATCGGGCTCCGCCTCGGTGACGTCGTCGCCCTTGAACAGGATCTGTCCGCTGGTCACCTCGAGGCCTGGGTGGCCCATGATCGCGTTGGCGAGGGTCGACTTGCCGGACCCATTCGGGCCCATAAGGGCGTGAAACTGGCCCTTGTCGACGGCCAGGTCGACGCCACGCAGGATCTCCTTCTCACCTGCACGGACATAGAGGTCTCGGATCTCAAGTTCTGCCATTTGAAGTTGGGGGTTGAAGTTGATCAGGCGACGACGGCGGCACGCCGCGGAGCTGACAGGTCCGGCTCCGGAGGCTCTGGCTCGCTGCGCTCATGACGGCGCGAGAACTCGACCAGCTCCGCGAGCGTGGTCGTCTGCAGGGAGCGGATCACGCCGCCCTGCACGCGCATCCACAGCAGCTTGGTCGCACAGCCGCGCCCGGCATCCGGTTCGTGCGAGCACAGCACTCGCTCCGTGTGGTCGTGAACGAAGCACTCCATCGGGGCGATGGTCCCCTCCAGGGCATACACCACCTCGTCCATCGCGATCTTCTCCGCAGGTCGAGCCAGCCAGTAGCCGCCATGGGCGCCACGGGCGCTCATCACCAGCCCCGCCTTGCGCAGCCGCGCCACGACCTGCTCCAAGTACGCCAGCGGCAGCCCTTCGGCATCGGCGATCGCCTTCAGGCTCGTCGGGTGCTCGGGCGATTGGCGGCCGAGCTCGACCATCAGCCGCACGCCGTACTCAGCCTTGGAGGAGAAGATCATCGGATAAATCCTACCAGTGCGGTCGGGTTATGATTCATTGACATGGACGAACCGCGGCTGGCGAGCTCAGCGGAGATCGCGCGTGCGGCCGCGGCCGCCAGAGAGTCGGCGCGGTTGGCGATCGATACGGAGTTCGTCTCCGAGGGGCGCTACCGGCCGCTGCTGTGCCTGGTTCAGGTTGCGGTCGACGGCCGCGACAGCAGTGACGGCCCGGGCATTGTGCTGATCGACGCGCTCGACCGCACCGCACCGGTCGCCCCGATCGCGGAACTGCTCGCCGACAGCCGCATCGAGGTCATCCTCCACGCCGGGCGACAGGATGTGGCGATACTGCGCAGGGCCTGGGAAGCGGATGTCACCAATATCTTCGATACCCAGGTGGCCGCCGGGTTTGCGGGACAGAGCGCCCAGAGCGGCTACGCCAACCTGATTGGCGCGATCCTGGGGCGGAGGCTCGCTAAGACGGCCTCCTACACGCGGTGGGATGCGCGCCCACTGTCGACCGAGCAGCTCCGGTACGCCGCAGAGGACGTCGCAGACCTGCTCCACCTGACGGACGAGCTGAAGCGGCGGCTCCAGCACGTGGGCAGGCTCGAATGGGCGGTCGAAGAGTGCCGGCGGCTCGAGTCCTCAACGGACGAGCGCGACCCCGAAACGGTATGGCTGCGGCTGCCGCGCGTCTCCCAACTCGACCCTCGCTCGCGAGCTGTCGCCCGTGCGCTGGCTGCCTGGCGGGAGCGAACCGCGGCGCGGGAGGACCGTCCGGTGGGCTCGGTTCTCGCAGACCAGGTGGTGGTGGAGGCGGCCAGGCGACGGCCTTCGACGCCGGAGGAGCTGGCGCGGATCCGCGGCCTCCACCGCTCGTTGTTGAACCGCCGCAGCGGGGGGATTCTGGCGGCGGTCGACCGCGGCCTCCACGATCCACCGATCCCGCGAGAGCACGCGCAACTGCGCTTCGAGCCCGCCGACGGACCGGTGATTTCCCTCGCCGAGGCCTGGCTCCGAGCGCGCGCGCTGGAAGCCGGAGTGGCCTACGAGCTTCTCTCCTCGCGGGCCGAGCTCGAGGCCGTGGTTGCCGCCGCACGGCGCGGGGAGCCCGAGCCGCCGGTGCGTCCGCTAACTGGCTGGCGCGAGCAGCTGATCGGGTCTGAGCTTCGCAGCCTGGTGGCGGGGCGGGCCGCCGTGGCGGTGGATGGCCGGCTGCGGTTGAGGCTCGTGGAGGCGCCCGCTTGAGGCGGCGTTGCGCGCGCGCGTTGCCTCTACTGCGACCCGATCTGCAGCTGGGCCGACATCGCGGGCGTGCCGGCGAACAGTTGACTCGACAGCGACCGCTGGATTAGGTCTGTCCGCTCGATCCAGCCGAGATCGATCCCCTTCAGGTCCCCGTAGGCGGTGGCGTACGTGACGCGGAATTTGTGTCCCGGCGACTCGTCGGCGAGCTCATCCGACGTCTGGGGACTGGCTCCGGTCCAGCCATGCGCGCGCAGCAGGTTCCGTTCGGCCAACACGAACCCGCGGGAAGACGAGTAGAGGGGGTCGGCCACAACAAGCTCAAGCGCGCAATAGGGCCTTGCCCCCGGGTCGCAGCGGCGGACCTGCGCAACCACGCGGGCGCCGTGGACGAGCGGCAGCGAGGAGAGGGTGGGGCTGCGCGTCCCGCTGCCGCAACCGGCCAACAGGAGCAGCGAGGCCGCTGCGATCGCCGCCGCGCGGCTCCATCGCCAAGCTAAGCTCCGCCTCTTCATGGCCACAACCGTAGACCACCTGGCCGACCCCGAGCTCCTCTCAACCGAGTGGGACCTGCAACCGCTGGTGAACGAGGAGGGCCGCGGCGGCGTCGAGCACTTGCTGGGGGAGGCGAGCGCTCTGGCCGCGGCCTTCCGCGAGCGTTATGCCGGTCAGGTAGCCAACCTCGATGCGGAGGGTCTGGCCGGTGCGATGCACGAGCTCGAACGGATCGAGGACGCTGCCGGCCGCGCGGGCTCGTACGCGTCGCTTGACTTCAGCACGGACACTGCCGACCCTGCTCGCGGGGCCCTCCTGCAACAGGCGGAGGAGCGCGCCACGGAGATTCAGACCAAACTCCTGTTCTTCGAGCTGGAGTGGGCCGCGCTCGAGGACGAGCGCGCCGAGGAGTTGCTGTCCTCGCCTGCGCTTGACTTCTGTCGCCACTACCTACGCAGCGCGCGCCGCTACCGTCCCCACCTGCTGACCGAGCCGGAAGAGAAAATCCTGGCCGAGAAGTCGATCTCGAGCCAGAACGCGTGGGGCCGGCTATTTGGCGAACTCACAGCGGCTCTCCGGGTCGGGCTCGACGGCGAGGAGGTGCCGCTCGAGGTCGCTTTGAGCCGGCTCCAATCGCCGGAGCGAGAGGTGCGCCGTACGGCGGCGCAAGCGGTGTCGCAGACGCTCGAGCCCGGGCTGCGGACGCGCTCGTTCATCTACAACACGCTCGTTCACGACAAGGCAGTCGAGGACCGGCTCCGTGCATACAAGCATTGGCTGGCGAGCCGCAACCTCGAGAACGAAGCCTCGGACGAGTCGGTTGCGGCGTTGATCGAGGCGGT
Organism: Solirubrobacterales bacterium; assembly: GCA_019247075.1. Lineage (GTDB taxonomy): Bacteria > Actinomycetota > Thermoleophilia > Solirubrobacterales > Solirubrobacteraceae > Palsa-465. Next base: position 3,616 of record JAFAPR010000333.1, read on the forward strand.
GCGCCGCCGCTACGACCTGCCCCAGCGGTGGTACAGGCTGAAGGCCAAGCTGCTTCGCCTCGACAAGCTCGCCGACTACGACCGCGTAGCGCCGGTGGGG
>JAFAPR010000177.1 GCA_019247075.1 Solirubrobacterales bacterium
CGGACGACGAGGCGAGGAGAGCCAGGGATAACGAGCTTCGTCCGCAGGAGCGGAGCACTCAGGTCGTCGCCGGCGACCGCCACAGCCTCAAAGTATTCCGTGCGAAAGCGCCGGCGCCGCCGAGGAATCTCAGCAGCGCCAAGCGCGTAGCAACCGGGCGCCTTGACCCAGGTGCTAGCGCGCACCGTGCGGTACCCCGTCGGGTGAGCCCCTGCTCGGACGACCGACGGGCCCCGTCCCGGGACCGACACCGCGCGCCCGGTGTCGGCGTACCATTCGGCACCGCAAAAGGGAGTGGACGACGCAATGCGGGGAGGTCGGTGACGGCGGGTTTCTTCAGCGCAGGGCAGGATCCCGAGGAGCAGGACGCCTCGCGCGAGAGGATCCAACGCGGGGGGATTCCGCTGGCCGCCGAGGAGCGACTGCGGGCGCTCGGCGGCGAGGGGGCGATGTTCACGAGCGGCTTGTCGGTGAGCGAGTTCTCGCTTCTGCGCCGGCTCGGTCCGCGGCCCATCGCGCATGTGATGGGTGCGAGCGTGGTCCGGCCGGCGCCCCAGCTGCTCCCGGCGCTGGCGCCGGGCCAGGCGAACCTCGTCGTCGGCCGGGCGTACGGGCCCCAGGTAGTGGGAGCTTCGTCTTGGAACCGGATCACGGATGCCTCTCCGTCGCAGGTCTTCAACTACAAGTGGCACACGGAGGTGATCTGCCAGCTCGACGTGCTCACCGCGGCCTGGGATACCGCTCGGCGACGCGCGCTGGCGCGCCTCACTCAGGAGGCGCAGGAAGTGGGAGCCGATGCCGTCGCCGGTGTCCACCTGCGCCGCGGCGAGCACGATTTCGGCGGCCGCACCGTCCAGTACGTGGTGAGCGGCACCGCGATTCGGCTGGGTGAGTCGCAGCGCGATGAGCGACCGACGCTCATGGATCTCTCTGTTCAGGACCTTTGGCGACTCGATCGCGCGGGCTACGACGCGGTGGGGCTGCTGGCCGCGAGCGTGGTCGTGTTTGCCTCCCCGCCGACTGCCACGCGCCTGCGGCGACGGCGCAGCCCGCGTCAGAACCAGGAGCTCGGCGAGCTCAGCCAGGGCTTCCAGTTAGCCCGCGGCGTGTTGCGCGAGCGATTGCGGGGACAGGTCGCAGATGCACGTGCGGACGGCGCGGTGGGCGTCGAGTTCATGCACGAGGTGCAGCGGGAGAAGCTTTCGCTGGCGTCTTCGCTTGGCTCGCTTGACCGCCGCGGCTGGCACCTCGGGCGATTCGGGATTCCCTATTACGTGTCGGGCCGGGGCGAAGCCGAACGCCGGGGCTGGATGATCACGATGCACGCTTCGGGCACCGCGGTGACGCGCCGCCGCGCGGGTGTCGATGATGTGAAGACGGCGCTGAGAATAGGAGCGAGATGACCGATTACGAACCGCAGTCCCTCGAGGGCGTACCCGAGTCCGGGCGCGAACGGCTCGAGCAAAACCGCGAGGGCCTGTTCACCTCCGACCTCAGCGTCAACGAGTTCCTGCTGATAAAACAGGCCGGCTTTGAGCCCGTGGGGCTGGTCGTCGGCAGCTCGATCTTCCATATCGGGTTGCAAGTCGCCGGGCCCACGGCGAGCCGTGAGCTCCACGTCCTATCGGAAGCGATGTACAGCGCCCGGCACCTGGCGATGACGCGCATGGAGGAGGAAGCCGACCAGCTCGGAGCAGACGGCATCGTCGGGGTACGCCTCGACGTCGGCAGGTACGAATGGGGTCCCAACATGGCCGAGTTCATCGCGATCGGCACCGCGGTGAAGCACCGAGAGGGCGTCCTGCACCGCGCCCGCAGCGGGAGGCCTTTCCAGAGCGACCTCTCGGGTCAGGAGTTCTGGACCCTCTTGCGCACCGGCCATCGACCGGTCGGAATGGTCATGGGCAGCTGCGTCTACCACGTCGGGCGCCGCGGCCCGTTCTCCTCGATCGCCCAGACGGGCCGAAACATAGAACTACCCAACTTCACCCAGGCGTTGTACGACGCCCGCGAGCTCGCCATGCAGCGCATGCAGACCGAGGCGCAGGAACTCGGGGCCGAAGGCATCGTCGGCGTCTCCCTGTCCGAGACGAGCCACGGCTGGGGCAGCCACGCGATCGAGTTCTTCGCCCTGGGCACGGCGATCATCGCAACCGGCGAACAGCCTCAAATCGAGCCGCCCATCCAGGTGCTCGACCTCAACGACCGCTGATGAGCGGGACGCGCGCGGATGACGCTGTCGCTCACGGCGAGCGTCGAGGCGATCGCCAGCGGGCGTCGTCCAGGGCGCTAGTGTCGGCCAATAGCTACCGGCACCGAGATCACGCCGACTGGGCTGAGCGAGAGCGAGGCTCGCCGGCGCCTGGCGGCGCGTGCGAACGCCCCGCGGCGGCGCTCCAGCCGCTCCTACGCGAGCATCCTGCGCGCGAATACGCTGACGGTTCCCAACGGGATCCTGCTGGTCTTCGGCGTGCTGACGATCGCATTCGCATCGTGGCGGGATGCGCTCTTTCTCGGGATTCTGG
>JAFAPR010000154.1 GCA_019247075.1 Solirubrobacterales bacterium
CGAGCTTCATCCACCTTTCTTTCAGTTGCGCCGGCGTTTCCTGCAAGAGCACGTCCGCGCCGGCGATCGCGCGCTCGACCTGGGCTGTGGCAACGGCGCCTTCACCGCTGCCCTCGAGCAGGCAGGCGCCGATGCGGTCGGCGTAGACGTAGCCGAGGAAGCGCTGCGGCGCGCCCGCAAGGCCCATCCCGGGATGCGGTTTATGCTTGCGCCGTTTTCGGGGCCGCTGCCGCTCGAAGACCTCGCGTTCGACCTGGTGTGGGCGAGCGAGGTGATCGAGCACGTGGCTGACACCGCGCGCTGGTTGTCAGAGGTCAAACGGGTCCTGCGCCCAGGCGGCAGCCTGCTTGTGACGACCCCAAACCACAGCCGGCTCGCGATTCTGGTCCGCGGCCTGGAGCACTTCGCCGAGCCGCTCTCCGATCACCTTCATCTGTACACGCGCAAATCGCTGCGGGAGACGCTCGAGCGGTTGCACTTTCGCCAGATCGACGTGCGCGCGGCCGGCGGTCCGCCGTTGATGCGCGCGCTGCTGCTCGCGCATGCGGTCCGGTGAGAGCGCGCGCCGGCGAATGTGGCATTTACCACGCATTTTGCGTTCTCAATGCGCCACGTTGGTAGCAACACACCCGGTTGACACCTCCCGTATGTGACAGCGAGGCGCTATGCTCCAGCGTAGACAAGGATGTCGTTCCCGGCCTGCGGGTATCGCCCCCTAACCCGCGGGTCTCGGACGGCCCCCAGCCCTACCAGGGTCGTCCCGGCCGGTCCCGTCGCCGCCTAGCGGCGCGGGACAGGCCATGCATGCGGCGGCGATGTGTAGCGTTGGCGGGGTGCGGGCGCTTCCCACAAACCTGTCCGGCCCAGTACTGCTCGAGCCGGCAGTTCACCGAGACCAACGGGGCTTCTTCTTCGAGAGTTATCGACGCACCTTGATGGAGGAGCACGCCGCTTCGGAGCTCGTCCAGCACAACCACTCGCGGTCGCGCGCCGGAGTGGTGCGGGGAATGCACTTTCAACCGGGGATGGGCAAGCTGGTTCGCTGCGCGCGGGGGGCGGTGTTCGACGTCGTGGTGGACATCCGTCGCGGCTCTGAGACCTTCGCCCGCTGGGAGGGCTTCCAGCTCGACGACGTCGCCCACCATCAGCTTTGGTGCCCGGACGGGTTCGCGCACGGCTTTTGCGTGCTGAGCGAGGTTGCCGACCTCGTCTATGGATGCACCGCCTACTACGACTCCGCGGCCGAGTCCGGCTTCCGGTACGACGACCCAGATGTGGCGATCTCGTGGCCTGCAGGGGTCGAGCTCGTCGCCTCCGAGCGCGACCGCAATGCGCCTTTGCTGGCGGAGATCGTCGACACGTTGCCCTCGGCCCCGACCGCCGGGTCGCGGCTACCGCCGTAAGGCGTCGCCAAGGTACATTTGAGGTCGTGGCAACGATCCCGCGCCTGGGCACGCTGACGCGCGGCTGGACGGTGACCCCGGCGCAGTACCGGCGGGTCGCGTTCGTCGCGCTGGGAGCGTTGTTCTTGATCGTGCTCACGGGCGCGGCCGTGCGTCTGACTGACTCCGGCCTGGGCTGTCCGGACTGGCCGCGTTGCCACGGCACGGTGCTCCCGCCGCTGAGCGGCCACGCCCTGATCGAGTTCGGCAACCGCGCGCTGTCGGGCGCCGTGGGCGTCATCGTTGCGGCGGCGGCCGTGCTGGCGCTGCGGCGTCGCCCGTTCCGCCGCGACCTTGCCGTGCTCGCGTGGCTTTTGCCGCTCGGCGTGCTCGGTCAGGCGGTGCTGGGCGGTTACACCGTGGTCGAGCACCTCGCGCCCGGGTTCGTCATGGCCCACTTCGGCCTCTCCATGGTGATCCTGATCGCGGCGGTCGCGCTGGCCTGGCGGTCAGCGCACGAGCCGGGGTCGCGGCCGCGTTCCATCGATCGTGTGTCGGTGTGGTCGACGCGCGCGCTCGCGCCGCTTGGCGCATTGACGATCTTCGCCGGCACGGCGGCGACCGCGGCCGGTCCGCATTCGGGCGGCGCGGTCGGCCAGCGCGTCCACCGGCTGTACTTCAAGGGACCGGACACGCTCACCTGGGTGGTTCACCGCCACGCCGCGATCGCCGCCATCTTCGGCGTGGTCGTGATCGGGGTCTGGCTGCTTCAGCGCCATCGCGGCGCCGGTGAACGCGTGCTCGAGCCGCTGACGGCGCTCTGCGTCCTGCTCGCGGCCGAGGGGCTCGTAGGAACGGTTCAGTATGAGCTCAGGCTTCCCGCCGACATGGTCTGGATCCACGTGACGCTGGCCACCTCGATCTGGGTCACGGTGCTGTGGGCGGTGGCGGCCGCGGGCCGACTCGCGCCGCGCGCCGCGCCGGTGATGGAAGCCGGCGCGGAGGCGCCGATATCCGGGACGCGCGAGCTCGAGCCGGCCAAGTAGAGCGCGCCCAAAATGCGGGTGTGCGGGGAAGTTCGGTGGGCGCTCCCGCTACGATCGTGGCCTAAATGGCGGTAGAGCGTCGGACATCGGCTCCTTCGGCGCCGCCTGGTGCCGGCAGCGCCAGCGCATCGCTCAACATCCTCGTGGTCGATGACGAGTCGGATCTGCGCGAGATGCTCACGCGCTCCTTCTCGCGCGAGGGTCACCGCGTGTTCGCGGTTGCCGACGGTCGCTCCGCGATCGACCGCGCCACCACCGACCACTTCGACATCATCCTGCTCGACGTGGCGCTGGGCGCGGGCCCCGACGGATACGAGGTCTGCCGGAACTTGCGCAGCCGGCGCAACGTGGTGCCGATCATCATGCTGACAGCGCTCGACTCCGAGGCCGACGCGGTGCTCGGGCTGGAGGCCGGGGCCGACGACTACGTGACGAAGCCCTTCGGTCTGGCCGAGCTGCGCAGTCGCATCCGCGCGGTCTTGCGACGCGCAGCAGGGCGGACCATGGGGGACGAGGTGCTGGCGGTGGGGCCGATCCGGCTGGACCGCTCACAGCGCGAGGTGACGATGGAGGGCGAGCCGGTGCGGCTGACCTTCTCCGAGTTCGAATTGCTCGACGCCCTGATGGCGGTTCCCGGGAGGCTGCTCAACCGCCAGGAGCTCCTGCGCGCGATCTGGGGGGACAGCGCCTATCGCGACCCGCGGGCGATCGACGTCCACATCCGGCACCTGCGCGAGAAGCTCGAGCCCGAGCCCGAAAAGCCCCGGTACATCCTCACGGTGCGCGGAGCCGGCTACCGACTGAGAGGCCCCTGACGATGAGGGCGCTACCGCGCTTTCGTGCCCCCGGTCTGCGCGGTCGGATCGTCGGGCTCGTGCTGTTTACGACCGTGGCCACGCTGGCCGTGGCCGCGGCGGCGCTGCTAGGCCCGCTCGAGAGCTCGCTCAAGCACGCGGCGCTTAAGACCCTCGAGCAGGAGCTTCATTCCTACCGCGCGGGGGCGGCGTTTGCGAAATTCGACCTGAGCCTGGCGTTGACCGCTCCAAGCGGCCCCGCTACCACCAAGGCACAGAGGAGATTGCATCGGCGGGGCGTCGCCGAGCAGAGACAGCTCGATACGCCGCTCGCGAAGATCGGCTCCAAGGTGGGCGCCGCTGAGGCCAGCCTGGTGTATCCCAGCCCTTACAGCAGTGGGGTGGGGTTGATCGCGACTTGGCCGTCCGATTCCGGTCTCTCGCGGGACGACCCGTATAACGACGTCGCATCTGCCTTCAACGACCACCATGTGGTGTACGGCTTCGGCACCATCGACGGCGATGAGTACGTGCAGGCGGCGCTGCCCTTCCGCGCGGGCGGCCACCCGTGGGTGCTCGCGATCCGCAAGCCGATCGACGAGATCCCGGCCGCCGTGAACGCGGTCGCTCGGGCCTTCCTGACCGCGGCCCTGGCCGGGCTGGCCCTCACCCTGATTCTCGGCATCCCCCTCTCGGCGACGCTCGTGTATCGACTGCGGCGGCTGCGGCACGCGGCCGTAAGGCTCACTCAGGAGGGACCCGGGGTCGAGGTGCCAACAGATCGCGCTCGCGACGAGGTGGGCGACCTCGCGCGCACCTTCGCGACCATGCAGGGGCAGCTGCGCCACCAGGAGGAGGCCCGCCGCGCATTCGTCGCGACGGCCTCCCATGAGCTGCGCACCCCGTTGACCTCGCTCGACGGGATGCTCGAGCTGCTCGACGACGACCTGCGCAGTGGCGAGACCGATCTGGACGAGGCGCGCGCGCTGCTCGTGCGGGCCCGGGTCCAGTCACGTCGGCTTGGCCGCCTCGCGGCCGATCTGCTCGATCTGTCGCGGCTCGACGCCGAGATCCGGCTGCGTTCCGAGCCGGTGGAGCTGGGCGAGCTATGCCGCGCGGTCCTGGCCGAGTTCGAGCTGCCGGCGAGCGAGCGCGACACGACCCCCAGACTCGAGATCTCGAGCGAGCCCGTGTGGGCGCTGGGCGACCCTGGGAGCGTGGCACGGATCGTGCGCATTCTGCTCGACAACGCGCTCCGCGTCAGTCCCGCGGGGACCGATATCGACGTGACGATCCGCGGCGGCTCGCCCGTGGCGCTAAGCGTCTCGGACCGGGGGCCGGGGATCGCGGCCGAGGACCGCGCGATCATCTTCAGACGCTTCCAGCGCGGTCGCGATACGGGTGGTCAGGCCGGGTTCGGGCTCGGTCTGGCGATCGGCCGGGAGCTGGCCGAAAGGATGGGCGGCGAGCTTTCGCTCGACGACGACTACGGACCCGGCGCGAAGTTCACGCTCAATCTCCCGGCCGCCCGGGCGCCACAGGCGCCACCGGTGCCGGTGGCGTAGCCCGGGCTTGCTGGCTCGTCAGCTCCCCTCGGGCGCCAGCTCGAGCGCGCAGGAGTTGATGCAGTAGCGCAATCCGGTGGGTTTGGGCCCGTCGTCGAACACGTGCCCGAGGTGCCCGCCGCAGCGGCGACAGACGACCTCGGTTCTGACCATGCCCAGGCCGCGGTCCTGGTGCAGCTCGAGGTTCTCGGCCACCGCCGGCTCATAGAAGCTTGGCCAGCCGGTACCCGAGTCGAACTTGGCATCCGAGCTGAACAGCACCGCCCCGCACCCGGCACAACGGTATGAGCCGTCCTCCTTGGCATGGACGTACTTGCCGGTGAACGGCGGCTCCGTTCCCCGACGGCGCATCACGTCGTACTGCTCAGGGGTGAGCCGCTCGCGCCAATCGCGGTCTGACACTTCAATCTTGTTCTCGGTCTCCATGGTCTCCAGCTTAGCCGAGGCCATGGGAACTACCACAGCTCGCCGTCCCGGTAATCGCAGGTCAGATCACCGGCGAGGTCAAGCTTTGCCGAGACGGGGAGCACGTACACGGAGTCATCCTCCTCCGCGGTGCGCACCGTTCCCGACGGAGTCAGCGCCCAAGTCGCGCCCCGCCACTTCAGCCATCCCCGCGATGCATAGAAGCGCGCGCCTTCGTCGCTTGCCCCCAGCGCACCGAGCTCATACGCGTCGTGGACCACGCGCTCGAGCGAGGCCATCACTGCCGCGCCGTACCCCTGACCGCGGCGCTCGGGGTGTACGCCGACGCCCTCGATATACCCCGTCCGCAACGCGCGCCCTCCGTGCAGCAGTCGCCGCTGCACGACCGACGCGTGTCCCACGAGCTGACCGCGGGCCCAGGCGAAGGCGTGTATCCCGCCCAGCGCGTGCTCCCAGTCCTCATCAGTCATCTCGTCTCCGAACACCAGGTGCAGGAGCTCGCGCGCCGCTTTGAGCGGCGTCTGGCCCGCATCTGCGGTGTGTGCCAGGCGGAGGTCGATCGCGGTTCGGGAGGACCTCACGGTTCAGGCGGTTTGGCCTCTTTCCGAACGCCACACGGCAGCCGTCAGGCAGCGACCGGCTGTTCCTCCGGACAGCCCGCCGCCTGCTTCGGGATCGAGACGAGCTGACCGCCAGGACACTCCTGCGCCCTCAACCGGCGGGAGGGGTTGACGATCCCGATCGCGGCGGTCAGCCCGCCGGCGGCGACGAGCACAGCGCAGATGATCAGCGCGTTATGGAAGGCGCGAACGCTGTCGGCGTTACGCACGAATGTGTCGCCCATCAGTGTGCTCGCCGCTATCAGCCCGATCACCGAGACGCCAAGGAGGCCCGCGAGACGAGCGACTGCGTTGTTGATCGCCGAAGCGATGCCCGCGTCGTCCTCGCCGGCGTCGGCCAGAACCGTGGCAGTCAGTGGCGCCACCGTCATCGACAGCCCGAGGCCGAAGACGACGAGCCCCGGCAGCAGGTCGGTCAGGTACGAGGTATGGATGCCCGTCCTCAGCAGTAACAGAATCCCCCCCGCGGCGATCAGCGGGCCGACCCCCATGAACATACGAGGGCCATAACGGTCGGCCAGCGCGCCGAAGCGGCGCGATAAGGTGAACATCACGATGGTTACCGGCAGCGTGCTGAGGCCGCTTGCGAGCGCGCTGTAGCCGGCGACCTGCTGCAGAAAGATCACCAAAAAGAAGAACAGGCTGGTGAGCCCGGCGTACATTGCGAGCGTCTCCAGGTTGCCGATCGAGAAGTTGCGCAGCCGGAAGAGGTCCAGCTTGAGCATCGGGTCGCGCGCCCGGCGCTCATAGGCCAGAAACAGCGCAAAGGAGATGCCACCGAGGATCAGCGGCAACAGGATCGCGGGGCTCCCCCAACCGTAGTGCGGCTGCTCGATCAGCGCGAAAGCGATTCCCGCGAGTCCCGCCCCGCACAGCCCCGCGCCGAGCACGTCGACCGATCGGCGCCTCACCTGTGGCGCCGGCGGCACGGCCATCAGGACCAGGATCAAGGTGACCGCGATCAGCGGCGGGTTGATCGCGAAGATCCAGCGCCAAGAGGCGCTGTCGACGATCGCGCCCCCGGCTAGCGGGCCGACGATCGTGAAGATCGCGCCCCACGCCGTCCAGGCGCCGATCGCCTTTCCCCGCTCGCGCTCGGCGAAGGCGCCCACGATCACCGCCAGCGAGCTCGGCATAAGCAGGGCTCCGGCTGCGCCCTGCAGGGCGCGTGCAGCGAGCAGCACACCGATCGTCGGCGCTGCCGCGCATACGATCGAGAAGACGCCGAAAGCGGCGAGACCGATGGAGAAGATGCGGCGCTCCCCGTAGATGTCACCCAGCGAGCCACCGATCAGAATCAGGGACGAGAGCGTCAGCAAATACCCGTTTGAGATCCACTGCTGCGCGGCGAGGCCACCGCCGAGATCCCGCTCGATCGACGGCAAGGCGACGTTCACGATCGTGCCATCGATGGCGGCCACGCCGGAGCCGAGGATCGCGGCGATCAGGGTCAGTCGCTGACGCCGGGTCATCGCCCGGGGATCAGGCGCCGGCTTTGCATTCCGTGCTCAGACCACCTCACATGTCGCCTCAAGTGAAAACTATCGCTGGTGGACAACCTCGAGATCGCCGCTCGCCTGGAGGCGTTCGCTTTCCTGCTCGAACTGGTTGAGGCTAACCCTTACACCGTGCGGGCCTACCGCCGCGCCGCCGAGACGATCCGTACGGCGGCCATCCCCGTTGAGCAGCTGGTGGCCTCCGGCCGGGTCCGGCAGCTGCGGGGGATCGGCCCGGGGATCGAGGCGCGCCTGCGCGAGCTGGTGCAGACCGGTCAGATCGCCGAGCTCGAGGAGCTCGAGCGCGAGCTCGCGCCCGACCTCGTGGGCCTCGGGCGCTACCTGGGCCTCGGTGCGAGGCGCTCGGTCGAGGTGGCACGGGCGCTCGGCGTCCGCACCGCGGAGGAGTTCCGCGAGGCCGCGGCGGAAGGGCGGCTGGCGGCCGTCCCCGGCATCGGACCCAAGACCGAGGCGCGGCTGCTCGCGGCGCTGGCGCGCGAGGGCGAGCCGCGACCGCGACAGGGGCTGCTGCTCAACCGCGCGTGGGAGCTCGTCGGCAACATCGCAGCCGCGCTCGAGGGCACGGCGGCGGGCGACGTGCGCCGCTGGCGCGACTCGTGCGAGCGGCTGGCGGTGGTCTGCGCGGCCCGTGAGCCGGAGCCAGCGCTGGTCAAGTTCGCAGCCCTCCCGCAGATCGTCGCGGTGATCGAGAAGGAGGAGCGCCGGGCGCTGGGGCTGACGCTGGAAGGGCTGCCGATCGAGCTGGTCGCCGCGCAGCCCGCGCGGTTCGGGACGGCACTGCTGCGCGCCACCGGGTCGGGGGCGTACGTGGCGGCACTTGGGCGGCTGCCCGACGCTCCCGACGAGCGGGCGCTGTACGACCGGCTCGGGCTCCCCTTCTGTCCCCCCGAGCTTCGCGAGGCGCCCTTTTGGGGTACGCCGCCGGCGTTGCTCGGGCAAGACCAGATTCGCGGCGACCTGCACAGCCACACGACCTGGTCCGACGGAAGGGCGAGCGTCGAGGAGATGGGCCGCGCCGCCAAGGAACGGGGCTATGACTACCTCGCGATCTGCGACCACACTCCCGCGGTCGGCGCGGTGCGCGGACTCAGCGCCGACGAGGTGCGCCGCCAGGGCGAGGAGATCGCTGCGGCAAACGAGCGCCTGGCCCCGTTTCGCGTTCTGCGCGGAATCGAATGCGACATCCTGCCCGACGGAAGGCTCGATTTGCCAGATGATGTTCTGGCGGAGCTCGAGTGGGTTCAGGCGAGCGTGCACGGGAGTCAACGCATGCCCCGGCGGGAGCTGACCAGGCGGGTCGAGAAGGCCTTGCGCAACCCTTACGTCCGCTGCCTGAGCCACCCCACCGGCCGTTACATCAATCGGCGCGCGGAAAATGCGCTCGACCTCGAGCGCGTCTTCCGGATCGCGCGCGAGCAGGGTGTCGCCCTCGAAGTCAACGGCCTCCCCGACCGGCTCGACCTCAGCGGCGAGCACGTACACCGTGCGCTCGAAGCCGGAGTCCAGCTCGTCTGCTCCACCGACGCTCACTCAATCCGCGGCCTTGAGAACATGACGCTCTCGGTCGCCACGGCGCGCCGGGGCTGGGCGACGGCGGACCGCGTTCTCAACGCCAGAGGGCTCGAGGCGGTGATTGCGCCCCGGAGAGGCGCGTAGCGCGCGGTCCCGAGCCGCGGCTATCTGCGCCGAAAGACCACCACCGGGATCTGGCGCTCCGTCTTCTGCTGGTAGTCGTCGTAGGGAGGCCAGACCTCCGTCATCAACCGCCACAGTCGTGTCCGTTCGCTGCCCGTGGCGGTCTCGGCGCGGACCGGGATCCTGTCGCGTTTGATGTCGAGCGTCGCATCGGGATCCGCCTCGAGGTTCTTGTACCAACCAGGGTGGTCGGGCGCCCCGCCTTTCGAGGCGACGATCACCCACGCGTCGCCGTCGTCGCGGTAGATCAGCGGCGTGGTTCGCTCCATGCCCGACGCGCGCCCTCTGGTCGTCAGCAACAGAATCGTCGCGGCCCGCCAGTTATAGCCCTGCTCGCCACCGGTCTCGCGGTAGACGCGGACGTGTTCTTGGCCAAAGAGCTCGCGACCGGACGGGTTGGGATCGGCTGCCAGGGCGAAAAGACTAACCGGCTCCGGCCGGACGGGCCCTGTCGAGCTGCAGCGCGGGGGCCGAGCCGGCAAGCGGCGCCCGTTTCAGGGAGCGAGAGGCGCGGGACTTGACCTTGACACGGTGTGAGACCGTATTACTCCGGTCGTCATGTTGAACATCGGAGAGTTCGCCAGGCTCGGACAGGTCTCACCGAGAATGCTTCGCCACTACGACCAGCTCGGATTGCTCAAGCCCGAGCGGGTTGACGAAGACACGGGTTACCGCTCCTACGGAGTGGCGCAGCTCGCGCGTCTGCACCGCCTGGTGGCACTGCGCGACCTCGGCTTCACGCTCGACCAGATCAGCGGCCTGCTCAATGGAGACCCCCCGCTCGAGGAGCTTCACGGCATGCTGCGCTTACGCCGGGCTCAGCTCCAGCAGACCTTCTCGGTTGAGCAGGATCGGCTGCGCCGGGTCAGGGCGCACCTCCGAGCGATCGAAGGGAGAAGCACAATGAAGGCTCAGGACGTCGTCGTAAAGCACACCCAGCCGCTGCGCGTGGCGGAGGTCCGAGGACTCGCCGCCGCATTGGACCCCGAGCACATCGGGCCCCTGTTCCAGCGCCTGGCGCCCAGCCTGGCTAGCGACCTCCAACGGAGCGGCGTGCAGCCGGGGATGATGGTCGGCTACTACGACGAGCCCGAGGAGGACGGCAGCGTCGGCGTGCACATCGCCTACGAGATCGGCTCACAGAACGTCACCGATGGCAACGGGTTAGATGTCGTCGAGTTACCAGTTGTGGAGGTTGCATCTGTGGTTCACCGAGGCGGTATGGAGAACATCTCGCTCGTCTACGAAGACCTCATGCGCTGGATCGAGGACAGCGGCTATCGCCTGACCGCGCATAGCCGCGAGCTGTACCACGAAATGGGAGCGGAAGGACCGAGCGTGACCGAGCTGCAGATACCGATCGCCAAATGAACTCACACGGCGGGGCCGCCCCGGCGGGAGCGGATCTCGAGGTTATAGGACCGTCGCGAGCCGCTGCTCAAGCGCAGCCCGCGGCA
>JAFAPR010000262.1 GCA_019247075.1 Solirubrobacterales bacterium
AAGGAGTACCCCGGGGGCGTCGCCGCGCTCCGCGGCGTCAACGTCGAGATCGCCGATCGCGAACAGGTCGCGGTAATCGGTCCCTGCGGCTCGGGGAAGACCACGCTGCTGACGATCATGGGCACGCTCGAGCGGCCCACCACCGGCGCTGTCCACATTGTTGGACAGGAGGTTGGTGTCGCCTCCGACAGCGATCTCGCCGGGCTGCGCGCGTACGGGATCGGGTTCGTCTTCCAGGCCTTCCATCTCCAGGAGCAAATGACTGCCCTTGACAACGTGGCCAACGGGATGCTCTACACCGGCCAACCCCTCAGGCATCGCCGCGACGTGGCGCGAGTGGCGCTCGAACGCGTCGGGCTCGAGCACCGGATCGAGTTCAAGCCCAAGCAGCTCTCCGGCGGCGAACGCCAGCGGGTGTCGCGATCGCGCGCGCGATCGCGAAGCGGCCGAACATAATCCTGGCCGACGAGCCGACCGGCAATCTGGATTCGAAGTCCGGCGAGGAGGTCGTGGCGCTGCTCCACCAGCTCGCTTCGGACGGAGCCACGCTCGTGCTGATCACCCACAACCCCACGATCGCCGCGACCTTCCCACGCCGCATCGAGATGGGAGACGGCGAGGTCGTCGCGGACACCCGCTCATGAGCGTCGAGGCGGCGACGCTCCCGGGGTCCCCCAACGGAGCCGCCCGCCTGCCGGCGCGGGAGCTGCTGGGGGTGGCGCTCCAGGGGATGCGAAGCAGGAAGCTGCGCGCCGCCCTGTCGGCGCTCGGGATCGCGATCGGAATCGCCGCGATGGTCGCCGTCGTGGGGGTCTCGGCTTCGGCGCAGGCCAGCCTGCTGTCGGAGATCGACGCGCTCGGCACGAATCTGCTGACGGTCACTCCGGGACAGAATTTCCTCGGCAACAACGAGGTGCTTCCGACCACTTCAGTGCCGATGATCGATCACATGCGCAGCGTTGACAGCGACGTCGCCATCTACCAGCTGGCAAATGAGAACGTCTACCGCACGCCGTACGTGCCCTCCGCCCAGACCGGCGGCATAGGGGTGGACGCGGCCGGCGACAACCTGCCCCAGGTGGTGGGAACCTCGATGGCCTCGGGCCACTTTCTCGGTGCCGTCAGCAACCGCTACCCCGAAGTGGTGCTCGGGGCGGAGGCGGCCAACATCCTCCAGATCAACCACGTCGGCGCGCACCTCATGGTCTACCTCGGCAACACCTGGTTCACCGTGGTCGGGATCATGAAACCCGCGGTTCTCGACTCCACGCTCGACTCGACCGTCTTCATCTCCCTGCCCGTAGCGCAGCGGCTGTTCGGGCTGCTGCCAAACCCTTCCGAGATCTACGTACGAGCAAACGTCAACGACGTCAATCGCGTGGGCAACCTGCTCGCCCCGACCGCCGACCCCCAGAATGCAAGCGGCGTGCAGGTGGCCAGGCCATCAGACGTGCTCGAGGCGCGCGCCGCGGCCAAGGGCCAGTTCACCACGCTGTTGCTCGGTCTCGGGGCCGTCGCGCTGCTCGTGGGCGCCATCGGGATCGCGAACATCATGGTGATCTCGGTGCTCGAGCGACGCGGCGAGATCGGACTGCGCCGCGCCCTGGGCGCGACCCGGCGCCACATCAGCGTCCAGTTCCTGACCGAGTCGGCCCTGCTGGCCGCGCTCGGCGGGTTTGCCGGCCTGCTCTTGGGCGCCGGAGCGACTGAGGTGTACTCCCTGGTGCAGAAGGAGCCCTTCGTCGTGCCGCTTTACGCGCTTGTGGCGGCACCCGCCGCGGGCTTCGCGATCGGCGCGCTCGCGGGTCTATACCCTGCGCTGAAGGCGGCGAGGCTCAGTCCCACCGAGGCACTGCGCGCCTAGTGGTCCCCGAGCACGCGCTGCTTTAGCCACTCGTTGCGGAACGCTCCCCGTCGGTCCAAACGCGCCAGCAGCGCCGCGAAGTCGTCCCGCCGCTCGTATAGCGGAGCGATCTCCTCCGCACGGGCAAGGAACAGCTTGCCCCAGTGCGGTCGCGCCTCAAATGGCAAAAGTGCCCGCTCCACCTCCACCAGCGCCCGCTCGACCGCCGCCTGGCGCGGCTTCCAAGTGAAGTGGATCGCGGCCGTGTCCTGGCCGTATTGAGGGCTCATCCACAGCCTGTCGGCGGCGACGGTCCGGATCTCGCTCACCTGCGTGAGCGGCGCCACCCTTTCGCGGATCCGAAGCATCGCCTCGACTGCAGCCACGGCGTGGCGACGCGGCACGATGTACTCGGATTGGAGCTCGGCGCCGCTTGAGGGGGTGAAGCCCGACCGGAAGTGAGGCAGGCGCTCCGACCACGGGCCCGG
>JAFAPR010000295.1 GCA_019247075.1 Solirubrobacterales bacterium
CTGCGTCGTTACTACCGGCTGACGCCCGCAGGCGGGGAGGTACTGGCCGCCGAGGCAGCTCGGTTGGAGGCCAACGCCCGCGTCGCGATGTCGCGTTTGAAGCCGGCTGCAGGGGCGGTCACATGAGTGACTCCCCAGACCTCGAGCGACGCTACCGGCAGCTGTTGGCCTGCTACCCGCGTGCCTTCCGGCGCGAGCACGAGCAAGAGATCGTCGCGGTCCTCATGGCCGGCGCCGACGAGGATCAGCAGCGGCCCGGGCTGGGAGAGGCCGCCAACCTAATCAAGTATGCGCTCTGGATGCGTCTGGGGCTTTCCCGAGGAGGGATCATGATCAACGACAGGACGTTCTCGATCAGCATCGATCGACCCAGCCGCAGCCTCATGACCGTGTTCGGCGCAGGCCGCAAGGCGCCGCGCATCACGATGAGTCCCTCAACGGTCGAGGTTCGCATGGGATGGGCATTTCAAGCCACGATCCCTCGTGAAGCGATCGCATCGGCTCGGTCGTTGAACAGAGGCGAACTGCGTGGCCCTTTCCGTCTGAGCGTGCTCCGCGGAGTCAACTACTGGGCAGGCACCGCGCTTGTAAACGGCGCCGGTACCGGGCTGGTCGAGATTGCCTTAGATCGGCCAAAGTGGGTGCGGCTCGGTCCGCTCCCGGCCCCAATGCGTCGGCTCATCGTGAGCGCCGAGGACCAATCCGGGCTCGTCGCAGAACTGAACCCGAGCACCCAACGCTCCCCGGGTTCGGGTGACTCAACTCTGTCGTCGCGGGCCCGGTAGCTTCGGCAGACACGTCTGAACCAGATTGCCGCTCGAGCAGCCAACCCGCAGCGCGCTTGCAATCCCGACGATGGGGCCAGAAGCCGCAAGCGCTCTGCGGCATGGAGATCGTGCAAGCGGGTCTCGAGCTTGTCAGCTCGGGAACCCGTCTCAACGCCCTCCCTGAAAGTGCACCAATCAGCAGCATTAAGGCATTAAGACGGTGGGCTACGCCACGTCGCGCCGCTACTGCTCCGGCGCCGGGCGGTAGCGGCCCCAGTCCCCCTGCTCGGGGGTGTGACAGCAGTTGGGGTCGCGTCTCCGAGCCCTGCTCTGCGCCCGGTACGAGTATGAGAGGCGCATCGCCGCCTTCCCTCCTAAGCGCGGTAGGCACAGCTTACGGCGGTGTCGTTGTCGCAGTGGCGCGGACGACGACGCTGGCGTGCGAGCCAAACTGCCCTCGCACAGTGTTCCCGGCTGCGAGAGGCAGCTGGCTGATCGAGCCTGTGATGACGCGGTCGCCCGCTGTGAGGCGTTCGTTGACGGCTGCCAGGAGCGCGGCCGCGGCGACGAGCCGGTCCGGGACGTCGACTGGCCACGGCTCTCGATCAGCGCACTCGCCGTTCACATAAGTCGTTACCTGCTCCGCGCACGCCAATGGGACCGGCTCGTCGCCGACCGCGACCGCCCGGTGGAACACATTGTCGACCACGATCGACTCAGGCTCACCCGCGCGGCGTGCGAGATCCACGATCTCGAGCGCCGGCCAGCAATGGCCGATCGCGGCACGGATAGCTTCCGCGTCTGCGCCGCGATCGACATCGTTCGCAAACTCAACGCATAGTTCGGTGTCGACGTGCAACTCGTGATCACGCCCCGGCGCTAGGGAGAACCGACCACCGGGTTCGATCAGAGTGGCCGTCGTCAGATAGCCGATCGCGATGTGGTCGCCGATCCGCTCCCGCTTTCCCATCCCGAGCTTCCAGCCGACTCGTCGAGCGCCGCTACGCAACAGAGCCTCGCGATGGCGCAGCTGCCCCTGCAACGCTGCGACGAGCCGAGCATCGAGGGCCACTTGTCTTGGCTACCCCCTCTGCCGGCTGCGGCGCCAGCCTCGCTTTGATCCCACGACAGAATCCCGCACCCGGGGATGCTCTGACTTGCTCTGCGCGGCAAGCGGGGCCAGACCAGCGCCCGGAGCCGGAGCTGCGTTCCGGTGATCGACCAGGGGTCGGGCATCGCGCCGGCCGAGCTGTGGCTGGCCAGATGGCTTGCGCGGCGATCAGTCAAGCGGCGTGTAGTAGCAGCGATCGGGCGGGTACCGCTCGAGCGTCATCCCGAGCGCTTCGTAGAAGGGGACGGTGGCAGGGGTCGGTCCGATCGTCGCGATCGTGGAGCCGGCCGCGGCGGCTGCGTCCAGCGCGTGCAGGACGAGCGCTCTGCCGATGCCGCGCCGTCGCTCGTTTGCGTTGACATTGAGTTCGAGCACCTCCGCGTTGATGCCGTCAATCAGGATCCTCACGACACCGGCGGTGCGTCCGCTCAGCAGCGCGGCGTAGTGGCGCAGCGGCGCCACGTCCTGCAGGCCGAGCGAGGCCAGGAGCCGAGCGTCCTGGGCGGCATCGAGCGCCTCAGCCAGTCGTCCTGTGTCGTGGATCGGGGTGACCTCCAGGTCGCCTGGCTGGCGTTTGGGTGAGAGATCGAGATCGGCGATGCGGGCCGCCATGTGTACGGCTGTTCGTTCTGGTTGGCAGCCGGCGCGCTCCAGTCGCTCGCGGAGGTCTGGCGGCTCGGTCTGGGGCCCGAGCAGCCATTGCGCGGGTGCGCGACGTTCCCGAAGCCAGCCGAGGACCGATGCGATCTGCTCGTCGGCGTGCTGTTCGGGCAGGCGGCTGCAGACCACGCCGTTTCGGCTGTTGTCGAACCGCCCGGTGCGAACCGCAAAGCCGTCACCCACCACACGTGTTTCCGCCAGTGGCGAGCGGGTCATTATCGTGAACAGCGCGACCTCGGTGCTCCACGCGGCCTCGCCAAAACGCTCAGGAAGGAGGCTGCGGTCGCGCGAACGGCCAACGCGGTCGCGCAGCCAGGCGGCCAGCTTACCGCTGGTCGCCTCGAGCATCCATGGCTCGGGTTCGAGCCCGACCGACACCAGCACCTTGGCCACGACCGGATCAGCAGTGCCTGCGATGCATGCTCCCAGCGCGGTGTGGCCGGCCGCGTTGCGCGCGTGCTTGTCGACCGGGATCCAGCCGACGAGGTAGTCGATCGCGTCGAGCCGGCCGCGGGCGGCCGCGAGATGCAGGGCGGTGTTGCCTGACTCGGGGTCGCGTGCGTTCGGTGGCGCTCCCTGCTCCAGCAGCCGGTACACAACTTCCGCGTGCCCGGTGCGCGCCGCGTCGAGGAGTTCGCGGCCGAGCGTGTCGACGTGCCTGAGGAGCGCCGGCCAGCTGGGCTCGCCGTGTTCGCGCGCGACCGCGTGTTGTGCGTCTGCCAGGCATGGCTCGCGGTCGGAGCGCATCCGCGCGAGTGCGTCGGGGTCTCCGGCTCGTGCGGCCCGCAGGAGCGCCTTTGCGTGCCTGCGCCCGCGTTCGATGTCGACCGGTCGATCCATCACGATCACCTCTCAAGGGTCGCTCGCTGTCCGCATCGTCGAGCAGAGGTCGATCGTCTGCATGTGCCCGTCTACTCGAGGTGGGTCTGGGACCCCGCCCGCGGACCGGGTGCGCCCTCGCGCGCACCCGAAATGTACACCCCCGCTGCGAGACAATCTCTCACCATCACCCCAGACCCGCACGGTCTCCTCGCACTCGGCCGGTTCGGGCTGCGCCTTGCCCGGCCCGTACAACGTGATCGATGCACCCCGACGCTTCTGCTCCTCAGCGTCGGCATGAACGCCGCACGCACTCGCCGGCGGCGCGCCAAACCCGGTAAGTGACCTCGACGTTGTCGATCGGTGCGTCGGCACCATGAAGGAGCACAAGCAGAGCCTCAAGCCCGACCGCATCAGCGCCCGCAGCATCAGACGGTGCGGTCATCGCCGCAGCGTAACCGGTTACCGGAACGCTCGACTTGAGCGTGTTGCGCGTTCCGCGCGAGGCGGAGACGACGCACGCGTTCGAAATGCTCCCGCTGGAGCGAACGCGCAACCATGGCGTCATCGAGCCCGCAGTCGTTGGGCTCAGCGAGTCGGGTAGCGTGCCGCGATGGGCTCGCCGACTCCCGAGCAGGCCGTCATCGACGAGTTGAGCAGGCCGCCGGGCACGGTCACGGACCTCGCCGAGCCACAGCGTGGGGTGCCCACGCCGAGCATCGTCACGGGCGGCGTGGGATTCGTCGTCGATCTTGACACGCTGAGGTTCGTCAAGCGCCGCCAGGCCGGGGAGCGGCACGTGTTCTACGTGACATTCGCGGCCGAACACCCGCGGCTAGGGCTGCTCGAGATGAAGTACGCCTATCCCGTCGAACCGGTTCCCGATAGAGGGTGGCGCACATTCGGCGGTGCAGGTGGCGCCGGCACACTCTCAGACCGCGCGACCCAACCCGGGGTGAACCTAGGCGGGGGCGGTTGGCCGGATCACTTCTACGCTGGCGGGGAGATCTACTGCGCCGGCGCGGATATCGCACAGGTCGAACTGCGCTTCGCCAACGGGGTCACGTTGAGCGACGACGCCGGCGCGGACGTAGCCTTATTCATCACTGAGAGCTCCGTGCAGCTGCCCGCGACTGCCGTGCTGCTTGACCCGGCGGGAAACAAGATCCGCAGCGAGGCGGCGTTTCGGTAGCGCCGTATCCGCGCGTTGCGGGACGCCCATGCAGTCGGGCGAGGTTTGCGTCGCGCCATGAAAGCGGGAGCCGACTGTCACGTCGACCAGGCGATGCGCCTCGCGTGCTGGCGCTGGGAAGCCAACCGGTCTCACCCTCGTCCGGCTGGATCGGCGGCGGCGGTGTGGTCGATGATCGCGGCGGCGATCGTGTCTCGGTCCTCCGGGTCGATCCCGTGGCCCGCGCCGTCGAGCCTGATTAGGCTCGCGTCGGGGATCTCGTGAGCGAGGGCCTGTCCGTGCTCGAAGGGGAACATTGGGTCTGCGCCGCCGTGGATGACGAGCGTGGGCGCTGTGATCGAGGACAGCGGCGCGCTAGGGGACTCGCCGTCGGTGAGCAGGTCGTGGTTCCGGCGCGCTGCGAAGTCGCGCGCGCGTTCAACCTCGTGGCGGACGAGGGCACGCACATACTCCTCATCGAACGTGCGCTGGTCTCCGGCAAGCATCCTGCAGTAGCCGACCACGTAGCCGACGACCGAGTCGCGGTCGGACCAGTCGACCGTGGCGTCTAAGAAGAAGCGCCCGAACCGATCGGTTGGGGCTGGCAGCTCACGGTCGCCTGGCGTCGCGGCCGAGGTGCTGATCAGAACCAACGAGCGGACACGGTCGGGAAACTCGAGCGCGAGCAGCTGCGCGAACGCGCCGCCCGCCGAGACGCCGACGACATGTGTGCGGGCAATACCGTAGGCATCGAGCACACCGGCCGCGTCCGCCACCAGGTCCGCGCCGGTGTAGCCAGGATGCCCTCGCCCATACGTGACAGACCGGCCGAGGTCGCGATGGTCGTAGCGGATCACGAAGCACCCGGCGCCAGACAGCGTCCGGCAGAGGCCCTCGTCCCACCACAGCATCGACGCCCCGACGCCCTGAATGAGCAGCACTGGCCGATCTGCCGGATCGCCGAACGGCTCGGTGCAGAGCTCAACGCCGTTCACCTCGATCATCCGCTCAGCCATATCACCATCTACCTCCTCGAAGATCGCCTGCGTGGCAGCCTCAGACATCGCCTATCTCATTAGACCGGACCAGGGCCTCCGACTCACCGGCCGCGCTTGCCGCGCAAACGAGAGGCCAGCGGCCGAACTACCGGACCCCCGTTATCCGAACTTTGCTGGCTCTCGATCGTCGGCGTGGTCGCCGGATTGTGCGGCCCATGAATTCGCGAATTCACAGGTGCTCGGCACCGCGCCCACCGCGGCGCGAGCGGGTCGGGGTCATCGCCAGGCCCCGCGTGTGTGCGCTCGAGTGGTTGACATCTCGGCGGCCGGGCTGATGGTGACATGGCTTGATCGGGCCGCCGCGTCCGATCTAGGGTTGTTGTAGACACCGGACCGAGAGGGACAGAATGGGTACCGTCGAGAACCGCGCCGCCGCCAATCTCGCCGTCGTCGGCGGCATCTATGAAGCGTTCGGTCGTGGCGATATCGACTTCATCCTCGGCCAGATCGCTGAGGACTGCGCGTGGGAGTCGTGGCTGGAAAACCACGGGCGGAAGGCGGGCATTCCGCCGATGCAGCCCCGCCCACGGCCGTCCTGGCGTCGCCGAGTTCTTCGCCTACGTCGCGACGATGCAGATCCAGGACTTCCAGGTGTTAGACATGCTTGCCAGCGACCGCCAAGTGGTCGTCGAGGTGCGGTTGGGGTACCTGAGAAGCTCTCAGCCTTGGATCACGTTGTGCACGGGGGAAGTCATCGGCTGGCCGGGATCCACGCCGAGCTCGGAGAGGATCGGAATCAGCGTCTGTCCGAACGCTTCGAACGCCTCCTGGGATTCCCAAATGTCGAACACTTGGATCGCCCCGTCGGACTCGAGCGCGACGTGGTAGGTCCTGCCTGGCGGTGCCCCGGCTCCTGCTTCCTCAAGCTTGCGGATCGCCTCGTCGTACTTGTCCTTGTCGAACCCGCTCGGCGTGAAGTAGAGGCCGACTGCCATTTCATGTGCTCCTTCCGTTCGTTACCTACGCCCGCGCGCTCGCGCCGAGATCAGCGCGACCCTATCGATGCAGCTGCTGGCTAGCAAGGGTTCAGCCGGCTCAGGTTCATCGGGCACTGGAATCCTGCGCCCGGCCTGCGGTGCGTCTAAAGCATGGCGCCTGGGCCCGGCGCTCCCTTCGCTTCCGCCCAACCTCCCGCCGGATCTCCAGGAGCGCACCCATGCCCGGTCAGCGACGCTCGCGGTCCGCCATCCCGCGCGTTGCAGGGAAGTCTTCGACGAGCTCGAGATGCGCGTCCGGCGAGTCAAGCAGGACGGGGAGGAGGGCGTGTGTGGGCTGGTGCTTCCCGCAACCTTGGACTGAGGCGTCGCTGCTCGCCCTACGCGAATGTGAGCGATGCTTCATCATAGGCTCAGACGTGGGCCGATCGCATTGCCGAGGCTGTCTGTGCGAATCGCGCGAGTGACTCCGGGTCGGCATCGGCGATTCGCGAGTGTGGCGCTCGCCGACCTCCGCGCCGCCCACGCTCGCTTGCGGCCTGGCGCGTCGGCGAACATCTCAAAAGACGGATCGTTGAACACGTTCATATCTCCGTGATCTGGTTTGGGTAGGCGAGGCCACGGTAGGACCGCCGCCGCGCCGGTCCTCAGTGCCGGTCCAGTGCACTTTCGCGACGGAGGTACTGACCCCGCCATCCCGGCACTGGTGGGCTGCGCGTTGTCGGTGTCGCGGCAGCGTGCTTTTTATCTCACCGGCCGGCATGCTGGAGTGAGGCGAGCTCGCGGCGATCATTGACACCGAGCTTGCGCATTGCGCGGTATAGGTGCGACTCGACCGTGCGGACCGACAAGACGAGGCGCTCGGCGATCTGTGCGTTGGTCAGACCTTGCGCGGCCATCTGTACGAGTTGCGCCTCTCGCGCTGTGAGCTCGATCGCGCTCTGATCAAGGCCTTCCACCGGCGGCGGCATCCCGCCCTGATCGCGGGCGAAGAGCTCGCGGCTGCGGGCCGCGGCTCGTCGCGCGGAATCCTGGCGTCCTGCGTTCAGGAATGCCTGGGCGGCGTGCGCGGCGGCCTCGGTCGCGTATCGCAGGGCGCCGATCTGCGCCATCTCCTCCGCTGTGCTGAGGAGCGCGGGGCCGTTCCGTGCGGCGCGGGCGGAGGCATGAGCGGCGTACGCGGCGACGAGCCGCGCGTCGCAACGCTGGCGCAGATCGTCTAACGCTTTGACGAGTCGACGCGGGTGCGCGCCGACGCGCATCGCCTCGTAGGTAAGACTGGCGGCGTGCACAGGGCTTGCGGATAAGTCCTGTGCGGCATCGAGCAGCAGCTGCTGGCCGCGCTCGTGCTCTCCCTCGGCATATGCCGCCCATGCGTCCGCGCGCACCACGTACGGCAGCTGATGGGCCAACGGCGCCCCCTGTGCCAGTCGAGCGTGGCACTGCTCCAGTGCTGCCCCCATCGCCACGCGGTCGCCCGTGAAGCACGCAACGCACACCTGCTGCGCGCTGATCACCGCCAACAGCGCCATTGGATCGTGGCGCTCAAGCTGGGCCTCAGCCTCGGCCAGCAGGGCGGCGGCGTCGAGATAGCGTCCGCTCAGCGCCCGCAGGCACGCCAACGAGTACGCAGCCTGGCCCGCGGTGGCGTGATCTGCGAGCCGCACCGCTGCATCCAGCGCGCACGTCATCCAGCTCTCGAGCTCGCTCCAGCGCTCACCGTCCTCAAGGGTGATCCGTGTCCACAGCGCCAGGGCAATCGAATCGGCCAGGTTCCGCACCGGCAGGGTGGGACGAATCCGCAGGGCCAGCTGGTGGGCCTCCCGAGTGCGACCCCTGAAGAAGAGGTTTGCGAGGTGCGCGGGTTCCAGCTCGTGGCGGACCTCCGCCTGGAGATCTGCCTGCGCCAGCAGCTCCATCGAGGCCTCGACTCCGAGTCTCATCCACTGGAATGAGTCGAGGCGCACCCGCAGTGGCTCGAGCCGTCCCCGCCATGCGGCATCCGGCCACCAGCCGGCGGCGCGGTCAAGCAGCACGCGCAACTCCGACGGCCGGCCCAGCCCCCAATACAGCACCTCGGTTTGCCGCTCGAGGTATTCGATCGCTTGCTGCTGGGTCTGGATGCTCCCCTCCGCGCCTGCGAGGACCGCCTCTGCCTCCTCGAAGAGGCTTCGTGCCGCGTAAGCCCGGGCGAGGAGCAACGTCGCCTCGATGCCGGCGCCTGCTGTCAGCGCATGTGAGGCGAGCGCCGCCCCGAAGCCTGGATCACCGGCGAAGTTAGCGGCGCGCGCGGCGCGGATCAGCAGATCGGCCGGCATGCTCTCGCCCGCGTCGGTGAGCCAGCGCGCGAGGCGCAGCGTGTCTTCGGCGCCCAGCGAGCCGCGCGCCTGCATGGTCTCGGCGAGCGCGAGGCGGAGTTCACGAGCCCGAAGCGACGGCAGCCCCGCCCTGATCACCTCGCCGTAGAGAGGGTGCGACAACCGCACCTCGGCATCGGGAGTCGCACCCTCCACCGTGACCAGCCCGCGTTCCTGCACGGAGCTCAGCGGCTCGCTGCCGATCACGGCGCTCATCTCGCTGGCGCGCAGCGGCTCGCCGAGCGCGAGCAGCTCAAGGGCGCGCTGCTGATCGCGTGTCAGATCCGCCAGCCGCGCGGTAACCAGCTCGGTCAGCGACGCGCTCGTCGGCGGCCGCGCCGGCATCCGCCACAAGCCACCGACGAGCTTCAAAGCGCCACCCGCCAGCGCGCCGCGCACGAGTTCGCGAACGTACAGTGCGTTGCCGGCACTGGTCTCGCGAATCCAGTGGCGGGCTTCCCGCTCCACCGGCCCACCGATCATCGCCTCCACCAGCGCCTCGGTCTCCGGTCCGCTCAGCGATCCGAGCTCCAGCCGCGGCGCGTTCGCATCCTTCCACAGCGACACGATCGCATCGGGACACGGCTCGCCGGTACGCACGGTCGCCACCACGAACGCGGTCGTGGTCGTCGCCAGGTGCAACGCCAAGGTCGCCGAGACCGGATCCAGCCACTGCGCGTCATCGAGCGCGAGCACCAGCGCCCGTCCACCCGCGCGCGAGCGCAATGCTTCGCTGGCGCGCTGGATCAGCTGGAACGGGTCATCGGAGCGGACCTCCGGCGGAAGCACCGCCGCGAACGCCCCCAACGCCACACCCGCCGCGCTGCGTGTCGCCTGCACCCAACCGGTGAGGGCGTGATGACGCTCAGCTCTCGCCAACGCCTCGCGAGCCAGCCTCGACTTACCCACCCCAGCCGAGCCCTGGATCAAGACCCCGACACTTCCATCCGCTCGCGCGGTCTCGATCCGCTCCAGCTCCTGCGAGCGCGCGACCAGGGGCCACGTCAACGGCGGGTTTAAGTCTGTAGTACGCGCGATCCGTTGCCGAGTTGCCATACCTCGACCTCGATGCCCAGCGCCGGGTTGGCGATCCAGCGCTCTTTATGCATACCGAGCTTCGCGGCCACCCGCCGCGAGCGCTCGTTCTCCGGGTGAATGATCGAGACGACCTCGAGCAGCCCAAGCCGCCCGTATGCGTCGTCTCGCGCCGCGCGCGCCGCCTCCGTCGCCAGCCCGTGCCCCCACGCGGAACGGTCCAGGCGCCACCCCAGCTCAGGCGCCGGTCCAGCAGCGGCCAGGAACGGCGGCACGTGTGCGATGCCCGCGAACCCCAGGAACTGTCCCATGCGCTCGGGCTCCAAGGACTCGAGCGCCCACGGACCAAATCCATGGTTCTCCCAATGTCCCACCATTTGCCCGAAGAAGGCCGCCACCGCCGTCTCGTCGACCGGTCGATTCAAGTACCGACAGACCTCGGGATCCCGGTTGATCCGCGCCATGTCGCGCTCATCCTCCGCCCGCCAGCACCGCAGAAGCAGCCGGCCCGTCCGCAGCTCACTCACCCCATCAGTGATCGCCCTATTCGCGCGGTGATTCCAGATAGTGCGAGAGCCAGTCGAAGACGCGGGTCTCCCGCAATGCAGACGCAAGTGGCTCGCAATGGCGGTTGGCACCCTCGTGTGCGGTGAACGTCACCAGCTGCTTTGAGCCGGGTAGCCGATCATAGAGCGCTCGCGCTTGGCCCGGCCAGAACTGCTCATCCTCGGGGTCGGTGACCAACATGGGGGTGGTGACCTGCCCGATCTCGTCCCCCAGCCTGTACTGGGCGACCGTTCTGTAAAGCTCGAAGCGGGACTTGCCGTTCAGCCCGTAAGGCTCGCCCCGGAACCGCAGCGTCGCAGCGGTGGTAGGACGAAACAGCTCCGCGAGATGCATCTCCCGGTCAAACGCATCTCGCTCGCCCAGCTCAATCTGCGAGCGCATCTGCTCGGGCAGCGTGTGCGTCCAGCTGGCTGACACGTCGACCACGCCAGGGTCGGCGACGGCAGCCGCGAAGCGATGTTCGTAGGCCAGCGCGCGCGGGATCCAGTAGCCAGCCTGGCTGATCCCGATCACCGCCACCCGCTCGCTCTCGACGTCATCGCGCGCGACCATCTGATCGGCAACCGGGGTGAGGACCGCCTCCCAGTCGGGCCGGAACGGGATGCCCTGCTCAAACAACGCGGCCTGCTGGCCCGGGCCATCGAACGTCATCCAGTGATAGCCGCGCTCGCCGGCCGCCGCCCCACCGTACATCCACATATGGGAAGTCGAACCGTCGCTGCCGTTGTTCATCACCACGAGCGGCCGCCGCTCGCCGGGCTCCGCGTCGGGCGCGCGGAAGAAATACCCCGGCAGGGTTGTGTCCTCATAGGGGATCGTGATCCGCTCCCCCGGGACCGGGAACAGGTCCACAGCGCGGTCCCAGCAGCTCCGCTGACGCCGCCAGAGCTCGAGTTGTCGGTCGGGCTCGGTCACATACGCGATCCGGTAGAGGGCGGTCCCGTAGTACGTCGCGGCTCGCAGGTAGTGCGCCAGCGCACTGACCCGGTGGCCCGACTCGGCCGCTGTGCCGGCAGCCGCCCAGGCGGCTCGCGCCGTGGCGGTCCACTCCAAGACCCACGAGTCGGCGTTCCCATCCTCGATGCGAGCGGCGGTCGCCAGCACCTCCCCAGCGTCCGCCGCTCGCCGGTAGATGGCGCCGAGCGCGTTCTCCAGCCCGAACTGGAAGTCGTCGTCCTCGAAGAAGCGCATCTCAGACCTGCTCAGGCTCGGGGGCGGTGATCTGGCTGGTGCGCTTGGCCGCCCAAAGGATCACGGTGATCGGCACCGCCCAGTTGAAGATCAGGTTCGCTTGGCCGGTGTTGAGCGCACCGGCGATGAGGTGGGCGGGCACCATCGTGGTGAACACCAGTGCCCACATCATGGTGAGCTGGCGGTTGAGCGTCTGGAAGCGAGCTGAAGCCCAGAACTGGCGCGGGACCGACTCGCGCGCGTACTGCGCCGTGAACGGCTCGAACAGCAGTGAGCTGAACGCGATCAGCGCCAGCATCGCCGCAGCGATCGCCCGCGCATACCGCGCAACCCAGTGACCGGTCGAAGCGTCGACGGCGAACGCCACCACCGTGAAGCCGGCGAAGGCAAGGATCGCCCCGATCTCGAGCAGCTTCAGGCGCCTGGCGTAAATCGACGGCGCAGCGATCACGATCGAGCCGATCAGCGCCGCCAGCGCGGCCGCCTTCAACGTGCTATGCCTGGCGATCAGCGAGAACAGCATCCACGGGATGAACGCCACGTAAATCTTGATCCCGGGACCGTGGCTCTCGTCGGTCCGGCTGGCGTCTCGGCTGGAAATACTCGTTGTGGACATTTCTCCTCTCCTCTCGACGGTCGAGGGGCTCGGTTGGCCCGACTCGTGGTGTGAGCGGAGCTTGGCCTGAGGCGCCTGCGCTGTCCTCAGTAGTCGACCACTGCAATCCGCTCGCTTGTGCCTACTGAGCGCAACCGACCTGCAGAGCACCGCACCACACGGCCACACCTAAGCGCGTTGCCTGACCGTGCCGTGGCTATAGTCAGCCCCGGAGGTCGAGGTCGTAGGTGGTTACCGCAGCGGATCGCAGGTGGCGGTTGGTCGGGCGTGTCGAGGAACTCGAGGCGATCGCACGAGCGCGTGCCGCTGGCGCCGGGGCGGCGGTGATCGTTGGCCCGGCCGGGGTAGGCAAGTCTCGGCTGGCCCGGGAGGCGCTTGCGGGGGGCGAGCGGGGTGGGGCGGTCGGCGTGTGGGTGCAGGCGACGCGCAGCGCCGCGAGCGTGCCGCTGGGGGCGTTCGCGGGGGTGATCCCTGCGGGGATGCGCTCAGATGACCCGTTTGAGCTGATGCGCCTAAGCGCCCAGGCGTTGCGTGAGCGCGCCGGCGGGAGTGCGCTGATCGTGGGGGTCGACGACGCGCAGCTGCTGGACCTGGCCTCGGCCGCGGTGGTGTTGCACCTGGTGAGCACGGCCACGGCGTTCGTGGTGGCGACGGTACGCCGCGGCGAGCGCTGCCCGGACGCGGTCACCTCGCTGTGGAAGGACCAGGACGGCTGGCGCCTGGATCTCGACGCGCTAAGCGAGCAGGAGACCGGGGCGCTGGTCGAGGCGATCGTCGGCGGCCCGATCGAGCAAGGGGTGTGCCGGTGGGTGTGGGAGATGAGCCTCGGCAACGCCCTGTATGTGCGCGAGCTGGTGTTGGGCGCGCTCGCGGGCGGGGCGCTATCGGAGATGGGGGGACTGTGGCGGATGCCGGTCACGCCTTCGGTGAGCGCGTCGCTGGCCGAGCTGGTGGCCGGGCGGCTGACTGGGCTGAGCGACGTGCAGCGCCGGGTGCTGGAGCTTCTCGCCCTGGGGGAGCCGCTGCCGGTCGCGGATGTGCTCGCGCTGGCCGGAAGCGAACCGCTGGCGGCGGTGGAGGGCCGCGGCCTGGTCATCGTCGACGGC
>JAFAPR010000325.1 GCA_019247075.1 Solirubrobacterales bacterium
GCGGTTGCTCACGCTGAACTTCCCAAACCCCGAGAAGACGACTTCGCCACCGCGCCGGAGCGTGCTCTCGATCGTGTCCAGGGCGGCGTCGACGGCCTCGGCCGCTTCTCTCTTGCTCAGCCCGGCCCGATCCGCAACCTGGTCGACAAACTCGGATTTCGTCAATTGTTCTCCTCCTTCGAGGTCGAGGGCTGGTCGAAGCTAACAGGGTTGCCGGACAGAGGCCTTGAGCGAAACACCGTCGAGGCCACCTTCCCGGCAGCTCAGACGTGATCATTCTCCGCCTCGGGCGGGACGCGCAAGCACCCATGCGGGGTAATTCCCGCATTTTGCGAAGATCGGCATGGTCTGGATCCCTGCCTTTCAGGTCTCTCGACGGCGCGTCGCCCCGGGACCGGGAGAGAATAGCCCGGTGAAACTAGGCCGCATCGCGTGGCTCTTGGCCGTCTCGGCATGCCTGGTGACGGTCCTGATCCTGGTACTGGAGGGCTACTACGGCTACGCCGCCGTGACGTTTGCGGTCGCGGTCGCGGCCGGCATAAACCTGTTCTGAGTCGATTCTGCGTTACCGCCTCTCGTGCGAACGGACGCGGCCGTATGCGCGCTGCAGCCGCTCCCCCGGTCGCACGCGGTCCTCGGGTTCGAGGTGGATGAGCACGTCGGTGCTCGGCAGGCGGCCGCCGATCTCCTGCTCGATCTCGTGGGCCACGCGGTGAGCATCCTCAAGCGAGGTTCCCTCCTGAAACTGGAGATGGAGATCGACGTAGCGGCGGGTACCCGCCCGGCGGGTCCGCAGCTCGTGGTAGCCGACCACTCCGCGAGCGGCAAAACTCTCGAGCACGCCACGGATGTCCTCCACCTCCTCTCGAGGCAGCGAGGTATCCACCAGCACCTGGGAGGCTCTTGTCAGGAGCCTGACCCCGGTGATCAGGATCACCGCCGCCACCCCGAGCGCGACGGCCGGATCGAGCCACTGCGCTCCCGTCACCTTGACCAGCACAAGCCCGATGAGCACAGCGCCGGACGTCAGGGCATCGGTGCGTAGGTGCGCGGCATCGCCTTCGAGCGCGGGCGACCCCGAGACCCTCGCGTTGCGGGCGATCACGGTCGAGACCACCACATTCACCAGCAACGACACAGCGATCACGGCCCACCCGACGGGGAGCGACTCGAGGTGCCCGGGCGAGATAAGGCGCCGGATCGCCTCGAACGAGATCACGGCCGAGCCCACCAGGATCAAAATTCCCTCGAACGCTGCGGCGAGGTTCTCGAACCGCTCGTGGCCGTAGCGGTGGCTCTCGTCCGCGGGCTCGCCGGCCTTGCGCACCGAGGCAAAGGCGACGATGGAGGCGACCAGGTCGATGCTCGAGTGGACCGCCTCGGTGAGGATCGCGACCGAGCCGGTGATCGAAGCCGCGACCGCCTTGAGCAGGATCAGGGTGGAGTTGGAGATGACCGAGAGGGCCGCGGCACGGAGCTTGGCGCCGCCGGAGCTCACGGCTTGCGCGCGTCGAGCCATTCGAGCAGGGCCCGCACGGCCCGCCCGCGGTGGCTGATCGCGTCCTTCTCGCGGTCCGACAGCTCACCCATGGTCCGGCCCGGTACCCCTTCCGGCACGAACCCGGGGTCGTACCCGAACCCCCGGGATCCTCGGGCAGTCGCAGCGCGGCTGCCCAGCGATTCCCCCCGGAAGAGGTGCTCCTCGCCCGTGCGCGGATCCACGTACGCGATCACGCACACGTAGCGCAGCGGGCTGCCGGCGGGGACCTCGCGCATCAGCTTGTCCAGGTTTGCCTGGTCGCTGGCGCCCGGTCCGGCGTAGCGAGCAGACCTGACGCCCGGCGCCCCGCCCAATGCGTCAGCCTCGAGGCCGGAGTCATCGGCGATCGAGAGGCGGCCCGTCGCGGCGGCGGCGGTGCGGGCCTTGGGCAGCGCGTTCTCGGCGAAGGTGGCGCCGTCCTCCGGCGGGAGGTCGACGTGAGCGGGAAGCGAGCCGACCTCTATCCCGGCGGGCTCGAGCAGCCGCCCGAACTCCCTCAGCTTGTGGGGATTGCGAGTCGCCAGCAGGAGGTCGCGCGTGACAGGCACCGCCCAGCTGCGGTCACGGCGATGGGGCCGCGGCTACGACAGCCTCATCCTGGAGGGCCCGTAGCCGCTCGATCCCGCCGGCGGCGAGCGCCAACAGCTCGTCGAGATGCGCCCGCGAAAGAGGAGTGCGCTCGGCGGTCGCCTGAACCTCCACCAGCCCGCCGTCGCCGGTCATGACCACGTTGGCGTCGACCTCGGCGGTGGAGTCCTCCGCGTAGTCAAGATCGAGGAGCGGCGTGGCACCCACGATCCCGCACGAGACCGCCGCGACCGTTCCCGTGAGGGGCAAGCGTTCGAGCAGGCCGAGCTCGAGCAAACGCGCGACCGCCAGGCGCAGCGCAACCAGGCCACCCGTGATCGAGGCGCAGCGGGTCCCGCCGTCGGCCTGCAGGACGTCGCAGTCGACGTAGATCGTCCGCTCGCCCAGCGCCTCGAAATCGACCACGCCCCGTAGCGCGCGGCCGATCAGGCGCTGGATTTCGACCGTGCGCCCGTCCGGACGACCGCGCGAGACGTCCCGCTGTTTGCGCTCGCCCGTCGAGGCGGGCAGCATCCCATACTCGGCGGTGACCCACCCCCGGCCGCCGCCGGCAAGCCAGCGCGGCACGCTCTCCTGCACCGAGGCCGTGCAGATCACCCGCGTCTCCCCCATCGAGATCAGCGCCGAGCCGGTCGCGGTGCGCACGAAACCCGGCTCGATCGTGGTCGGTCTGAGCGCATCCGGCGCTCGGTCGTAGCTCCGTGCGCAAGCGCTCATGGGAGTGCGATGGCACTGCTCATGCGGCGATGCGCTGGTCGAGCTCGACATGGAGGACCTCATTGAGCGGCATCTGCAAAAAGCGCGTGCCGAGCGCGTTGAACGACTCGACGTCGGCGGTGCATTCGAACCGGTAGGTCCCCTCGCCCGTCCGCGGGTTGAGAAGTCCCCGCGCCGCCAGGGCTCGCTCCGTGCTGCGGGCGACGCCGGCACCGGAGGTCACGAGCGTCACTCCCCTCCCCAGTATCCGCTGGAGCAGGGGCCCGATCAGCGGATAGTGAGTGCAGCCCAGGATGACCGTGTCGACCTCGGCGGCGCGCAACGGCGCGCAGTAGCCCCGCACGATCTGGACCACCTGTTCATCGAATTGGAACCCCCGCTGGATGATCGGCGCGAGGTCCGGGCAGGCGACCCTTTCGAGATGGACGTGAGGATCGGCAGCCCGCACCGCGCGCTCGTAGGCCCGGCTGGCGACCGTTGCCGGAGTGGCCAGGAGGCCGATGCGGCCGGTGTGGCTGCCGGCCACCGCCAGCTGCGTGGCCGGGGCGACCACTCCGATCACGTCGACCTCGCGGCCGGTGTCGATCAGGTGGCGCTCGAGGGCGTCGAGCGCGGCCGCGCTCGCGGCGTTGCACGCCACCACCAGCAGCTTCGCGCCCTCCGCGAGCAGGTGCTCGGCGATCTCAATCGAGAACGACCGCAGCTCCTGCGGGGTGCGCTCGCCGTAAGGGAAGCGTGCCGTGTCGCCCAGGTAGAGATAGTCCTCGGTCGGCAGCGACACAAGAAGCTCGTGAAGAACGGTCAGCCCGCCGACCCCGGAGTCGAACACGGCAACCGGGTGCTCGGGCAGCTGAGCCATGTCGGCCATGGTGGCAGAGCGGGCGGCTGTGGTGGGCGGCTTCGAAGTTTGGCGATCCAGTTGCGCGGAGTGAAACTGGATTGCCATCGTTCGCGCACGGAACCACCACTACGCTCCCCACCCCCTGCATGCGCGTCCTGATCGTAACCAGCATGTATCCAACCCCGGAGCGGCCCGCGCACGGCAGCTTCGTCCGCGACCAGGTCGAGGCGCTGCGGCGACTGGGCGAGGTCGACCTCGAGGTTTTCGCCTTCCCGCCCGGCAGGCCGACGGCGTACACGGCGGCCGCACGGGAGCTTCGGCGCGCTTATCGCGGGCAGCGGTTCGACGTCGTCCACGCTCATTTCGGTCTGACCGCTTGGCCGGCCCTTTTCGCTGCGGGCCGCCGCCACGGGGTCACGCTCCACGGCACGGACCTCGCCCACCCTCGGTCGCGAGCGATCACGCTTGCCGCGTTGCGTCGCTACGACCTCGTGTCGGCGGTATCGGCCGCCCTGGCGGCGCGGATACCGAAGTGGGCCTGGCCGCGCGAGGCGGCGATCCTGCCGGCAGGCGTGGATGTGCGCCGCTTCCGGCCGATCCCGCGCGACGAGGCTCGGACTGCGCTGGGACTCGAGATAAAGCGGTCCTACCTGGTTTTCCCGGGCGATCCGTCCCGCCCCGAGAAGCGGTTCGACCGGGCGGCGCAGCTCGCCGGCGAGGTGCCGCTACTTGCGCTAAGGGACGTTGACCCCCAGCAGGTCCCGCTATGGATCAACGCCGCCAACGCTGTGCTGGTGCCGTCGGAGCGGGAAGGGTTCGGGCTGGCCGTCCTCGAGGCGCTGGCGTGCGACGTGCCGGTCCTGGCGACGCCTGTCGGGGTCGCGTCGGAGGCGTTGGCCGGGGTCGCGGGAACGCATTGCGGACCATTCGACCTCACGAAATGGCGCACGGCCCTCGCCCCCCACCTCGCCTCGGCGGATCCGAGGGTCCCAGGACGGGTCCGGGCGCAGCGGTTCTCGACCGACCGCATGGCAAGACGCGTGGTCGATGCCTGGCGGGCGCTGCGGTGAGGCCGCCGCGTAGCGCGCGGGCGGGACCCGAGCGGCAACTGGCTCACCCCGAGTCAAATACCGGCCACCACCGCGAGAGCCGGCTCCGCGCCTGCACTGTCAGCGGGAGCAACGCCGCGGGCTCGCGCGCCTCACGGTCCGGCGGGGCCGCCAGCACCTCAAGTGTCGCCGCGACCGAGCGCGCGAGCGGCGCCAGCGCGTAGCCACCCTCGAGCACGGCGCCGATGGGTGCCTCGAGCTCGGCGCCGACGGCGACGATCGCGGCGGCGATCGCGCGGAAGCCCTCCTCGGTCACCCGGCAGGTGGCGAGCGGGTCCTCGCGGTGAGCGTCGTAGCCGGCCGATATGAGGACGAGCTGGGGCGCGAATGAACGCGCCAGGGGTACCACCACGTGCTCGACCAGCGACAGGAACAGTCCGTCATCGCTGCCCGGGGGCACCGGAAGATTCACCGTGAAGCCAGCGCCATCCCCCGACCCGGCGTCCCGTGCCGGTCCGCTGCCCGGATACAGCGGCGACTGGTGGATCGAGATGTAGAGCACCTCGCGGCTGGCGTGGAAGATGTCGTTGGTGCCGTTGCCGTGGTGGACGTCCCAGTCAAAGATCATCACGCGCTCGAGGCCGCGGCGTTCGAGCGCGTAGCGTGCGGCGACCGCCACGTGGTTGAAGAGACAGAATCCTGACGCCCGCTCCGGCTCGGCATGATGGCCCGGCGGGCGGTGGGCGCTGAATCCAGCGGAGGCGGAGCCATCCAGTAGCAGCTCGACCAGTCGCACCGCACCGCCCGTACCGTGCAGAGCGGCCTCGAAAGACCCTGGGCCCACCACGGTGTCCGGATCCAGGTAGGCGACCGAAGTGGAGCTGTGCTCGAGCCAGTCGATGTAGGGCTCGGGATGGACCGTTTCGAGCACCGGCCGCTGCACCGTGGGAGAGAGCACCCGCTCCAAACCTAGCCAGCCTCGCGCGGCGAGCTCGGCCTCGATCGCGGTGATGCGGGCCGCGCGTTCGGGATGCGGACCGGTGTCGTGCGCCAGCGAGGATGGATGCGACAGAAACACGGGAGCACTCGCCACCGCGGGCTACCGTACATCTCGTGAAGACCCCCGAGAGCGATGTGTGCGTAATTGGCGCCGGCGCCGCCGGACTCTACGCGGCACTGTGCGCGGCCCGCGCGGGCGCCCGGGTCACGCTGGTCTCCGCGACCACGCTGGCCGAGTCCTCGAGCTACTGGGCACAGGGCGGGTTGGCGGCCGCCCTGTCCGAGGATGACAGCCCGGATCTGCATCTGGCCGACACGGTCGCGGCGGGCCGCGGGATGGTGCGCGTCTCCGCAGCCCGGGTCCTATGCGCCGAGGCCGCCCGGGCGGTTGAGGATCTGTCGTCGCTGGGAGTCCGTTTCGACCGCGACCCGCGGGGGAGGTTCGCGCTCGCACTCGAAGGAGGCCATTCCGCCCGCCGGATCGTGCACGCCGACGGGGCGGCGACGGGCCGCCGGCTACTGGGCACGCTGTCGACTCTGGTCGCATGCGACGACCGCATCGAGGTGCTCGAAGGCCGTCGCGCGGCCGGACTGCTGACAGCCGACGGCCGGTGTGCAGGGGTGTGGCTCGAGGACGGCCAGGCGCTCCTGGCGGCGGCCGTGGTGCTGGCCACCGGCGGCGCTGCGGCGCTGTGGGCCCGGACCACAAACCCGCCGGGCGCCATCGGCGGCGGTCTCTTGCTGGCCCATGTGGCCGGCGCCGCGCTCGCCGATCTCGAGATGATGCAGTTTCACCCCACCGCGGTGGTGGGCGCAAACGGTGCCGACGGATTCCTGGTCACCGAAGCGGTGCGCGGAGAGGGCGCGCGGCTGCTCGACTCCGGCGGGACCCGGTTCGTCGACGAGCTTGCGCCGCGGGACGAGGTGGCGCGCGCCATCCACCGCCAGATGGTCGCCACCGGAGCCCGCTCGGCGTACCTCGACATGCGAGCGGTTGATCCGGCCCGGTTCCCGAACGTGGTCAGCGCCCTACGTGACGCGGGCATCGACCCGGCCCGCGAGCTCGTGCCGGTCTCGCCGGCCGCCCACTACCTGATGGGTGGCATCGCGACCGACCTGGTGGGCCGCGCCACCGTGCCAGGCCTGTACGCAGTCGGCGAGTGTGCCTGCACGGGTCTGCACGGCGCCAATCGGCTGGCATCCAACTCCTTGAGCGAATGCTTCGTGTTCGGCGCGCGCGCGGCTGCGGCGGCGAGTAGCGAGCCGCGGCCGGACAGACGCGCGCGCCGGGCGGCTACCGAGCAGGCAGCCAGGCCGCCCGTCATTTCCCCCGCATCGCAGGCAAGCCGACTTGCACTCTGGCGCGCCGCGGGCCTCGAGCGAGACGACGCGGGCCTGCGCGGGTTGACAGGCGATTCGCACCCGCTCGTGCGGCTGATCGGAGAGTGCGCCCTGACGCGGACCGAAAGCCGCGGCGCTCACCGACGGGTGGACTTCCCCACGCGCGACCCGCGCCTGGACAACCAGCACGTCACGGTGCGCAAGGAGTCCGAGCCGCTGTGGGAGGCGTGGCGCTAAGGGGCGAAAACGGTCCAAGCCCCGGACCGCGCGCGCCAGTGACGCACCGGATTCCGGCTTAACACGTAGTTAATTTTCGGGAACTCCTTCGCTTCATATCGCCTGACCATACTCGCGCCCCCTGTAGGACAGGTGTACGGCGGGAGGGCCGAAAGGAGTGACTCTACATGTACCGGTTTAGCCGAGCGATGTATCGCGAGCTCGCGGGAGAGATCCTGGAGGATGTGCAGCGGCGGGGGAACCACTTAAACCACGAGCGAAGCTACAAAAACCACGAGCAAGTGCTCCGCGCGTGTGAGGCCGCGGTCGAGCGCCTCGCGACCGACCGACATTACTTCGCCCGCCCCGCGCTGACCCTATTCAAGGACATTCGCGACTACTTTCCGTTGCACGCGCAGGCCCGCGTGTTGCGCGTGATCGAGCGCTACCTCGACTACGCCGACGAGTTCCTGCAAAACCAGCCGAACAACGGCTACGACGTGTACGGCAACCCGCTTCGGTGTCGGGCGAGCACGCGCAAGGGCACGCCTTGTCAGCGGGTGCCGCTGCCGCACAACGGCTACTGCCCGTCTCACCAGCACCTGGCGGAGACCGAAGAGCTCGAGCCGGCGCTCGCCGCGTAGGCACTGAACGTATAACGTCGCCCCATGCTCTTGGGCGTGGACGTCGGCGGCACCTTCACCGATGCCGTGCTCGCCGTCGATGGCCGCCTGGTGACGGCCAAGACGCCAACCACCCCGGCTGACCAATCCGAGGGAGTGATGGCGGCTGCCGAGGCGGTTCTATCGCAGGCACGTCGAGGACCGCAGGAGATCACCGCATTTGCCCACGGCATGACGGTCGCGACAAACGCCCTGCTGGAAGGCAAGGTCGCGCGCACCGCGCTGGTCGCCACCGAGGGCTTCACCGACATCATCGCGCTGGGCCGCCAGAACCGGCCGGAGCTTTACCGCCTGTGCGCCGCGTGGCCGCCGCCGCTGGCCCCGCACGCGCTCCGCTTCAAGGCGCCTGAGCGGATGACGCCCGAGGGGCCGATTCGGCCGCTCGAGCCGCAGGCCGCGGAGGCGTTGGCCGCCGAGGTGGCGCCGGCCGATCCCGATGCGGTCGCTGTCGTGCTGCTCCACTCTTACAGCCACCCCGAGCACGAGCGGGAGATCGGCCGAGCTCTCGCCGAGGCGCTGCCCGATGCCCACATATCCCTCTCCCACGAGGTGGTCGGCACGTTTCGCGAGTTCGAGCGCGCCGCCACCACGGAGGTCGACGCCGCACTTTCTCCCCTGCTCCGCTCCTACCTCCGAAGACTGGTAGAGCGAGCGCGGGGCGGGGGACTCCCGGAGCCGACGATCATGCAGTCGAACGGCGGCCTGATCGACGCCGCGACGGCCGCAAGCCACGCATCCTGGACGGTGCTTTCCGGTCCCGCCGGCGGCACCTCGGGCGCCGCGTTCGTGGCGAGGCAAGCGGGCGCGCCGGACGCGCTCTGCTTCGACATGGGCGGGACATCTTGCGATGTCTGCGTGGTCGAAGGCGGCTCCGTCCACGAGCGCGGCACCAGTTCAATCGCGGGCCGCCCCCTGTCGCTTCCGGCTGTCGCCGTGCACACGGTGGGCGCCGGAGGCGGCTCGGTGGCTTGGAGCGACCCCGGCGGGGCGCTGCGCGTCGGTCCGCGCTCGTCGGGCGCCGACCCGGGTCCGGCCTGCTACGGCCGGGGAGGAACCGAGCCCACCGTGACGGACGCCAACCTTTTGCTCGGCTACCTCGCGCCCGACAGGCCGCTCGCCGGCGAGGTGCGGCTTGATCGGCGGCTCGCGGAGGACGCGGTCGCGGACCTGGGGCGATGCCTGGGGCTCGACCCGATCGCCTGCGCCGAGGGAATCATCCGGGTCGCCAACGCCGAGATGCTTCGCGCCCTGCGCGTGGTCACCGTGCAGCGAGGCATCGATCCGCGCGGGTACGCGCTGCTGGCCTTCGGGGGTGCGGGGCCCCTGCACGCCGGCGCGATCGCCGACGAGTTGCAGATCGACCACATCCTCTGCCCGCAGACGTCGGGCGTGCTGGCAGCGCTCGGGCTGGTCGTCTCACCGCGCCGGCGGGACTCCCAGCGGACGGCCCTGCTGAGCGGCGACCAACTCACCGCTGACAACGTGGCGGCGGTCGTGGAAGAGCTGGGGGCCCAGGGGCGGGGCGCGCTGGGAGAGGAGCGCGCGGAAATCTCTGCAACCTACGAGTTGCGCTATCGGGGGCAGGCATTCGAGCTGCCGGTGAGCGCCGGACCGAGCCCCCAGCCTGACGAGCTGATAGAGCTCTTCGCCGCTCTCCACGAAGATCGCTACGGCTACCGCGACCCCGAGCAGGAGGTCGAGCTGATCACGATCCGTGTCACCGCCATCATGCCCGGGGCCGAGGTCGACCTCGCCGGCGCCTCACAGACTGATCCAGAAGTGCCGGTTCGTGGCAGCCGAGAGGCGGTGCTTGGAGGCATGCGCGTGGAGGTCGAAACGATCCGCGGCATGCCCCCGCCGGAGACGAGGATCGCGGCGCCGGCCGTGGTCGAGCTGCCTGAATCGACGATCCTGATCCCGCCGCGCTGGAGCGGCGAGGTCGATCACGCCGGCACCGTACATCTCCGGCGAGACCGTGAATAGCCACGCTTCCCCGCGCGGGAGCGGCATCAGATGGGCGCACCTGCGAGGTGGCCGGCCATGATCGACCCGGTTGAGCTCCAGGTGCTCACTGGTGCACTGCGGGCTATCTGCGAGGAGATGGGCGCCGTGCTGATCCGGTCCGCCCACTCGGCCAACATCAAGGAACGGCGCGACGCCTCCACCGCGCTGTTCGATCCTCGGGGCGAGATGGTCATGCAGGCCGAGCACATTCCGGTCCATCTTGGAGCGATGCCCGCCGCGGTCGCCGCGGTTCTGGAGGAGGACCACAGCTCCGGCCTGCCCTGGATCTTGAACGACCCTTACCGGGGCGGCACCCACCTTCCGGACATCACCGTGATCACCCCGATTCGGGTCCATGGCGAACTCGTCGCGTTCGCCGCCAACCGCGCTCACCACGCCGACGTCGGGGGACCTACGCCAGGGTCGATGCCCGCCGACAGCCGTACGCTGACCGAGGAGGGAGTGGTGATCGCGCCGCGCGTCCTCGACGAGCAGGCGATCGCCGAGCTGACCACCCAGATGCGCCGGCCAGAGCAGCGGCGGGCCGACCTTCGCGCCCAGCTCGCCGCCAACCGGGTGGCCGTGCAGCGGCTCGGCGAGCTGATCGACCGGGCCGGACTCGAGACGGTTCGCGAGGCTTTCAGGGAGGTGCTCGCGTATGCCGAGCGGCGCACGAGAGCGTGCTTGGAGGAGCTCGAGGACGGGGCCCGCCGCGCGCGCGACACCCTCGAGGCCAGCGACGGCGACCTCGAGATCGCGCTCGAGGCCACGGTGCAGGGCGACCGCCTGGTGCTCGACTTCACCGGCACCGCCGCGCAGCACGGCGGAAACCTGAACTGCCCGCTTGCCGTCACCCTCTCTGCCTGTTACTTCGCCCTGCGCGTGCTAACAGACCCGGACATCCCGCCGAGCGCCGGCGCCTACCGACCGGTGGAGGCGATCGTCCCAGAGGGCTGCCTGCTCAACGCGCGCTCCCCGGCAGCGGTGGTCGGCGGCAACGTCGAGACCTCCTCGCGCGTGGCGGACGTGATCCTTAAGGCCTTCTGTCGCGCGCTCGGACAGGGGACTATGAACAACGTCACGCTCGGCTCCGAGGATGTCGTCTACTACGAGACGATCGGTGGCGGGCAGGGCGCGTGCGACGACGCGGACGGCCCGAGCGCGGTCCACGTCGCGATGAGCAACACGCTGAACACGCCGATCGAGGCGCTCGAGCTGGAGTTCCCGCTGCGGATGGTCGAGTACGGCCTGAGGAGCGGCTCCGGCGGCCGGGGTTGTTATCGCGGCGGAGAAGGCGTGGTCAGGGAGCTCGAGGCGACTGCGGAGCTGCGCTATTCCCTGATCACCGAAAGACGGCGCCACGGCCCCCCGGGAGCCGCCGGCGGCGACCCGGGCGCGCCTGGCAGGAACGTGCTCGACGGCGAGGAGCTCCCGCCAAAGTCGATCGGCACCCTCCGGCCGGGACAGCGCCTTCGGATCGAGACGCCAGGCGGCGGCGGATACGGATCGCCGCCGTAGCGGACCGGCGCATGAGCGCGCCACCACCGGCATCATGCGCGCGGGTTCGGAGTGCCGCACAGAGAACGGGTGGGACCGACGCCATCGGGCGAACCTCGGCGTCTACCGTCCATCAGCGGACACTGGCGCAAGCGTTCCCTCACGACCCGGATCCAAAAGTGGTCAAGGTCCGGTTAGGATTCTGCATCACACCCTATTTCGGAATTTCTGCACACTAGGATGCCTCGAGGGGAGCAGCGTGCTCGAAGCGGCCGCGCTGAACGCGGAGCGGCCTGCCTCCTCGACCGCGACCATCAACTAGCAGCGATCCAAGCGACCCTGGAGCAAGCAGAGGGCGGCAGCGGCGAGGCGCTTCTCATCGAGGGCCACGCCGGCCTCGGCAAGACGCGTCTCCACGAGGCAGCGCTCGACGGCGCCCGCGGGATGGGGTTCCGGATACTGCGCGCCGCCGGCACCGAGCTCGAGCACCACATGGCGTTCGGAATCGCCGCCCAGCTCCTTGCTGCGCAGCTCGACGAGTTCTCGGCAAAGCGCCGCGAGACAACGCTGGCGGGTTTGCCCCATCGCGTGCGCACACTGCTAGGGAACAGCCCTCACGATCAAGGTCCGGTTGAGGGCAGCGATCTCGGTCTCGTACACAGCGTGTTCACCGTCATCGCCACGCAGGAGGAGACCCGTCCTGCATTGTTGGCGATCGACGACTTGCATTGGTGCGACACGGCCTCGCTGGAGTTCGTCCTCTATCTGCTGCACCGTCTAGACGAGCTGCCGATGGCGGTGGTGATGACGCGCAGGACGGGGATGGGAGAAGCGGTCTCCGACATGCTCGACCGAATTGCGACCCATCCCCGGGTTCGCGTCGAGACGCTTGTCCCGCTCGGCCCGACTGCCGTCTCCAAGCTCGCGTGGCGCGTACTGGGCGAGCGAGCGGATCGCGCCCTGGTGGACGCATGCCTAGAGGCGACGGCCGGAAACCCGTTCTTCCTGCATGAACTGCTGATTGCGCTGCGGGACGAGGGCGAGCTCTCGGCGGCGGAGCTAGCCCAGCGGGCCGTATCCCTGGTCCCCGAGGCTGTAGTCCGCGCACTCCGGGTTCGAGTTGGCCGCCTGGGCCAGTCCGCGGCCGCGCTTGCGCGCGCGGTCGTGGTCCTTGGCGACGACGTGCCGCTCCGGCAGGCTGCGACGCTTGCGGGCCTTGACATGGCGTCGGCCTCGGCGGCCACCGACGCGCTCGCGGGTGTAGAGGTCTTGCAGGCTGGCGAACCTCTGAGTTTCTTACACACGCTCGTGCGCCAGGCGCTGGAGCGCGATATCCCGCCCGGCGAGCTCGCTACTCGACACTTCGAGGCGGCGCGGCTGCTCCACTCCGAAGACGCGCCGCTCGAGAAGGTGGTGGCCCATCTGATGCTCAGCCACCGAAGAGGTGACGCCTGGGTGGTCGAGCAACTCTGCGCCGCCGCGCGCGAGGCGCGGGCGCGGGCGTCGCCCCGGTCCGCCGTCAGCTATCTACGGCGGGCGCTCGAGGAACCACCGAGCGGCGACCTGCGGACCACCGTCCTTGGCGAACTCGGAGCCACCGAGGCGGCTGCGGGGCTGGTGGAAGCGGCCAGCCATTTTGCGCAGGCAATGGCCGCGTCCAGGGATCCGCGTCGGCGCGCTGAGTTGGCTCTCCAACAGGGTCGGTCGCTCTCCAACCAGGGCCTGCACGAGGAGGCCGCAAAGACCTACGAGATGGGCCTGGCGGAGTTGCCCCAGGAGCCCACGGACCTTGAGGAGCTCGAGCTGCGCGATCAGCTGGAAGCGGATTTCGTAGCCACGGCGGGGTTAGTGCCGGCACTGCAAAAGCGGGTGCTGACGCGCTCGGCGCAACTTTTGGCTCGAGCCACGGATGGTGCAACGACCCAGGGCCAGCGGCTGCGGCTCGCGCAGGCCGCACTGCACGCAGCGTCTCAAGGCGAGCCCGCCGAGACGGTGACTGAGCATGCGAAGCGCGCATGGGATGGCGGCCGCTTGCTCGAGCATGGGACCCCCCAAGGGATG
This sequence comes from Solirubrobacterales bacterium, assembly GCA_019247075.1. GTDB lineage: Bacteria > Actinomycetota > Thermoleophilia > Solirubrobacterales > Solirubrobacteraceae > Palsa-465. Next base: position 13,537 of record JAFAPR010000325.1, read on the forward strand.
GGCTGGAGGTTCGTCAGCGCGGCCTTCTTCCTGGCAGGAGAGTTCGAGCGGGCCATCGGGGTCGCTGACGCAGCTCTTGCCGAGGCGCGCAGACTCGGCTGGCCCTTCGCGCTGGCGAGCGCCGCCCTCATGCGTGCCTTTCCCTTGCTCGGGCGGGGAGAGGTCGATGACGCGATCTCTGAGTACGAGACGGCTCGCGAGGCTCGCAGCCTCGGCTGGCGGCAATACGATGGATGGATTGCAGCCCAGCTCTCCCTGGCCCTGATCGAGAAGGGCGAGCACGAGCGCGCGGAGCAAGTGCTGTTCGAAAACGCGCCGGTCGAGCAGACGGCCGACCTCCAGGACGCGATGGGCACATACTCACTCGCTGTGCTGCGCCTCGCTCAGGGTCGTTGTCACGAAGCGCTGGAGGCCGCGGTCTCGAGCGGCGCGGTCTTGGAGCGAGACGTCGAGTACTTCGGCTATACCCCGTGGCGCACCACGGCGGCGGAGGCGGCGCTCGCCGTGGGAGATCGCAGCCGCGCCCTACGGCTGGCGCAAGACGCCGCGCAACGAGCGCAGCGCGGCCGGGTCCTGCACGAACTCATCCGCACCAAGCGCGTGCTCGGTATGTGTCAGGGACCACGGGAGGGGCTGGCCATGCTCCAAGCATCCGCCGAGCTCGCCAAGAACGCGCCCCCAAGGCTGGAGACGGTCAAAACGCTGGTCGAGCTGGGTGCGGCGCTGCGGCGCGCCAACAAGCGGGTCGCGGCGCGGGACCCGTTGCAGCGCGCGGCGGACCTGGCCTGGGCCGGCGGGGCGACCGCCCTGCACGACCGGGCGCGCACGGAGCTGGCGGCCTCCGGCGCCCGTCCCCGGCGTGTCATGCTCCTGAGCGGCCCCGAGTCGCTCACGCCGAGCGAGCGCCGGATCGCCGAGCTAGCCGCGGTCGGTCATAGCAACAGGGAGATCGCCCAAGCCCTGTTTGTGACTCCCAAGACCGTCGAGTACCACTTGCGCAACACCTACCGGAAGCTCGACATCGAGGGACGCGAGAATCTCTCGGGCGTGCTCGTCGCGTAGCCTGACGCGGCAATGCGTGTCGCTTTCTTGGGTCTGGGCATCATGGGCTCGCGCATGGCCGCCAATCTCGACCGCTCCGACTTCGAGCTGACGGTCTGGAACCGGACCACGGCCAAGGCGCAAGCGTTCTGCGGCGGGCATCGAGCGCAGCGGGCGCCGACGCCCGCCCAGGCGGCCGAGGGCGCCGACGTCGTCGTGACGATGGTGGTCGACGGACCCCAGGTGGAGCACGTCTTGCTCGGGACCGATGGCGTCGCCTCCGGAGCGCACGAGGGTGTCCTGTGCGTCGACTGCTCGACCATCGGTGCCGCCGCCACGCAGCGGATCGCGGCGGCACTTCACCGACGCGGCATCCGCATGGTCGACGCCCCCGTGACGGGGTCGGCTCCGCGGGCGCAGGACGGCACGCTCACGATCATGGTCGGAGGGACAACGGCCGACGTCGAGCGGGCGCGGCCGGTGCTTCAGGCGATGGGCGAGACGATCATCCATGTAGGGCCTCTTGGCCACGGCCAGACGGTCAAGCTGCTCAACAACGCGGTGGCCGCGACCAACGCCGCCACGCTGGCACAGGCGCTGATCGCCGGCGCCAGGGCGGGTCTGGACCTGGAGGCGCTCGTCGCCGTGATGCGCAGCGGCTCCGCGGCCTCCACGATGGTCGAGCTGAAGGCCGAGCCGATGCGCAAGCACGACTACTCGACCCTTTTCAAGCTCGATCACATGCTCAAGGACGTGAGGCTGTGCCTCGAGGAGAGCGAGTCGGCCGGAGCGGCCTTCCCCTATGCCGCGCTGACCCGCGAGACGCTGGTCGCCGCCGCCACCATGGGCCACGGGGAGGATGACTTCGCCGCGCTGCTCGAGCCGCTGGAGCGCGGAGCAGGGATCAAGCTTTAGCGGGCGTAGGGCACCTTCAAAGTAAGCAGCACCAGAACACGCGGGGCGTCAAGATCCCCGCATGACAACCGACGCAGAACTCAGCGGAACCGTCTCGCTGGTCACGGGCGCTTCCAGCGGCATCGGCGCGGCCACCGCCCTGACCCTGGCTGGGCGGGGAGCCGCCGTGGCTGTGGTGGCGCGCCGCGCCGACCGCCTCGAACGGCTGGCGCAGCAAATTGACTCCAACGGCGGCCGCGCCCTGGTGATCCAAGCGGACGTCGGTTCCCAGGAAGAGGCCCGGGCTGCTGTGCAGCGCACGGTGCAAGGGCTGGGTCGCCTGGACACGCTCGTCAACAACGCAGGGGTTATGCTGCTCGGGCCAATCGAGGGCGCTCCCCTGGAGGAGTGGGAGCGGATGCTGGAGGTCAACGTCGCCGGTTTGCTCTACTGCGCCCACGCGGCGCTCCCGCATCTGCTTCGCGCCGCGCAGGACGGCCCTCGAGGCGTGGCCGACATGGTGAACATCAGCTCGGTGGCCGGCCGTGTGGCGAGGCTGGGCTCAGGCGTCTACAACCTGACCAAGCACGGCGTGGGCGCGTTCAGCGAGGCGTTGCGCCAGGAGGTCACAGAGCGCCGCGTCCGGATCTCCCTGGTTGAACCGGGCGCCGTCGAAACGGAGCTCGCGTCGCACAACCGCCCCGAGGTCCGTGAGCAAATCGCCGCGACCTTCGCCGAGGTAGAGCGGCTCTCGGCGCAGGACATCGCCGACGCGATCGCCTACATCGTCACCCGTCCGCGACGCGTGGCCGTAAACGAGCTGCTGATCCGCCCGACCGAGCAACAGCGCTAGCGGGCCCACTCCAACGGTTCGCCCAAAAGGGCTCCCAAGCCGCCCGCCCGAAGGCGGATTTTGGAGAAGATTTGGCATTTTCGTGAGGCTCGCCTAAAATCTTGCCTCCCCGCGTGGTGGTCGTGCATACAGTGCGCGCGCGGGCCCTAAAAGTAAAAAAACCCTTTCCTTTTTATCCCCATGCCGATTGCTTTTAAAGAATGGGCCGTAACTGTGCGGGCACTTGCGGAAGGCGAGCAGCTGCTCACCTTGCGTAAGGGCGGTATTCGCGAGCCCGACAAGCACTTCAAGCTCGAACACGAGCGCTTCTTTCTGTATCCAACGTTCGACCATCAGAGCTCCGAACTGGTGCGAGCGTCACATCAGCCCGAGCTCGAGCGCGCGCTCGAAGAGGGCGTGTGGAGCGATGGCGAGCCGCCGCCCCACGCGCTGCGGGCGGACATGCCGATCGCTCAGCCCGACCGGGTTCGGATTCGGGCATGGGCGGAGGTGGCCGCTCACTTCACCGTCATCGACCGGCGAACGGTTGACTCGCTGGCGCCCTTCTACGTGTGGACAACCGACTACGCGGAGAAGCGGCTGGCGTGGAAACGGCGTCACCCCCTGCACGTGATCCTCCTGCGCACCTACCGGATCCCGCGTCCGGTGACGGTCAGGGTCCGGGATGACTACGGCGGCTGCCGTTCCTGGCTCGAGCTGACGCGCGACCTGCCCTTCGAGGGCACGCCCGTGCTCTCGGACGATGAGTTCGAACGCGCCTCGGAGGAGATCGCAGCGATCGCCAGCGATCGCCAGCCGGTTCTCGTGTAGCTCCGAAATCCGGTCGGCCTTGCCCTAGCCCTGGGGTCGGCCCGCCCCTAGCCCTGCGGTCGGCCCTCCGTCAGGATCTGCCGCGCCAGGTCGGCGGCGGCGGCCGGGACGAGCACGTCGCGGGGGCCGACCGCGAGGAAGTCGGGTACGTCGAAGCCCGCGCTCCTGCGCAGCATGCTTGGCACCCCCTCCTCGCGCAACAGCGCCTGGATGAACTCGGCCTCCGGTTGGTTGCGCGCGGTGGCCACCTTGACCGGATCCCGGACGGCGGACTCCCGTCGGTCACGGCGCAGACGCAGTCTCATGCCAGCTCGAGCTCCGCCTCGTGCACCTGCCCCTCGCGGATCGTGAAAGCCCGGACCTCGGGCTCTTCGTTGGCGAGGCCCACGATCACGTAAGTGGCATCGGGATAGAAGGCCAGGTTGATGTCGGTCTGGGACGGGTACGGCTCGGTCCGCGTATGCGAGTGGTAGATCGCGCCGAGATCGAGGCCGGAGTCCTCGATCTCCATCTGGATCCGATACTGCTCGACGCCGTCGATCTCGTACCGCAGCGGACTCGCGGCCGCGTTCGTCGCCCGGTAGACCCGGACCGCCTCGTCGTCGCGCGCGGCGATCATCCCGCAGCACTCGTTGGGTGCCTCCGAACGGGCGTGATCGATGATCTCGTCGTACAGGGCGGGCGCAATCCGCATCGTGGCGCGCAAGCTACCAGTCGGCCATTCGATGGAAGGCGAACCGCTTCCCGTCAGGGGTTGGTGAGCTGACCGACCGAGGGCGCGAACTCCCGGGGCGTGTCAAGGCCCGGGTTGCCATAGTGCAGCACCGCGCTCAACCCGGTCCAGTGCTGCGCCTCGCAGGCCATGATGTCAGCCGCGAGCCCCACCGGGCCCGCGCTCGACAGCCTCTCGATTGCCGCGTAATAGATCTCCTCGGCGACAGTCTCGATCCCGATCAGCATGCGCACCGCGGCTGCCTCCCGCTCGACCCCGGTGAGCCGACCGTTCACGCCCACCGCGGCGAGCTCCCGATCCGCCTCTGCGACGTTTGAAAGCGGGGCGGGCACTCCCACCTGGCGCGTGGCAAGCTCTGAGGCGAGCAGTTCGGCGTGGCGGCGCTCCTGGCCGAGGAATTGCGTGACCATGCTCCTTGCCTTTGACTGCAGCGCGGCGGTGTGAAGCACGTGTTCGTAGGCGAATCCCTGCAGCTGCTCGAACTCCAGCAGTCGCAGGAGCACCTGCGCGTCGGTGCGCGCGCCGTGCAGCAGCGCGGTCACGTCGGTCGCGGCGTCGGCGGCGCTGACGAGACCGAGTGCTGCCACGCCGCCTGCGACCGTGCCGCGAAACAGACCTCGCCGCGTGCAGCTCATTCGCTTCCTGTCGCGAGCGCGGAGGGCACCGGCTCCATTCCCAGGGCCAGGCGCAGCAGCGAGACGTGCTGCGCCCGGTTGGCCATGATCGAAGCCGCGATCGCCCGCAACTTTCCGGACGACAGCCTCGGGATCGCGTGCGAGTAGGTCGTAAGCGAGGAGGCCTCCACGACGTGGAGCTCCCCCAGCAGCTCTCGCTGGTCGCGGGGATGCCCGATCGGATAGCTGCTCAGCGGAGCGCTCGGCTTTGCGTGGCCGCTTCTGATGAGCGAGTACAGAACCGTGATGTGGCCTAGCTCTTGGTGGAGAAACCACCGGGCCAGCCGCACCCCGTAGCGGTTCAGGCGGGGAACGCTCGCGGTGTAGGCGTAGGCCGCGTGGTACTCGCTCTGGAGCAGGCCGTCGAGGAGGGGAACGTCAGATCCGGTGACCCGCAGGGGGATCCTCGACACGGGAGATTGCACCGGCGGAATCAGCCCACACCCCGCGACCACCGCGGCCGCACCCGCCGCGCCCGAGACGCCCAGCAGCCGGCGCCTGGAGAGAG
>JAFAPR010000328.1 GCA_019247075.1 Solirubrobacterales bacterium
GCGCTGGCCTTCAGCCTGGCGGAGCGGGGCACGATCCCGGTGATCAACTACCGCCGCAACGACGAGGCGGCGCAGGAGACGCTGCGCGGAGTCTCTGAGCGCGGTGTGCAGGGCATGGCGATCCGCGCTGATCTCGAGGATCTGGACGAGGTCGAGCGCATGTTCTCCGCGATCGCGAAACGGTTCGGCCGGCTCGACTTCTTCGTCTCGAACGCCGCCGCCAGCAACTTCGCACCGCTGCTCGAGCTCAAGCCCCACAACCTCGAGCGCACCTTCAACCTGAACGTGCGCGCCTTCGTTGTGGGCACGCAGCACGCGGTCAAGCTCATGCCCGGCGCGGGACGGATCGTGGCCCTGTCGAGCTACGGCGCGCTGCGCGCGTACCCGACCTACGCCAACCTCGGCTCCGCCAAGGCCGCGGTCGAGGCATGGACGCGCTACATGGCGGTCGAGCTGGCGCCGCTCGGCATCAACGTCAACGCGGTCAACGGGGGGATCATCGAGTCCGACTCGTCGGCCTTCTTTTACGCGACCGGTCGCGTCGCCCCGCTCGAGACCGTTCTGCCCAAGATCCCGAAGCGCCGCATGGGCACGGTCCAGGAGGTGGCCGAGTGCGTCCTGTTCCTCCTCTCCCCCGCCTCGGAGTACGTCACCGGCACGACCTTGATCGTCGACGGTGGGCTGACCGCGATCGCGCCCCCGTACGATTCGGACGCCGCCGGCGCAGCGTCATCCGCCGCACCGGCGACGCCCGAGGTTCGCTCAGCGCTCGGCGTACTCGGCGAACCTTCGCGGACGTGAGCGCGGTATCGGCCCAACCGCCCCGGTGAGCGGCGGCGACCGACGGCCACCGCTCCGCTGGGGGCTCACGGTGCCCTTCCCGGGCGTGCCGCTGGGCGACCACCCGCGCCTCTACCGGCAGGCGGAGGCGCTCGGCTACGACGACCTCTGGTCGGGCGAGACGCCCAATGGCTCAGACGGCTTCACCCCGCTGGCAATCGCCGCTCCGGTCACCGAGCGGATGCGCCTGGTCACGGGCATCGTCAACCCGTTCACGCGCGGCCTGGGCGTGCTGGCGCAGACCGCCGCGGCGTTGCAGGAGGCGAGCGGGGGCCGGTTCGTGCTCGGCCTCGGCGCCTCCTCCGACGTCACGGTGCAGCGGTTCAACGGTCTGGCGTTCGAGCGTCCCTTGTCGAAGGTGCGCGAAGCGGTCGCCGCGTTGAGGCCCGTGCTCTCGGTTCCACCCGAGCGCGGGTACGGCGGCCTGCGGCTGGAACGGCCGGTGAGTCAGCCGGTGCCGATCGTGGTCGCGGCGCTGCGCGGCCGCATGCTGGCGCTGGCCGCCGAGGTGGCCGACGGGGCGTTCACGAACTTCCTGCCTCTGTCGGGACTGCCGCAGGTGGCGACCGCGCTGCGAGAGGGCGAGCGCGCCGCCGGCCGGGAGCGCACCCCCACTGAACTCGCGTGCCGCTTCTTCATCCTGCCGGTGGCCGAGGAGCAGGGCATGGTGTTCGCGCGGTCGATGTTCGCCGCCTACGGCAGCGTGCCCGTGTATGCGCGCTTCTTCCGCTGGCTGGGTTGGGGGGAGCAGATCGCGCCGATGGTCGAGGCCTACCAGTCGGGTGATCGCGGTCGGGCCGCCGAGCTCGCGCCGGAGAACCTGATCCGCGAGATCTTCATCTTCGGCTCTCCGGAGGAGGTCAGGGCGCGGGTGCAGGAGTTCGTCGAGGGCGGAATCACCACGGTGGCCTTGACGCCGATCGCGGAGCCGGACCTGCTGCCGCAGCTGCTCGAGGCGCTGGCGCGGTAGTTCTTGCACGCGCGAGTCGGCGGACGCGTCGGGCGCGTGTTGGCCGAGTCGGCGGGCGCGTCGGGCGCGTGGTGGCCGGGTAGACAAAGTCATTCGAGTCTGGAGGCATTGATGGCATCGCATGGCAAGGCTTTGGGCAAGAAGGCGGCGAAGGCAACGGGCAAGAAGGCGGCGAAGGCAACGGCCAAACACACCGCGCGCGGCGTCGCCTCGAAGGCGCAGCGCAAGCCGCTGCGCAGCGCGACCCTGCTAGGGATCGGCGGTGTCGTTGGCGCCGCAGCGGGCGCGGGGGCTGGGTGGGTCGCCGGCAAAAGCAGGCGGCCTAGCGAGACGGACTAGTGGCGGCGCGCCCGCCCCTCGACGATCCACTTGGGTAGCGGCATCGGCGATAGCGTTTGGGCGGCGTGGCCGACGAACAGCCGCGGCTCCGCCTTGGCGACGAGCGC
>JAFAPR010000335.1 GCA_019247075.1 Solirubrobacterales bacterium
CTTTTACGCCGAGCGAGTTGACCGGCGAGGGGGTCTCGGTGCGGTCCGTCTCGAAGTTCGGCAGCTCCGCGGCCGTCGGCAACACGTAGTCCACGAAGGTGCCGGTCACGAGCTGACCTGCCTCGTCGTACTGGACGTGCTCGTACATGGCACGGCCGATGTAATGACCGTTGCCGTCGGGAGTGCTCATGCCCTCACCTCTGATTCTGCCGCGACAGTCCCGCTCTTCTGCGTGGCCGCGTCCAGCACCGCCCTGACGATGTTGTGGTAGCCGGTGCAGCGGCATAGGTTGCCCTCCAGCGCTTCGCGAACCTCGCTCTCGCTCGGATCTGGGTTCTCGTCGAGCAGCGCGGCAGCGGCCATGATCATGCCTGGCGTGCAGTAGCCGCACTGGACCGCGTGGTCGTTCCAGAACGCCTCCTGCAAAGGATGTAGTTGACCGTCGCGGGCAAGACCCTCGATCGTGGTCACCTCCGAATCCTCGACCTGGACCGCGAGGACCGTGCAGGACTTGACCGCACGGCCGTCCGTGTGCACGGTGCAGGCGCCACAGGTCGAGGTGTCGCAGCCCACGTGCGTGCCGGTCAAACCCAGGTGCTCTCGCAACGCGTGCACCAGCAAAAGACGGGGCTCCACCACGAGCTGATGATCGATGCGGTTGACTCTGAGCCGCACAGAGGCGGTTGCACGCATCCCTCACCTCCCATATTCGCGCAGTTCGGGGCACCGTACTCCTCGGGCGGGGGGAATGTCGAGCGGAGCATCGTGTGCGGAGCGATCGCGCGTACCCTGACCACCGTGTCGCAACGGGCTCATCGCGAACTTATGGCGGCAGCCATCGAACGCGACGCCGAGGGGCAGCGCGCGCTTCTGGCGGGCGACCGCGAAGCCGCCCGCGCTGCCTTGCGCTCAGCGGCCGATCTCTACCGCCGCTCCTGGGATGAGGCGCCACCGCGCAGCTACGGACGCCTGGTCGGGATGCTGAAATCGTCGATCCTGGCGGACGAAGCGGCGTCCGGGGCTGATTACGTGCGCAAGGCGCTCGCCAGCGACGAGAACGCGAGCGGTTCGCCCACCGCCTCCTACGCCCGCGCCCTGGCCGCCTTGGTCGCGGGCGACGACGACGACGCGCGGCGATGGAGCGCGGCGATGGCCACCGGGTCGGATGCTTTCGAGCGCACTTCCCGCACGATCGCCGCACTGGCGCAACGCGACGAGCGCGCCTATGGCGCCGCGCTGCGCGAGATCGTGCTCGACTTTGAGCAGCGGCAAGGCCATCTCACGGGCGTCGCGATCGCCGACACGGCTGTGATGCTCGAGCGTCTGGCGGCCGACCGGGGTATGACCTCCGGAATGCGGAGCCCACTCCTGCCGGCCGCCACTTGATCGCGAACCGGGGCTCGCCGTCCGCTTAGCGCGCCGGTGCAGGCTGGGGGGCGGCCGCCTCGGCATCCTGCGGCGGACCCTCAGGCCCCGGCTGCGGGGCAGCCTCCGGCGAGGCCAGCGGCGCCGGCTGGCGCTCGGCATACAGGTGGGCGCCGGCGGCTCCTGCCGCTCCCGCCGCCAGTGCGGCGACAGCCCACCCCGGACCATGCATGTCGATCCCCAGGGCGGAGTCGAGCGATGGGCTACCGGGGCCAATCTCGGCGAGCGTCAGCGCTGCGCCGATCAGCACGACGTTGTACTCGTAGCCGCCGGCCGTCATCCATGGCCCGTTCTTCTTGTGCACGCGGTTGATCGCCGTCAGCATCACCGAAGTGATCGCGGAAGCCGCCAGGGGGGTCGCTAGGCCCAGGAGCAGGAGGGCACCTCCCCCTGTCTCGGCTGCGCCAGCCGCGAGCGCGTTCACACGACCGGGTCGAGCGCCCATGCTCTCGAAGGCCTGAGCGGTTTGCTCCAGTCCGTGGCCGCCGAACCAGCCAAACAGCTTCTGCGTGCCGTGGCCGACGAAGAACCCTCCAACCGCGGCTCGCAACACAAGTCGTCCGAGCTTCATCGCTTTCTCCCTTCGTAGTTGTTGACGACTCAACTATAGCCAACGGGCGCGCTGGCACTGACCTCGGAGCACGCACCGGCCGACCGCCCTCAAGCTACCCACGTGCGGGTGGCCGCAAAGATCGCTGCTCGGCGAGGGGTCACGCGGCGACGGCGCGCGGCGGGCGCGCTACTGGTCAGAGCGGCCGTGCGCAATCTTCGCAAGGTGCTCCTCCCGTACCCACGCGAGGGTCGCCTCAAGCCCGGCGGCATAGGCTACCCGTGGTTCCCATCCGAGTACCGTGCGGGCTTTCCGGTTGCTGAAGCCCTGGTCCGTTCCGAGCACCTGTACGGCTTGTCGCGAGAGCAACGGTGGCGCGCTCAGGCGGGTCGTCCTGCGCAGCAAGCGGTAGGCGTGTTCGAGCGAAAGCGCCAGACCGTTCGCCAATCCGTAAGGCAGGCTCCATCGCGGGCGACGACAACCGAGACCGTCGGCCAGATCGTCCAGAAATTGGCGCCAAGTAACCGCGAGCCCGTCGGTGACATTGAAGGCCTGGCCAGGCGCCTCATCGTCACCGAGCGCGAGGATGGTGGCATCTACGACATTCTCGACATAGGTCAACCCAGCCACCGAGCGCCCCCGGTTGATCAGCAGCATGTGACCGGCACAGATCGCCGCGGCCATCTCCCCGACGACCTCCTCGGAACGCGGACCGTACACCGTGGCGGGACGCACGATCACGAGCTCGAGCGCGCCGGTCTCTTGCACCCTGCGGACTTCGTCCTCGGCCTCCAGCTTCGTCTGCGCGTACCAGTTCCGAAATCGCTTCGGCAGGTGCGTCTCGTCGACCGCCTGACCGCCTGGATACCCGTACACGTCCGTGGTGCTCAAATGGACAAAGCGCTGCACCGATGCGGCGAGCGATGCTTCGAGCAAGTCCCTGGTACCGGCAACATTGATCCGTCTGATTTCTCCGACCGTCGCCCAATCCGACACCAACGCCCCGCAATGGACCACATATCGGCAACCCTGCACGGCGCGTACAAGCGAGCCTGCGCTCCTCAGGTCGCCGCATGCGAGCTCGACGTCCAGCCGTTCGAGTAGCGAGGTATCGCTGCTTGGGCGAACTAAACAGCGGACCGGACGACCCTCCCGTCGCAGCCGCTCGGCGACATAGCCGCCGATGAATCCGCTAGCGCCGGTGATTAGGCAGAGACCGTCGCCGGGTCGCTGGAGAGGCGCTTTGACTCCGCGCGCCTCATCACTGGCCATCAGCTTGCGCGCGATTTGCGAGAAAGAGTGCCCAGCGCGATCTCCCTCATTACAGCCCAGTTCTTGCCCTTGTCTTCCTGACAGTCGGCCAGCACGGAGTCGAGCGCCTCGAGAAAGCTCCCGGCCTCATCCTCGCTGAGCGTCAGTGGCGGCAGCAACTTGATCACGTCGTTCTTACCGGCTGCCATGGTGATCACACCGTGGTCACGATGCAACGGGATGACGATCAGCTGCGGAAACAGCCCTGCGCTGGCGGTCTGCATCAGCCGCCAGCTGAAACGAGCCAGGCGTGAACTGGGCGCCTGCAGCTCGATGCCGAGCATCAGCCCGCGGCCGCGAACATCCTTGACGATCTCGTACCGCGCCTGGAGGTCACGAAGGCCGTCGTACAGCACAGCCCCCATCCGCTCGGCGTGTTCGACCAGACCATCGCGCTCGATCACTCGCAACGTCGCCAGACCTGCGGCCATCGACAGGCGATTGCGTCCAAACGTCGACTGATGCACGTACGAGCGCTCGAGCGTCCCCACCGCCCTGTCGTAGATCTGCCGCCTCGTCACCATCGCCGCAACCGGCATATAGCCGCCGCTGAGCGCTTTTCCGATCAGCACGAAGTCCGGCTCGAGCGCGCCGTGCTCCAGCGCGAACCATTTCCCGGTTCGCCCGAGACCCGTTTGGACCTCATCGAGTACGAACAGCGTGCCGTAGTGCCTACAGATCTCTTGCGCCCCCTCGAGATAGCCCGGCGGCGCGGGCGTTACCGCTCGTCCCTGAATCGGCTCGACGATGAACGCGGCGACGTCCTTTCCGCGAAGCGCGTCCTCCAGATGGCCCAGGTCTCCAAACGGCACAACGTCACACCCCGGCACCAGCGGCCCGAATCCCTCCTTGAAGAAGTCGTCGCCGACCAGCGACAGTGGTCCCAGCGTGACCCCGTGAAAGCTGCTCTCGCACGAGATAAGTCGCGGCCGGCGGGTCGCGGCACGGGCAAACTTCATCGCGGAGTCCACGGCTTCCGCGCCGGTGCTGGTGAAGAACACGGCATCGAGCCCGCTGGGTAGGCGCTGAGAAAGCTCCTCCGCGAGGATCCCGGCCAACGGCGAGTAGTGGATCTGCACACCATCGACAAGGCCGGCACCGATCACCGATTGCAGCACCTCCCCGACGCCGGCGTGGTTGTGACCCAGACTCGCGAAGCCCTCGCCGGTGTGGAAGTCGAGGTAAGCCCGCCCCGTTGTGTCGTAAAGATAAGAGCCCTCAGCGGATACGTAGTCCTTGTCGAAACCGACGATCCGCAGCAGATCGACCAAGGATGAGTCCAGATAGGTGGCCGCCAATCGCAAGGCGTCATCGGCGCGCGACGTCGCCTCCATGACCACGCCGAGCGCGTCGAGTGTAGGGATTGGTTCGGAGCCGACGTCCACGGAGGTCGCGGCGGGAGACTACGCGAGGCCTTGGTCATCTCGCGCCACACCCCGCGCCGGCGTGCCGGTCGAGTCGACGGCGGCGCTCGCTGCGCGCTCCAGCCGGAGAGCTCTGCCCGCCGCTCGAACGCCGCGAGCTACCGACGGGCGCTGGCGGATCTGGGCCTGTCCTCGGGACTCTCGCCGCGAACCGGGTCCGGACGGGCGAGCAGGATGGCGCCGGCCGTTACCGCGGCGAATGCGAGAATGCGCAACGCGCCCCACGCGCCGGGCGGGATGGATTCATGGAGAACGATTGTCCCGGCGGCTATGGGCAGCGCGTTCGTGGTCAGGGTGGCGAGACCGGCGACAGTGAGCGCTCCTCCGCGCTGATAACCCAGTTGCAAGAGCGCGGTGCCAAGCGTGTAGCCGCCGATCAGCGTGATCACGAACGCCGTGCGCGCTCCGCCCTGGGTCGCAAGCTTGGTCGAGAAGTCGCCGATCGAGAAAAACAGCCCACCCGCGACGCCTTCGGCGACGGCGTTCGCGCCGGTCCTCCGGCCGACCGCCAGCGTTACACCCGCGAGCGCGGCCGTGCCCCCCAACCACAGCAGGATCGCAACAGTCGATCCCTTACCGCCCTCGCCGGTGCTCTTGGCGAGCGTCACGCCAAGCGCGGCCAGGCCCAGGACGGACAGGCTGACTCCAGCAATCTGCCGCGGCTTGAGCCGTCGTCCGCTAACGCGCTCTCCCACGTACGCAAGCACCCCGATTCCGCCGGCCGCGATGCTCTGTACGAGCGCCAGAGAAGCCAGTGCCAATGCGGCGGCGTAAAGCAAGAAGCCACTGGTTTCCATGCCGAAGCCCAATAGCCATCCGCGACTTGTGAGCAGCAGGTGCAGGGAGTGCAGCGGACGGCGCATAGAGAGGACCGGCAGCGCCGCGGCGGCGTCGTGCTGTCGCTGGTAGGCGAGGTTGGTCAGTGTGGTAGAGGCGGCCGCCAGGCCAATCGCGGTGGCCGTCTGAGCATTCATCTGCCGCTCATCTTCGCGGGTCTTGCGGCCGACCGAGCGTAACCTCTCCCGAGTGGGGATCCGACAGTCCGCTATTGCGGTGAGCGCTCAACGTCTCGGACAAACTGAGTGAAGGCAACGGCATAAAGCGCGGTCCGGCGCTTGCTGTCGACCGCCTCAGCAAGCGGTTCGGCGATCGAGTGGCGTTCGAGGACGTCTCGTTCGAGCTCGGCTACGGGGAGGTGTTCGGCTTCCTCGGCCCAAACGGGGCGGGAAAGACAACCACCGTGCGCACGCTCGGCACGCTGATTGCGCCGACTTCAGGATCGGCGACGGTCGCCGGCGTCCGGCTGACCCCTGAGAATGGGATGGAGATCCGCCGCCGAATCTCGATCATGCCCGAGGCGCCGGGGCTGTATCTGCGGCTGAGCGTGCTCGAGAACCTCCAGTGCTTCGCCGACCTCTACGGAGTGCCCGACGTCCGCGAGCGGATCGAACAGGCCCTGCGGTCCGTCAACCTCGCAGAGCGGGCCCACGATCTCTGCGGGACTCTGTCCAAGGGCCTGCGCCAGCGGGTGGCCCTCGCAAGGGCCCTGCTCTCGGACCCCGAAGTGCTGTTTCTGGACGAGCCGACCTCCGGGCTTGATCCGCTCGCCACTCGCGACGTCCATGAGCTGATCGCGGCGCTCGGCTCGGGCGGGGTGACGATCTTCCTCACGACGCACCGGCTCGAGGAGGCCGAGCGCCTGTGCGATCGCGTGGCCATCCTGAACACTACCCTGCGCACGGTCGGGCGGCCGGAGGACCTGCGCGACCGGCTCTTCGCCAAGTCGCTCACGGTCAGGACGCGCGCTCCGCTGGCCGAGCCGGGCCGGATCTTCGGCGGGCTTCCAGCAGTCGAGAGCTGGAGCGCCGATGGCGCCGCTGCCTACGTCGTCGCCGTGTCCGACGCGGGGGTCGCCGCGCCTGCTGTCACCCGCGCGTTGGTGCAAGCGGGTGCCGACGTGCTCTCGATCGGCGAGTCGCGACACTCCCTCGAGGACATCTACCTCGAGCTGATCGACGAGGACGTGGAAGCCGGCCGGAGAGGGCGATGAGCCGCAGGCGAATTGGGGCTATCTTCCGCAAGGAGCTGCGCGAGTACCGGCGCAACCGGTCGCTCGTCGTGGGGATGGCCATCATCCCGTTGGTGTTCCTGGCGCAGCCGCTGGTGAGCGTCTTCGCGCTGCCAGCCTCAGCGTCGGCGCAGCTTGCTCACAGGCACGAGCTGCTCTACCTGCTGGCCATCCCGGCGCTCGCACCGGGCCTGATGGCCGCTTACTCAGTGGTCGGCGAGCGCCAGCAGGGCACACTCGAGCCCGTGCTCACGACGCCGATCCGCCGCGAGGAGCTTCTGCTGGGCAAGGCCCTTGCGGTTTTCCTTCCATCGCTCGCGGTCTCCTACGCCGTGTACGCCCTGTTCCTCGCCTGCACCGCGCTCTTTGCCAGTCCGGGGGTGGCGCCCGCGCTGATTCGGGTGCCCGATATCGTCGCCCAGGTCATCTTCACGCCCTTGATCGCGGGCTGGTCGATCTGGCTCGCGATCGGGATCTCGACCAGGGCGAGCGAGGTCCGCGTGGCGCAGCAGCTGAGCATGCTCGCGAGTCTGCCTTCGGTGGCTGTGACGTCGCTGATCGCGTTCGATGTCATCCCCGCGAGCCTTCGCCTCGCCGCCGCGCTCGGCGTTGTGCTGCTGATCCTCGACCGGGTTGGCTGGCGGCTCACGTCAGCCATGTTCGACCGCGAGAGGCTGATCGTCGGTACCAAATAGGCTCGGCGCCGGGCGTGGGCGCCGGGCTTATCGGTCCATGCGGAGGAGCGGGTGGTCGAGGCCGTGCTCGCTGCAGAGCGCGGGGATCGTCTCGGGCTGGAATTCGAGTCCGTAGCGCGCTCCGATCTCGCCCATCTGAGCCGGATTGAAGTGGGGGCTGTGCATCGCCGTGTCGAGCTCGTCGAAGAAGTGCTCGAACCCTCCAGGGGAGATGATCTCGAGGATGCGGCAGGGCGTGTCATCAGGATTCCAGAAGGTGTGCCACTGCTGGCGAGGTTTGAACGCGAACTCGCCAGCCTCGGCGTAGATCACGTCGTCAGCCAGAAGCGCGCCCATCCGGCCCTCGAGCACGAAGCTGTACTCGTCCTCTCGGGAATGGCGGTGGACGGGTGCGGCCAGGGTGCGCGGGGGGATCGGGTGCTCGACGAGCGAGAATCCACCGCCGGTCTCCTCTGTCCAGGCGATGAACCTGACGCCGACGGACCCCAGATCGACCGACTTGCCTGCGTTTGAAGCGACTTTTCGGGGCGCTTGTGAGGCGTCAAATCGCCTCGGCGTGTCGGTCGTCTTTGCTTTCATCCCGCGGCCTCCTCATAATTGATTGAACGTACATGTGCGGTCAATGTACTACGTCGAATCAGGCTGTCAAGATATTCACCAGACAGACATGAGCAGTGAAAATCCTCGGGCGCGACGTGTGTACCGCAAGCGGCGGCGCGCGCAGCAGGAGGCCGAAACGCGCCTGGCGATCACCGAGGCGGCGGTGAAGCTGCACGGGACGGTCGGCCCCGCGCGGACGACCATCACCAGCATTGCAGCCGAGGCCGGGATACAGCGCGCCACGGTCTACCGGCACTTCCCGGACCTCGACTCGCTGTTCATGTCCTGCTCGGCGCACTGGGCAAGCCTCAACCCGCTACCAGCCCCCGCCGAGTACAACCGCATACCCGACCCCGAGACGCGCCTGCGCCAAGCCTTGACCGAGCTCTACACCTGGTACGTGTGGGCCGAGCCGATGCTCACCAACGTCCTTCGAGACGCGCCGCTTGTGCCGGCCAGCGGCCGCGCCGGGGAGAACTTTCAGCGCCACTTCCAGGCGCTCCACACCGTGCTCATGCGCGGCCGCCGATCGAGGGGCCGGGCACGAGTCAGAACCGCCGCTGCAATCCGGCATGCACTCGACTTCGCCACCTGGAGATCGCTGACGCGCCAACAGGGCCTCGACCCCGACGAGGCTGTCGAGTTGATGATCGCGCTAGTAGCGGCGGCGGCAGGGCGGCCCAGGCCCTAGTCAGATTCAAAGCGGGCGCTGCTGGATCGCGGCCGAGTAGGGGTATGCTCGCTGGCGTGCCGCCGGGCTGCATGTGGGTTGGCTTCACCGGATGCGGTGCTGGTCAGGTCGCTGACGTGTCCGCGGCTGGCACGTGACTAACAGCACGGGAGGATCACGCGGATGGCCACTGAACAGAGACCTGCTCCGATCGAACGAAAGCGGCTTCGCAGCCAGCGCCTGCGTGAGGTCAACTTCCAGGGAGACGCGCTTCGGCTGGGCATGAACTGGACCGAGGACGACCTTCGAAAGCCGCAGGTGCTTGTGGAAAGCGCGTACGGGATGGGTCATCCCGGCACGTTTCATTTTCGGGGCCTGGTGGAGGAGGTCTCAAACGGCGTGTTTGAGGCGGGCGGCAAGCCGGCTGAGTTCGTGGTCTCCGACATTTGCGACGGCGTCGTCCAGGCGACCGAAGGAATGAGCTACTCGCTGATCTCGCGGGACGTCATGGCGGCGATGATCGAGATCCATGCACTGGGCCATCCACACGACGCGATGGTGCTGATCTCCGGCAACGACAAGTCCGTCCCGGCACATCTGCTGGCGATCGCTCGCTGCGGCCTGCCCGCCGTGCACGTGCCGGGCGGGACCCAGCTGAACGCCCCTGACTACGTCACGTCCAATCAGATGTGGGAGATGGGGGCGGCGGTCAGGCGCGGCGAGATGGAAGAGGACGAGCTCGAATTGGCCCAGCGCGGTGCGTGCCCCACCTGTGGAGCGTGCCAGTTCATGGGCAGCGCCGCCACCGGGCAGGTGTTATCCGAGGCGCTCGGTCTCGCCCTCCCCGGATCGGCGTTGGTGCCCGAGCCGCTGACCAAGTTGCTGCGTTACGCCCGCGCCGCGGGCAAGCAGATTCTGCGCCTGGTCGCCGAGGACCTCACGCCGGCCCGGATCTTGACCCGCGAGGCGTTCGAGAACGCGATCGTCATCCACGCGGCCATCGGCGGCTCGACCAACGCCCTGCTTCACCTGCCCGAGATCGCTCGGGAGGCAGGCGTCGAGGTCACGATCGACGACTTCGATCGCATCCATCGGCAGGTCCCGGTGCTGGCCAACGTGAAGACGACCGGGCGCTACCCGGTCGAGTACTTCTGGTACGCCGGTGGCGTGCCGGCGGTGATGCTCGAGCTGCGCGAAATGCTGCACCTGGACTGCGTCACCGTGACCGGCAAGACCCTGGGGGAGAACCTCGAGGAGATCGAGCACAGCAAGTTCTTTATGCGCGAACGGCTCGGCTACCTCAAGAACTTCAAGATCCGCCGGGATGAGATCATCCGCCCCCGCGACGATCCGTTCGGGACCGAGGGCGGGATCGCGATCCTGCGGGGGAACATCGCCCCCGATGGCGCGATGGTGAAGACCTTCTCGGTGCCCAAGGAGATGCATGTACACGCCGGTCCGGCGAGAGTCTTCGAGGACGACCCCGCCGCAATCGACGCCCTCGTCGAGCGGAAGATAACGCCGGGCGACGTCATGGTCATCCGTTACGAGGGGCCGCACGCCAACGGCATGCCCGAGATGTATTTTGCCGCCGCAATCCTGGCGGCTGACCCGGAGCTGAACCACACCACCGCAATCGTGACGGACGGTCGCTACTCGGGCGCCATGCGTGGTCCGTGCATCGGACATGTCACCCCCGAGGCGCTGGAGGGAGGCCCGATCGCGCTGGTGCAGGAGAACGATCTGATCGAGCTCAACGTGCCCGAGCGGCGCCTTTCGATCGTCGGTATCGATGGCCATCCACGGCCAGAAGACGAGGTAACCGAGATCCTCGCCCAGCGCCGAGCACGGTGGTCGCCGCGACCCCCTCGCCACACCCGAGGCATCCTTTCGCTCTACGAGCAAATTGCGAGCGACTCAGCGCACGGCGCCTCGC
>JAFAPR010000064.1 GCA_019247075.1 Solirubrobacterales bacterium
GGTCGTCGAGCTGAACGTGTGGCCCGCCAGCAGCACTACCGAGGGCCAGCCAGGCTGGCCGATGTGGTGCGGCGTGTCGGGGTAATGCTGTGTCTCCAGGGTGAAGGCATCGGTCTGGCGGTAGGTACGGCCACTGGGGCCCACCAGATCGCCGACCAGGAAGTTCCCGGTGTACAACTGCACCCCGGGCTGGTCGGTGAATGTGCGAAGCACGATGCCGTCGCGTCGATCTTTGGCGATCGCGGCCAGCCGGTAACCCGACCCATTGAGCACCCAGTTGAAGTCATAGCCGTGGGCGATGACCAGCTGGGGGAAGGGTTGCGCGCCGCGGTCGGGCATGGTCGCGTCGCGGATGTCCTGCCCGATGGGCTTCATATCGCGAAAGTCGAACGGGGTGCCGGCGACAGACGCGAACTTCACCGGGATCAGGCTGGTGTTGACTGGCTGATAGCGGTTGGCGTTGATTTGAAGCAGCTGGTTGTAGACGGGACCGGAGCCCTCACCAGCGAGGTTGAAGTAGGTGTGGTTGGTGAGATTGATGACCGTCGCCTCACCGCTCTTTGATGTGTTTGTGGCGCGGTATCCGATCCGCAGCGCGTTGTCGCGCGTGAGCGTGTAGGTGACGGTGGCGAGCACGGGCGCCGGGAAGCCGGAGTCCAGGTTGGGGCTCAGATACCTCAGCCTGAGCGACACCGAGCCCTTGCCGGTCACCGCGCTCGGTGTCCACACCTTGGTGTTCCACCCTCGGAAACCGCCGTGCAGGGTGTTGCCGTTGTTGTTGGCCGGCAGCTTGTAGGTGACGCCGTTATTCGAGCAGTGGCTGCACTTCATCGTGAACGAGTGGTTCGCGATGCGGTTGGCGTAGCGGCCGATGATCGCCCCGAAGTAGGTGTCGCCGGAGCCGCCGGGGAGCGGCCATGGCTTACCCGTGGCGCCCTGCGTGAAGTCCTTCACGTAGTCCGACAGCTTCGAAAAGCCGAGCGCCACGTCCCTTGCGTGGCCCGCGCGGTCGGGAGCCCAGATCGACTGGACGACGCCGCCGTAGGTTGAGATCTTGACCGTCATTCCGCGACCTGACCGCAGCGTGTAGAGGTAGACGGTCCTACCGTCCGCTCGCCCCCAGACGCGCCGGGAGAGGGTCGGTTTGCCGCCGGAGACGCGCCCCGCCGTGGCGTGGGCCGTGCCTCCTCCCCATATCAGCGCGGCTATCAGGGCAGCCGCGGCGCCGGCGCCAAGCAGCGCCAGCAGTCCCCTCGGATGACGCAATGCATACATCTTGACCTCCTTCTGATTGGGTCGGTAATGGACGTTTTGTGAGGCTTGTCGCCGGGGGGCCACGAGTCCGGCGAGGAGCCGCCCGGGAAGAAATGAGAGCGCTAACAAATTCGGGCAAGCGAAATCGGGCTGGACTCATGGTCAACGCTGGCCGTAGTAGGCCTCTGGGCCGTGTTTGCGCGCGAAGTGCTTGTCGCGGACGGCGTCCGCGAGCGGCGCGACCGAGGGGTCGAGCACCACCGTCAACAGCGAGATGCGCGCGACCTGCTCGAGCATCACGGCGTGCTCCACAGCCGCGGCTGGATCGCGCCCCCAACAGAACGGCGCGTGGCCGCGCGCCAGGACGGCCGGCAGCTCGAGCGGCCCGCACGCTGCAATTGCCTCCACCAGCGCCGCGCCGGTCGCGCGCTCGTACCCCGATGCGATCTCCTCATCGCTTAGTGGCCGGGTGAGCGGGATCGAGTGCGGCGAGAAGTCGGCGTGGGTGGTCCCGAGCACCGGGATCTCGCGCTGCGCCTGGGCCCAGCCGGTGGCCCACGGCGAGTGGACGTGAACGATGCCTCCGATCTCATCGAAGGCTTGGTACAGCGCCAGGTGCGTGGGCGTGTCGGTCGAGGGCCGCCGGTGGCCCTCGACGACCTCGCCGTCGAAATCCACGATCACGATCTCGTCAGCTGTCAACTGCGCGTATGGGACGCCGGTGGGTTTGATCGCCACCAGTCCGCTTGAGCGATCAATCCCGCTGGCGTTGCCCCACGTCAGCGCGGCAAGGCCATGCGCGGGGAGCGCGAGGTTCGCTTTCAGCACCTCCTCTCGCAGCTCTCCGAGCACTAGATCTCCCTGTAGGCGAACTCGAGCAGCTCCGCTAGGCGCCGCCACCGGGCGGTGTGCTCGCCGAGGTTGAGGACGAAGTGGTGTGGGCCGCCGAGGCGCAGCCACGCGTCGATGAACGGCTCCATGCCGGCGCGCGGCCGGAAGTGGAAGTGGTGCATCTCCACCCCCGGCAGCTCCGGCGTGTCGAGGACCTCACCGCGAGCCGTGAGCACCCTGAAGCGCCCCCCATCGAGCGACACGAGCGCCGCGATCGTGGCCGGCCCGGGCCGCGCGGAGAACACGGGCGTGGGGGGGTTGTCGAGCCCGCCGATGCCGAGCTCGCGATCGATCAACCGCACCTGACGATCGCTGCGCGCGATGCGCCAGTTGCCCTCACCCATGTGGCTGATCAGCACCGAGTCGCGCTCCCAGTCCATCGCGTACATCTCCGAGAAGTGCGCGTCGCCGATCATCATCTGGGCGGCGCACATCAGAGAGGCAGTGCTGGTGTCGCCCTCGGCGGCATAACCGTAGCCGTCCGCCATCAGGTCGGAGGCGGCCAGCAGTGGCAGCTGCTCGAAGCGCCCGTCGCCGCCGAAGGAGTCGAAATGGAACGAGAACCCCTGGTAGCCGTTGTCGGTCAGGAGCGCGCGAATCGCCAGCTCGAGGCGGCATGCGTAGAGGTGGCGCTCGCGCGGAAGGTCGGGCGCCACGGCGAATCGCTCGTGGTGTGAGGCGGCCAGCGCTTCGGCCTCGGCATCGTCGACCTCCTGCACTAAAGCGACCAGCTTGCCCAGGTTCTCGTTGACGATCGCAGGTCCCAGCCGGCGCAGAAACGACTGTTGATCGAACAGGATGTCGCCCATACCGTTCATGGGGTAGCCGAGCAGTGCGACCCGCGCCCGGCGTAGCCCGGCCACGGCCTGGGCCGCCCGCGCCCAGTCGGCGAAGTCCTCGGCGAAGCGGGCGCTCTTCCACTCACCGGTTATGACCGAGAACGGCAGCCCGGCGCGGACGAGCGCGTTCGCCTGGTCCTGGGCTCCGTGGATCCCTTGGTTGTACGTGAGGTCCGCCATGTCCCAGGCCGCGGTGACCGCACGCTCGGGCTGGACGTTGAGAAGCGACAGGGACACGGGCGCCCCGAGCAGCGCGCGCACGGTGCGCAGCGCTGGGCCGTAGGTCAGCATGACGATCGCGATCCCGTCCACGCCCCGCCCCAGCAGCTCGCCGACTCTCCGCTCGACATCCTCGCGGTTGCAGGCGGGCGCGGTGAAGACAACCTCCGC
>JAFAPR010000107.1 GCA_019247075.1 Solirubrobacterales bacterium
GGTCGAGGCGGCCATGGAGCTGACCAAGGTGCCGAAGGAGTTCTCGACCCGCTATCTCAACGAGGGCTTCTCGGGCGGCGAGAAGAAGCGGATGGAGATCCTTCAGCTCGCGCTCCAGCGGCCAGAGCTCGCGATTCTCGACGAGACCGACTCGGGCCTCGATATCGACGCGCTCAGGGTGGTCGCGCGGGGTGTGAATGCCGTTGCCGGCCCCGACATGGGCGTGCTGATCATCACCCACTACCAGCGCATCCTGCATCTCGTCAGGCCTAGCCACGTTCACGTGATGTTCGGAGGACGGATCGTCAAGGAGGGCGGACCAGAGCTGGTCGACCAGCTGGAGGCCAAGGGCTATGGCTGGATCACCGAGGAGGTGGCGGCTTGAGCACGGCAACCGAAAGCAAGGGCGCGCTGTCCGCCGAGGCACTCACTGCCATAGAGGCGGAGTTCCCCGTGCTGTGCCGCCGCATCGACGGCCATCGGTTGACCTATCTCGACTCGGCGGCGACTTCCCAGACCCCTCAGCCGGTGATCGACGCGACCACCCGCTACTACACGCACTCTCGTGCGTCGGTCCACCGCGGCGTGTATCCGCTGGCGGTCGAGGCGACCGAGTTGTACGAGGGAGCGCGCAGGCGGATCGCCACGTGGCTGGGCTCGACCCCCGAGGAGACCATCTTCTCCTCAAACGCGACGGCCGCCATCAACCTCGTCGCCTACACCTGGGGCCGGCACAACGTCAACCGTGGCGATCTCGTCGTCCTGACCGAGATGGAGCACCATTCCAACATCGTTCCCTGGCAGCTGCTCTGCCAGGACCGCGAGGCCGAGCTCGCCTACATCCCAGTTCTCGACGATGGCCGCCTCGATCTCGAAGCCTTCGAGCGTCTGCTCGAGCGCGAACCGAAATTCGTCGGAGTCGTCCATGTCTCCAACGTGCTTGGCACCATCAACCCCATCGCGGCGATGGTGGAGCGGGCACACGCCGCCGGCGCCGTCGTGCTGGTCGACGGGTCGCAGGCCGTGCCGCAGCTACCGGTGCAGTTAGGCGCGCTCGGCGCCGACTTCTACGCTTGGACGGCACATAAGGCCTACGGGCCCACCGGCGTGGGCGTCCTTCATGGGCGGCGCGAGCTGCTCGAGGCGATGCCCCCCTTCATCGGCGGTGGCCACATGATCCGGACCGTCGCCGCCAACGAGTCGACCTGGACGGATCTCCCGCACAAGTTCGAGGCGGGTACCTCGCAGATCGCCGAGGCGATCGGTCTCGGCGCCGCGGTGGATTGGATCGAGGCGATTTCGATCGGGCGCATCCGCGCTCACGAGGAGGCGCTAGTGACCGAGGCGCTGGCGCGGCTCGGGGAGATTCCCGGCCTGACCCTATATGGGCCGCCCGAGTCGGCCGACCGAGGCGCGCTCGTGTCGTTCTCGCTGGAAGGCGCGCACCCTCACGACATCGGCGAGATCCTCGGCCGCGAGGGGGTATGCGTGCGAGCAGGCCACCACTGCGCCCAACCGTTGATGCGCCGTCTCGGAGTGCCCGCGACCACGCGTGCGTCCTTCGCAGTCCACAACTCGCTCGATGAGGTGGGGCTGCTGGTGGAAGGGCTCGCGAACGTCGCCCGCGTGCTACGGCTCTAGGACTCGCTGGACGCTACGGGCAGCGCAGGTCGCCGTCGTAGCTACCGGCGCTGTACTGCACGAGAGCCGGGCGTTTGCCCGTAAAGCCGGTCGAGCGACACCTAGTCTGGACCTGCATCAGGGTGCGTCCGGCCCCGCCTACCCACGCGGGTGGGGAAGAGCCCAGGGCCGAGGCCGTCGTCCGGGCTGTCAGGCCGGTGATGGCGTGCCACTCGCCGCGCGTTGAGTAGATGCCGACCGGGGCTGAGGCGCCGGCGTCCACCAGGCCGGAGATGAAGCCCTGGATCGCGGCGACGTTGAGGCCCTGGTACCCCTTCGTCGGGGGCGTCGCCCAGGTGTTCGACGTTTCTATGTCGAGCCACCACGGGGCCGTCGAGGCGAGGTCCAGATTGACGGCGCTCACGAGGTTGTACGAGTACGTGGCCCGCTGTTGACCATAGAGGTAGGCGCAGGGCTCAGACCAGCTGCCATTGCAGGTCCCGAACATGTCGGTCCCCGAACGCGGCCAGTCGGTGACCCCTGGCGCCGGGCCGGGATCGGCGGTGTTGATATAGAGCGAAGTCCGGGACTGCGACGGCGAGGCAAGGCCCGGAGACGACTGCGCCCAGGCGACCTCGTGGCTGACACACCCATTGGCGTCATTGGCTACGCCGCCGTTGACGCCCACGATCCCGAAGTGCTCACCGCTCGGATACGGTCCCCCGCACTGCGGCCAGGAAATGTCGTTGCCCGTGTTCTTGGGAGTTTTGGCGACTGCCGGCGAGGCGAAGGCGAGCAGCAGGACGGCAGGCGCGCACGCAGCGACTGTGCCCCAAAAGCTCCTCGAACGCCCCCGCGTACTCACCCCCCGAAGGCTACTCCTAGCGGCAGCGACAGCCGCCGTCAACTCGCACCCTGCGGTGGTTTTAGAGCAATCCCCTACGCTTGGATGGCGATGGACGACGCGCTGTACCGCGAAAACATTCTCGACCACTACAAGCACCCTCACAACTTCTCCCCGCCTGCGTCCGAGCTTCAGCGCGTGGACCTCGAGTTCCACGACCTCAACCCGCTGTGCGGCGACGAGCTCACCGTCAAGCTCGCGCTGGGCGATGGAGAGCGGATCGAGGACGTCCGCTTCTCCGGTCACGGCTGCGCGATCTCGCAAGCGGCCGCTTCGATGGCTTCCGACGAGGTCAAGGGGATGAACGTCTCGGAGCTGCTTGGGCTGGATCGCTCATTCGTGCTCGACCTGCTGGGGATCGACATCTCGGCCACGCGGATGAAGTGTGCGCTGCTGTCGCTGAAGGTGCTGAAGGGCGCGTCGCTCGGTAGCGAGGCGGCCTGGGAACCCGAGACCGCGCCCAGCGGTTCGCCGGCGGAGGCGACCCGCAACGGCCTCGGCTAGCGTCTGAGTCAACCACGATCGGACCGAGCCGCGGGGAGGTGCCGGCGGAGCGCGCGAAGCGTTTTGCCGACGGCGGCCCGCTATCATTACCACATAAATCCGATCACGCCGCTAGGACTTAGAACAGTGCCGCAGGTTGTCGAAGTGTGTCAGGCCGACCAGCTCAAACCGGGCGAGATGCGGCTGCTCGAATGGGAGGACCTCGAGATCGGCCTCTTCAACTGCTGCGGCACGGTGTATGCCATCGAGGACCGCTGCTCCCACGACAACGGTCCGCTCATCGAGGGCGATTTCGACCAGGAGACGTGCACGGTGGAGTGCCCGCGCCACGGTTCGGTCTTCGACCTGAAGACCGGTCGCCCGACGACGCTGCCGGCGTATGTTCCTGTGGAGACGTTTGCGGTAATCATCGAAGAGAACACGATCAAGGTGGAGGTGGAGTAGTGGCTGCTCCCGACACAATTCCTGCGCCGAGTCCGATCCAGACCGGGAACGAAGCGCTCGCGCGGATCAACGCGGACTACGAGCAGCGCTACGGGTTCCACGACGCCGAGAACTACCTCTACAAGGCGCCCAAGGGGCTGAGCCGCGAGATCGTCGAGAAGATCTCGGAGTTCAAGTCCGAGCCGCAGTGGATGCGCGAGTTCCGGCTCAAGGCGCTCGAGCACTTCCTCGCGCGGCCGCAGCCGACCTGGGGTTCGCCGCTGCTCGCCGAGGTCGACTACGACGACATCCACTACTTCGTTCGAGCTTCCGAGAAGCCCGGCCGCTCCTGGGACGACGTGCCCGAGGACGTCAAGCGCACCTTCGACCGGCTGGGCATCCCCGAGGCCGAGCGCAAGTTCCTCGCCGGGGTTGGCGCACAGTACGAGTCAGAGGTCGTCTACCACCAGGTACGCGAAGACCTCGAGAAGCAGGGCGTGATCTTCGTCGACATGGACTCCGGCCTGCGCGAGCACGAGGAGATCGTGCACAAGTACTTCGCGACCGTGATCCCGCCCAACGACAACAAGCTTGCGGCCCTCAACTCGGCGGTCTGGTCGGGCGGATCCTTCGTCTACGTGCCCGAGGGCGTACACGTGGAGATGCCGCTCCAGGCCTACTTCCGCATCAACACCGAGAACATGGGCCAGTTCGAGCGCACCTTGATCATCGCGGAGCCGGGCTCCTACGTCCACTACGTGGAAGGGTGCACGGCGCCCACCTACAGCTCCTCGTCGCTGCACTCCGCGGTGGTCGAGCTGATCGCGCTCCCGGGCGCGCGGATCCGTTACACGACCGTACAGAACTGGTCGACCAACGTCTTCAACCTGGTCACCAAGCGCGCCGTCGCCCAGGAGGACGCGACCGTGGAGTGGGTCGACTGCAACCTCGGCTCGCGGCTGACGATGAAGTATCCGAGCGTGTACCTGCTCGGCGAGCGCGCCCACGGCGAGATCCTCTCGATCGCCTTCGCCGGTCAGGGTCAGCATCAGGATGCGGGCGGCAAGGTCGTTCACGGCGCCCCCAACACGACCTCCAACATCTTCGCCAAGTCGATCTCCAAGGACGGCGGGCGAAGCTCCTATCGCGGGCTGCTGGAGGTCGCGAAGGGCGCCCACGGCGCCCGCTCGAAGGTGGTCTGCGACGCGCTGCTGCTCGACGAGCGCTCTCGCTCGGATACCTATCCCACGATCCGGATCGGAGAGGACGACGTCAACGTCGGCCACGAGGCGACGGTCTCGAAGGTCGGCGAGGACCAGCTCTTCTACCTGATGTCCCACGGCATTCCCGAGGATGAGGCCTCGAAGCTGATCGTCAACGGCTTCGTCGAGCCCATCACCAAGGAGCTGCCGATGGAGTACGCGGTCGAGATGAACCGGCTGATCGAGCTGCAGATGGAGGGCTCGATTGG
Source organism: Solirubrobacterales bacterium (assembly GCA_019247075.1). Classification (GTDB taxonomy): domain Bacteria; phylum Actinomycetota; class Thermoleophilia; order Solirubrobacterales; family Solirubrobacteraceae; genus Palsa-465. The sequence continues at coordinate 4,923 of JAFAPR010000107.1, forward strand.
CTAGTGCGGCTGCGGAACCCAAGTTCCTGACGACCCGCCGCGCGCAAGCCCAAGAACTTCTCCAGACGCTGGAGTTGCCGCAGTTCAAGGGGCGGCCCGGGTGGGAATTCACGGACCTGTCTGCGCTGGACCTGAGCAGTTATGGCCCTGTCAAAGGGGGAAACGGCGGCAAACCATCCGAAGCGCGGCCGCTGTTCGCCCCGGAGCACGCGCTTGAGCTAGCCCAAGTGGACGGCCGCAAGCGATACGGGCCTCAGGACCAACTGCCCGACGGCGTGATCGTCTCGAGCCTCGAGCAAGCGGCGCGCGAGCACCCGGAGCTGGTCGAGCCGCACTTGGGAGCGATCGTCGGTGCCCAGCAGGATCTTTTCGTCGCTCGCAACGAAGCCGGCTTCCGCGGCGGCGCGTTCGTGTTCGTGCCGAGGGGAGTGGCGATCGAGCGTCCGATCGTGCTCAGCGCAATCCAGAGCGCACCCCACACCGAGCTCGACCGGCGCACACTGATCGTGCTCGAGGAGGGGGCGCAGGCCGAGATCTGGGAGCAGCACCTTTCGTCCTCGCCCGAGCTCGAGTCGCTGCTCAACACCGTGATCGAGCTCGCCGTCGGTGACGGGGCCCGTCTGCGCTTCATCTGCGGCCAGCAGCTCTCGGAGCGCAGCTGGATCTTCGGGACCCATCGAGCCGAGGTCGGCCGCGACGCGATGCTCGACTGGGTCGCGCTCGGCTTCGGATCGGCCGCGGGCCGGGTGCGCATGGAGACGCGCCTCGGCGGCCCGGGCGCCGAGGCAAGGGTCACCGGCGGCTACGCGGCGCGCGGGCGGCAGCACATCGACTTCGACACCACCCAGGAGCACGCGGCGCCCAACACGACTTCCGACCTCGCCTTCCGGGGCGTGCTCCAAGGCCGGGCCACGGCAGTCTGGAAGGGCAACATCATCGTCGACCCGGGGGCCCAGAAGACCGATGCCTTCCAGGAATCGCGCAACCTCCTGCTCTCCAAGCGCGCGCACGCCGATGCGATCCCCGGGCTCGAGATACAGGCCAACGACGTGCGCTGCACCCATGCGGCGGCGGTCGCGCAGGTCGACAGCGAGCAGTTGTTCTACTTGCGCTCTCACGGTCTCCCCGAGCAGGTCGCCAAGCGGCTCGTGATCGAGGGCTTCCTGGCCGCGCTGGTCGAGCGGTTCGAGCAGGGAGCGGTGCGCCAAGTGCTCGCCGGCACGCTCGAGCGGCGCCTCTCACAGATACTCGGCGAGTAGCCGGTACTACGGCTCGGTCGCCGTTTGCGAGCTGGACGGCAGCACGCCTGTCAGGATGGCGAGCGCACTCATCTGCGTCGCGGTCGTGGCCGTCAGGGGGCGAATCGGGTTGAGCGGCCAGGCCCAGTAGAACACGAACTGACAGGAGGTCGGCGAACCGCAGTTGCCGGGGCGGCCCCTGCCGTCGGTGATGGCGTTGTCGACGATCGCGGTCGCCTGTCTGTGCAGGTAGGCCTCGTAGCGCGAGCTACCTGTGGCCCACACGTAGTCGTCAAGTGCCTGCCCGACGATTCCTTTGTAGATCAGCTGGTCGAGCCAGCTCTCGCCCGGGGTACCGGCGAGGCTCGAGCGGGGCTGACTCGACGGCACGCACGCCGACTTGTAGCTCTCGCACGGCTCCTGGAGGATCCCCCCGCGCGTGTCCATGTCGCTCTTGTGGCGGGTGGCGATGAAGTTCAGGAAGGGTTCGGCCTGGCGATAGTAGGAGGGCTGATGCAGCGCGTTGCCCATCTGCACCAGCGCCTCGGCCGTCTGACCCTCGGTGTATGTGAGCGGCCCGCCGGCCAGGTGGCACGAGTGCGTGAGGTGGTCGGAGACCCTGCCCGTGCGCATGTTTATCAGGCCCGAGCGCTCTAGCCAGCCCAGATCCGAGCGCGCCGCATGCAGCCACGCTTGCGCCTTGGCGGCGTCGTGGAAGGGGCCGGGGGCGCTGCGGTAGGCGTAGAGCTCGGCGGCAAGCGCGATGAACTCGGCGTTGGTGACCGTGTTGGTCGGGAAGCCGACCTCCCACGTGAATCCGCCGCAGGACTTCTTCATCCGTTGCATCCAGCGGGCGTCGTACTCGGCCGTCCACAGGAAGGTCCGTGCGTCGGACAGGTTGTGCACGTAGTGCAGCTCGTAGTTCGAGGCCTCGAGCCAGGCGAGACCCCACCAGGCGGTGTCGTCGCCGAAGGAGTTGACGAAATAGTCTGAGGCGATCGCCAGGGGGTGATGGACCTCGAGCCTGTACGTGCGCTCGAGGACCGTTTGGTAGATCGGCGCGACCGTATTGGTGCGCTCGAGGTAGCGCACCACCGTCCTCAACACGAGGGCCGACTGCCACCAGTGCGAGAGCTCGGGCCCGCCCCACAGGCCGGCGTTGTAGTTCCAGCGGACCTCGTTCTTTCCGTTCGTGTTCCAGGACCCGGTCCCGCCCGGGCCGGGCGTCCAGCCGATCAGCTCGTACATCCCCTCCTTGGCCGCGGTACGAACCGACGGCGCCGACCCCGCCAGCAGCGTCGAGGAGGTGGGGTCAAGCGCCAGCTGCAGGCACCGCCGCTGGTCCTGCGAGTCCTTGAACACCCTGCGGCAGACGCGCGCCGCGCTCCAGTATGCGCGGTCGGGCTGGGGCCCAAGCGTGACCGGGTTGACCGTCGTGTGACCCACTCCGGCGGCCCATAGCACGAGGATCAGCGCGCCGAGCACCGCGAGGCCGATCGCCGTCCAATGCACGACGGAATGCTTTGGGGATGGCGAACTAAGCAGCTGGGTTACCTAAACGGGTTCGATGCGGGTCGGGTTCGAGCGCGAGCCTTCGCAGCGCCCCGGACCTACCGTGGCCCGGGTCCCCAGCATCACGGGCGATGTTAGCCGGAGCCGCGTTCGATCTCGCTGTGTCGGTACGCGCCAGCGCCCCGATGGTTTCGCTCGGTTATGGCAAGTTCGTGCGCGCTGACCGCGTCTATGCACTCGTTCCGCTGGAGGGCGCGCAGCGCGGCGACGGCCGGCGCACGCTTGTCTATGTCGACGGGATCGAGCAGCCTTTGGTCGCGTCGCGGTCGGAGGCCGCGATCGTCGGCGATCTCGCCTCCTCGCTGGAGCTCGAGGGGCCACGCGGACGTCGGGGGACGGCGCGGGCCCCGGGGCAGGAAGCGCTCTTCTGAGTCATTGTGTCGATAGTCACCAGCTGAAATACTGTGGGCGCCCGAGTTCATCTCTAAAGCCGGGAGGTGAGTCAATGTCCGAAGCGCCCCACGTCCTCGTTGTCGCCCACCAGACGGCGGCCACGGACAAGCTCAGCCAAGCGGTGGCCGAACGCGCACAGCGGGGCCCGGCCACGTTCCACCTTGTCGTTCCGCGCCAAGCGCACGGCATCCATAAGGTCGTGGACCCCCAGGACACCGGCGAGGAAGACGCGCAGCGCGTGCTCGCCGAGGCGCTCACGAGGCTCTCGCAGGCGGCGGGTGGAGAGGTTACGGGCGCGATCGGCGACTCTGAGCCGCTGATGGCGATCGAGGACGCGGTCAACCTGGGCGACTACGACGAGATCATCATCTCGACGCTGCCGCGGCGGATCTCGCGATGGCTGAAGCTCGACCTAGTGAGCAAGACCAAGGCGCTCGGCCTGCCCGTCACCCACGTGGAGGCCTCGGAGACGCTCATCGGCGCCCCCAACAGCTAGCGCTGTTCGGGCGGGCGCATGCGCCCGCCCGCGACCGGAACATGTTCCGCGCGGGCTTGGCGCGCGCTCGGCATCCGGCCTCACCAGATTGCGCGCCGCTCGCGTCATCCGGCTGCCGCCGGCACATGTGCCGGCGGCAGAGGAAATTACGAGAGCGTCGCCCGGACGCTGATTTCGACCCCCGCCAGGGCCCGCGAGACGGGGCACTCGCGGCCCGCGTCGGCGGCTGCCTGGGTGAAGCCCTCCTGGTCGATCCCCGGCACCTGTCCGGAGACCGTGAGCTCGGAGGTGGTAACGGTCGGCGCCCCGTCGCGCTCGTCCAGCGTGACGCGCGCGCTCACCTCGAGCTGCTCGGGCGGGTTGCCGGCCTCGCTGAGCCCGTGTGAGAGCGCCATCGAAAAGCAGGCCGCGTGGGCAGCGGCGATCAGCTCCTCGGGGCTGGTCTTGCCCTCGGACCGACCGGTTCGCGAGGCCCAGGTCACGGGCGGCTCGCCCAGCGCTCCGCTTGCCCCAGCGACCTCGCCGCTCCCGTGTGCCAGGTCGCCGCTCCAGGTGCACTGCGCGCTCCGCTCGGCAATCGCCATCGTAAGTTCTCCTTTCGTCAGTGGTGCTCGATCACGCGGTCGATGAGGCCGTACTCGACCGCCTCGTCGGCCTTGAAGAACCGGTCGCGCTCCATGTCCTGGTGGACCTGCTCGACCGACTGGCCGGTGTGGCTCGCGTAGATCTCGTCGATCCGGTTACGGACGTTCAAGATCTCGCGCGCATGGATCTCGATCTCGGTCGACTGACCCTCGAATCCGGCGGAAGGCTGGTGGATCAGCAGCCTGCTGTTGGGCAGCGAAAAGCGCTTGCCCTTGCTGCCACCGGTGAGCAACAGGGAGCCCATCGACATCGCGATCCCCACGCAGATCGTCTGGATGTCCGGCTTGATGAACTGCATCGTGTCGTAGATCGCCAGCCCGGAGTAGATCGATCCCCCGGGACAGTTGACGTAGATCGAGATGTCCTTGTCCGGGTCCTCCGATTCAAGGTGCAG
>JAFAPR010000232.1 GCA_019247075.1 Solirubrobacterales bacterium
GACGGGCGCAGGCGCAAGGTGAGCCCCCGCCGCGAGGCGACGGACCGCGGCCAGCGCCGCGACCGAGAGGCCGTCGCCCCCCGCCTGCACCGGCACGGCTGAGAGCAGCCGGTACTCGGGCCCCGCGGCGTGCCCACTCCAGCTGAAGCCAAATCCATCGGGCATCGCGACGAGCAGCCGGCCCCTGTACGCGAGGCTCAGCTCGCCTCCGAGGAAGCGGGCGTACAGGCGCGGGTTGCGCCAGAGCTCGGCGACCGAGCCCAGGTCATTGGCGCTTGCGATCACCGCGACGCGGATGTTGAAGCCCGCGCGGTTGACCGCCTCCACGGTGCTTAGCAAATGACGCTGGGAGGGGGAGAGCGAACCGGACGCCGAGGTCGCAAAGACCTGGTTGGTAAGCAGATAATCACTGGCGGGGTCTCCGTCGGCGCGCGCGATCGCGACCGGCCCGACCGCGACGACGAGTGCGCAGATCGCCGCCGGCAAGCCTAAGCGTCTCAGTGCGGTCAGGCTGCGGCTTTCAGGGCGCCGGACTCGCACGATCGGAAGGGTCATGCTCGGTATCGCTGAGGCTGGCGCCCGACAAGGCGTGGTCGTCCGCGTGCGCGGCGGCGAGGATGCGGTCGCGTAAGCGGTCGGTGGTACCTGCGAGCGCGGCCCGTTTGGCCCGTTCGTCGGAAAGCTCGACGCCATGCTCCGCGGCGAGATCGAGCAGCGACTGGCGCTCCTCGTCCTGCCGCGCGAAGCGGTAGAAGATCCAGCCGAGGAGCGCCGTGGTGAGGATGATCTGCTCGATCATCATCACGCCCCCCGCCACGTTTTGATCCGACAGGGCGCTCAGGCCGCGCGCGGCGTCGGTTGGCTTGTAGACCGGGTAGAAGATCGTCTGCGCCCAGATGAGAACGTTCGCGAGCACGGCCCCGATGAAGCGCACCCCAATCACGTAGCCCAGGGCACCCCAGCCTGCGAACCAGCGGGGCTTCGGAAGCGGTCCGATCAGCGCGAACCACAGCAGCGTGCCGAACCACAGCATGCAGGCGTGCTCGAGCGCGTGGACCAGGTCGTGGCGAATCGCGAGCTGATAGAAGAGCGGCAGGTGCCAGGCGTAGAGGTCGAGGGCCCAGAGCGTCAGCGCGACCAGCGGGTGGGCGAGCTTGCGCAGCGGGCGGGTGAACCGGATGTGCAGGAGCGGCTGGATGACCGGGCCCGTGAGGCCGAAGACGATCAGCAGCGAGGCGACATCGCCGATCAGGATGTGCTGGAGCATGTGCGCGACCAGCAGCGAGTCGGCGAGCGAGTCGAGCGGGCCGACTTGAACCGAGACCGCGAGCACCACGCCGGAGACGAACGAGACGATCCGCCACGTTTCGACCGGCCGCCGCTCGTGGGCCAAGGTCCGGGCGCGCAGACCATACAGGTAGACGTAGGCGAACCCGGCGATCAGCGGCGGGACGGCCTCCCCGAGGTGGAGCGCGTCGGAGACGGCGAAGGGTGGGAGCCAACTGGTCAAGGCGAAGCGGTCATGAGCTTGCGTTCACAGTGAATGGTGCAACAACATGGCGGCCGTCGATGTAGGCGGGGAAAACAGCGCTACCTGGCTCCGGGATCAGCACGGGCCCTCAGAGGATCTCCCGCAGCACGTGCGTCACGTCCGGCGGATAGAAGGGCCATAGGAACAGCGCGCGCTCGTGGCCGCTGCGGTCCACGATGTAGGCCGCTATGTTGCGCGAGACGGAGGCGATTGTTCCCGCCGTAGGGTCCTGCTGGCCCGCGTTGACCGCGACCTTGTAGCGCTTCCACACGGCGGCCAGCTGCGCAGGAGAGCCCACCGCCCAGCGCCACTGGGGGCTCAGGTTCCACGTCCGTGCGTCCCGGAGCAGGTTCGCACGGGCGTCACCGCGGGCGTCGACGCTCACCGCCAGGATCTCCGGCCGGAGAGAGATGGGCATCTGCTCGACCGCCTGGTTGAGCACCCTCGCCTCGATCCGGCATGCGAACCGGAACCGGCACACCGGGTTGGTGAAAGCGACGATCACCGGGCGGCCGCGATAGGAGGCCAGCGAGACGGGGCCGCCGCTTTGATCCCGGAGCGAGAAGTTGGGAGCAGGCCGTTGGCCGGCGGGCCAACTGAAGAGCGGAGGGATGAAGACCGCCCTGGCCCGCGTGCTCGGGGGCAGGCCGATCCCCGGCGGCACCGCACTGCGCGAGGCGGCGGTCTGGGCGTGTACCACCACCACGGTCACGGCCACCGCCGCGGCGGCGAGCGTGACAGCCGCCGCGATGGCCAGATGTGCCTTCAGCGGCAAGGGCCTGTGGATCGCCGCCCGCCGGCGGAGACGAGCGACCACCGCCTTACCCCGCCCCGTCCGCGACAGCACGAGGGAGAGGGCGATCACCGCCGCGAGCACCCCGGCGATCACGATGATCAGAACACGGTTTGAGGCCGATGACGTGGTGGGGACCGACCCACCGCCTGCGGAGGGCGTGACGTGCGCGGCGGCCGCGAGCCGCCGTACCGCGGCCGCCGCTGCCAGCGACAGGCCATCGGGCCCACCCTTGATCGACACGCCCGATAGGAGCCGGTATGCCGACTCGCTCGGGTGCGCCGGCCAGTTGAACCCGAACCCGTTCGGCATCACCACCAGCAGCCTTTGGTGGTATGCAAGCGAAAGCTCCTCGCCGAGAAAGCTCGCGTAGGTGCGGGGCTTTCGCCACAGCGCGGTGACCGAACCGAGCTCCAGTGGCCCCGGGATGACGGCCACCCGAATCTGGAACCCCGCGGCGTTCGCGGCCTTCACGAGCTTCAGCAGCTGCCGCTGGGAGGGCGACAGCGAAC
>JAFAPR010000234.1 GCA_019247075.1 Solirubrobacterales bacterium
TGATCACATACATGAGTCCCCCTTAGGCCGAGAGCGCCGCGCTTGTCGCCTGGTCGATCGCCGACTGCGTCGGCGAGATCGTGTTCAGCCCCTGCTCGGCGTACCAGGCTGCCCGCCCGGGATCGGCGACCCTGACCACGACGCGGGCCACGTTGAACCGCCGCTGGGCGATCTGGGCGATCACAAGATTCGTGTTGTCCCCACGGGTGGCGGCCAAGAAGACATCCGCTCGCTCGATCCCGGCAGCGAGGAGCGCGTCGAGCTCCAGCGCGGCGCCGACAGTGAACTTGCCTCCGGCATCTTCCCATGTCGTGAGCTGGTCCTTGTCCAGCCGTTCGTGTGAGAGAGGATCGGAATCGATCACCGAGACCTCGTGCCCCGCTTCAAGAGCGCGGCTGGCGACGGCTGACCCCACCCGCCCCGCGCCGGCGATCAGGATGAACATGGGGCGCACTTTAGCCCTCCGATGAGGCTCGCGCTCGGGTCGGTGACATTCCTGCGCCGGTTGCGCGTTGTCTGCGAAAACCCGGTTTTGGGCGGCAATCGCGGCTAACCTGATCGCTGATCGCAACGGTGGACCGCAAAGCTCGATATGTGCGCCCGGGGAGCCGACCTACGTGACGCCACGCTCTTCCTCAGGGCGGCGCAGCTTGTTCGAGACCAGCCGTAAGGGCGAGAGCAAAGACGCGGACCAGTCCGCGCAGAACGAGGTTCTGCAGACGGCCACCAACTCGAGCCAGCGACGGGTCCTGCACGAGGCCGCACACAAGCTGGGCGCACCGACGGAGCGGTCGGAGAAGCGGGCCAAGCCGCCGCCCCGGAGCTTCGAAGGCGAGCGAGACGTGGTCGCCGACACGGGTCGCGCGGCCTTGGTCCTCGGGGCGCTTGGGGTCGTGTACGGAGACCTCGGCACGAGCCCGCTGTACACCGAGCAGAGCATCTTCACGGCGCATGCGAACGCGGCCCACGCGACGCCGGCCGGCGTGTACGGCGTCGCTTCGCTGATCTTCTGGGCCCTGATGGTGATCGTGTCGATCAAGTACGCGGGCTTCATCATGCGCGCTCATAACCACGGCGACGGCGGAATCATGGCGCTGACGGCCCTGCTCGCGCGTAACCGGGTGCGGCACGGCGTCATCTTCATCTCGCTCGGCATCTTCGGCGCGGCGCTCTTCTTCGGCGACGACATCATCACCCCCGCAATTTCGGTGCTCGGAGCGGTTCAGGGAATGAACGTCGCGACGCCGGCGTTATCCCATCTGGTAGTGCCGATCTCGGTCGCCGTGCTCCTCGCTCTGTTCGTCCTGCAGCGGTTTGGCTCGAAGACGATCGGTTGGCTCTTCGGCCCGGTGCTGCTCTCCTGGTTCATAGCGATCGGTGCGGTGGGCCTGAGCCTTGTCGTCACGGACCCGGCCGTCTTTCAGGCTCTGTCACCGAGCTGGGGGATACGGTTCCTGGTCGCCCACGGGGGGGCCGGATACCTGACCCTCGGCGGCGTGGTGCTGGCCGTGACTGGCGCTGAGGCGCTGTATGCCGACCGCGGCCACTTCGGCGCGCGGGCGATCCGGATGGGGTGGTGGTGCATCGTGCTGCCGGCCGTGCTGCTCAACTACCTCGGTCAGGGCGCCTGGATCATCCACCACCCCCAGAGCGTGAAGACGGTCAGCTCGTTCAATCCGTTCTTCCAGATGATCCCCAGCTGGGCGCTATGGCCGATGGTCGTGCTGGCGACGGCGGCCACAATCATCGCCTCGCAGGCGGTGATCTCGGGGTCGTTCTCGGTCGCCAAGCAGGCCACCCAGCTCGGCTTCCTGCCCCGGCTCAGGATTCAGCACACCTCGAGGACAGAGGGACAGATCTACGTCCCCCTCATCAACTGGGGGCTCTGCGTCGGCGTGCTCGCCCTGGTGCTGGTGTTCAGGTCATCGAACAAGCTCAGCGAGATCTACGGGGTCGCCGTCAGTGGAACGTTCGTCCTCAACACGGTGCTGTTCCTGGCGGTAGCCCGCCTGCTCTGGAAGAGGCCGAGGTGGAAGCTGGCGCCGCTCGCCGTGCTGTTCCTCACGGTCGAGATCACCTTCTTCATCGCGAACATCGCAAGGGTCACGCACGGAGCGTGGCTGCCGCTGGCGATCGGACTGGTGGTGTCGGCCGTGATGCTGACGTGGCGGCGGGGCCAGGAGATCGTGACGCGCAACCGCTCCGAGAAGGAAGGCTCGCTTGACCAGTTCCTCGACACCCTGCCGCACAGAGACCCGCGTCCGCGGCGAGTGCCCGGTACGGCGATCTTCCTCAACCAGAACAAGGCGACAACCCCACTGGCGCTGAGAGCAGAGATCGAACACGCGCACGCCATGCACGAGAAGGTCGTCGTCATGTCAGTGGAGCCGGTCAGCGTTCCCCACGTGAACCGGGATGACCGGTTCGTGGTGACGCGCCCCGGCCATGGCCTCTTCCGCATCTACCACGTGATCGACCGGGTCGGCTACCAGGACAAGCTCAACGTGCCGGAGGCGCTTGCGCTGGCGCGCAAGCTGGGTCTGCTGGAGCGCAACCTCGACCTCGAACACGCCGACTACTTCCTGTCACGCATCGCGATTACGCCGACCGACGGGCCGGGCATGAACCGCTGGCGCAAGAAGCTGTTCGTGGCCATGGCCCGCAATGCGGCGAGCCCGATCGAGCACTTCTGCCTGCCCAGCGAGCGAACGGTCATGATGGGCTCGCAGGTCGGGGTCTAGAGAGCCCGCATCGGCCTCCGGCCGCGCCCGCGTCGGCGATCAGCGGTCCTGAATCAGCCCGAGGACGTTGCCATCGAGGTCTGTGAAGGTGGCCACCAGGCGGCCGCCGCCGACGTCGCGCGGGGACTCCTTCATGGTCGCACCCGCGGCGGTCACCTCGGCCAGCTTTGCCTCGATGTCCGGCACATGCCAGTAGGCCACCGGCGAGCTCATGCCCTGCGGTCCCCCGCCCGGCACCAACCCGATCTGCTGGCCCGCCGCCTCGAAGCCGACGTAGTAGGAGGAGTCGGTCTGCGGCGGTACGCCGAGCAGCGCGGCGTACATCGCCTTGGCGGTCGCCAGGTCGGACACGGGATGCAACACGGTCTTGATTCCCTGGGTGGAAGAGTCGGTCATGGTCACTCCTTTCAGTCGTGGATCACATCGAGGCGGGTGTGTACGGTCGTGTTGAGGCCAGCGGCGGTGCGCGGATCGACGGTCGGCGCCGAACGCCGGACAGCTCAGCGCAGCTCTTGGATGCGGATCAGGTTGCCGGCGGGATCGCGAAAAGCGCAGTCGCGAATCCCGTACGGCTGCTCGGTCGGCTCCTGGACGACTTCGGCGTCGCCGGCCTGGAGCCTTTCGAAGGTGCCGTCGAGGTCGGCGGTGGCCAGGTTGATGCTGGCGAAGGTGCCCTTGGCCATCATCTCGGCGATGGTGCGGCGCTCGTCCTCGGTGACGCCGGGGGTGGCGGCCGGCGGGTATAGGACGATGGAGGTGCCGGGCTGGTCGGGGGGACCGACAGTGATCCAGCGCATCCCGCGGTATGCCACGTCGTTGCGGACCTCGAAGCCGACAGTGTCGCGATAGAAAGCCACGGAGGTGTTCGGGTCGTCATGCGGGAGAAAGCTCGCGTGAATGGTGATGCTCATGGCGGTCACCCTAGCTCCCGCTCGGGAGTGGCGCTTCTCGATTCCTGATCGGTCTTGTCACCTGCTTGGCGACGCACGGCGGCATCCCGGTCGTGGCGCGCGCCTCGTGGCGCCGGTAGACGCTGGGCGGCATACCGACCAATTCGCTGAAGCGGCTGCTGAAGGTGCCCAGCGACGCGCAGCCGACCTCGAAACAGACCTCGGTGACGCTGAGGTCGCCTCGACGCAGCAGCGCCATCGCCCGCTCGATGCGCCGCGTCATGAGGTAGCTGTACGGTGATTCGCCGTAGGCAAGCCGGAACTTGCGGCTGAGATGCCCGGCCGACATGTGCGCGCCGCGGGCGAGCGCCTCGAGGTCAAGCGGCTGCGCGTACTCCCGATCGATCCGGTCGCGGACGCGGCGCAGCAGCGCGAGATCGCGCAGGTGCTGCGCCTCGGCGGGTCTGCCGGTCACCTGCGAGATCGTGCCACATGGCCACGAGCCTGACCCGGCGCTGGGAGTGCTCGTGCTCGGGGAGCGATCAGACGATGATCGGGATGATCAGCAGCGCGACGATGTTGGCCACCTTGATCATCGGGTTGATCGCGGGTCCCGCGGTGTCCTTGTAGGGATCGCCGACGGTGTCGCCGGTGACCGCCGCCGCGTGGGCTTCCGACCCCTTGCCACCGAAGGCGCCGTCCTCGATCAGCTTTTTCGCGTTGTCCCACGCGCCGCCTCCGGACGTCATCGAGACCGCGATGAAGAGTCCCACGACGATCACGCCGATCAACAGCCCTCCGAGCGCCTCGACGCTGATCAGGCCGACCACCAGGGTGAACACGATCGGGATCAGGGCCGGCGCGATCATCTCGCGCTGGGCGGCGCGCGTCACGAGCCTCACCGCCGTGCCGTACTCGGGAGTCTCGGTCCCCTCCATGATCCCTGGCTTCTCGCGGAACTGGCGGCGGACCTCCTCCACCACCGCGCCGCCCGCGCGGCCCACAGCCTCCATCGACAGGGCCGCGAACAGGTACACCATCAAGCCGCCGATCAACAGCCCGATCAGCACCGGTGGGTTGCCCAGAGAGAAGTTGAATCGACCCCCGAGCTCGCGCTGGAAGGCGTCGAACAGGACCAGCGCGGCGAGCGCGGCGGACCCGATCGCGTAACCCTTGGTCACCGCCTTGGTCGTGTTGCCGACGGCGTCGAGGGGGTCGGTGACGTTGCGCACCTCCTCCGGCAGGTCGGCCATCTCGGCGATTCCGCCGGCGTTGTCGGTTACTGGGCCGAAGGCGTCGAGGGCCACGATCACGCCCATCAGCGACAACTGCGCCATCACTGCGACCCCGATCCCGTAGATCCCCTGGGTGCCCCCGCCCGCCAGCTTCCATGAGCCGAGGATGCCCATGGCGATCACAATCGCCGGCGCCGCTGTCGCCTGGGAGCCCTGGGCGAGCCCCTGGATGATGTTGGTCGCGTGGCCCGTCTGCGAGGCGCGCGAGATCTTGCGCACGGGCGAGAAGCGCGTGGAGGTGTAGTAGTCGGTGATCACGAACAGGCACGCGGTGACGCCGAGCCCGATCGCCGAGCAGAGGTAGAACTTCCACCAGGGCGGAGCCGCGACGCCGCTGTGTAGGGTGAGGCCGTGCATCAGCCAGTAGGTGATCGGTGCGAACGCGGCCGCCGCGAGCAGCGCCGACACGATCAGTCCCTGGTACAGCGCGCGTTCCACGTTGCCGGAACGGGAGCGGACCGCGAAGGTGCCGATCAGCGATGCGACGATCGACAGGCCGCCGAGCACCAGCGGATAGACAGCGACCGCGGCCTGCTGGCGGAACAGCAGCACGCCCAGCAACATCACGGC
>JAFAPR010000214.1 GCA_019247075.1 Solirubrobacterales bacterium
AAGGGGGTGCAGTACACATACCGCGGCGCCTATCTAAATGCCCTCAGCGAGGTGATCGTCGCCGGGATGAGCCCCGAGTCGGTGTACCTGTGGACACTGCCGATGTTTCACTGCAACGGCTGGTGCTTCCCGTGGGCGGTAACCGCGGTCGCCGCAACCCACGTGGCGCTGCGCGCCGTCGATCCCGACCTCGTATGGCAGCTGATCGACGAGGAGGGGGTGACGCACTACAACGGCGCGCCCACGGTCCAGCTGATGATCATCAACGATCCCAAGGCGCACCGCCTAGAGCGCCAAGTGACCGCGATGGTTGCCGCATCGCCACCGTCGCCCACGCTGCTTGCTCGCATGGCCGAGCTCAACTTCCGGATCGTCCACGTCTACGGCCTGACCGAGACCTACGGCCCGATCACGGTGTGTCCAGCTCAGGAGGGTTGGCAGGAGCTGCCTGTCGAGCAGCGGGCCAAGCTGCTCGCGCGGCAGGGCCAGGCCTACCCCTCGGCAGATTTGGTCCGGGTCGTCGACCCGGGCATGCGCGACATCCCCCGGGACGCCGAAACAATGGGTGAGGTGGTCATGCGCGGCAACAACGTGATGAGCGGCTACTTCGCAGACCAGGCGGCCACCGAAAAGGCGTTCCTCGGCGGCTGGTTCCACTCTGGCGATCTGGCCGTCTGGCACCCCGACGGCAACATCGAGCTGCGCGACCGAAGCAAGGACATCATCATCTCCGGCGGCGAGAACATCTCGAGCATCGAGGTCGAGCAGACCATATGCGCTCACCCGGACGTCCTCGAATGCGCCGTGATCGGAACTCCTCACGAGCGCTGGGGAGAGCGACCGAAGGCGTTCGTCACACTCAACAGCGAGGCCGGCGCAAGCGCCGACGAGATCATCGCGTTCTGCCGCGAGCGGCTCGCTCACTACAAGTGCCCCGACGCAGTCGAGTTCGGCCCGCTTCCGAAAACTTCCACCGGCAAGGTCCAGAAATTCGCCCTGCGCAACCGCGAGTGGGCTGGACACGAGGCTCGAGTGGGCACGACGTAGACCCCCCCGGCGGCCGCCTTCTCGCGCGACATCAGCAAAATCGCGGCGGCGAAGCGGTGGCAGGAGCGGACCTTCTATCCGCTCCAGACGCGCTCAGTGGTAAGGCAGGCTTTCAGCGACTGCCTGGCTAGAGCACGCCGGACAGGTTGATCAGGACGGCGTGACCATGGGGTTTGAACCTCGCGTCGGGAGCCAGATCGCCCGTGCCGACCTCAAACTGCAGTTTCATCGCGGGGCCATCACCACCGCTTGTCACACGGCGCTGGCGTACGTAGGTCGCGCTCTCGGCGAAGGACCCTATGAGACAGAACACAGCCGCCCGTGCGTCGCCCACGGCGCCGATCTCGCCATGCCACTCGAAATCAAGGACGTACTCGCCCGTGCCGTCGGTGTAGGCGCCGGTCAGTGCAAGTCTCCGGTCGCGCTGACACCATGCTTCGACATGCGGTAGGAGATGGACCTCGGGCTGCTCAGCCACCCAGCTGGGTTCTCTGAACGCTGCCACCAGTTCGCTGGCGCCCGAAACGAGCTGCGCGGCATCCCCGATCCCGTGGCCGCGGTCGTCACCGTCCCAACGAGCCGCCATAGGCTCACGCTACAGCACGGGCTGGCGTGGGATCGCAGCGATGCTCACGATAGGCATCGGTCGGATTCCGTCTACCGCCGCGGCCGCCGCACAGATGTCGCAACCCGGCCGCATCGTGTGAAGCTGGTGGACTTCAATGGCGCACCGGCTCCGGGGCGCTGTCACAGCCGGTGCCTCTATCCCGTCTCAAAGGGCAAATGAACGAGAGGAGCAGTCATGAAGGTTTTCGTTGCCGGCGCCACAGGCGTTCTCGGCAGAGCGCTCGTCCCGCAGCTCGTGGCGCGAGGCCATGACGTGGCCGGGATGACCAGGAGCGCGTCGAAGCAGGACCTGGTGCGCAGCCTCGGAGCGCGCCCGGTGGTGGCCGAGGCGCTCGACCCCGACGCGGTCGCGCAGGCTGTGGCGTCGGCCGAGCCCGAGGTGATCGTGCATCAGCTCACGGCGCTGTCCGGGAAGATGTCCATGAGGGATATGCGGCATCCCGAGCGCTCCGGCCTGGCGCTCATGACCAACCGGCTGCGGACGGAGGCCGCGGACCACCTCCTGGCCGCCGGCCGCGCAGTGGGGGCACGGCGCTTCGTAGCGCAGAGCTTTGGGGCTTTTCGATGGGCGCGGATGGGCGGCCCGGTCCTGACCGAGGCGGAGCCGATCGATCCCGACCCTCCGGCGGCGTTCCGAGCTGCGCTTGTGGGCATCCTGCATGTCGAGGGCGCGGTGCCGGCGATCGAGTGGGGTGAGGGTCTCGTGTTGCGCTATGGCGGTTTCTACGGTCCGGGGACAGCGGTCAGCCTGGCTCCGGACGCGGCGATGGCGGCGCCGATCCGCAAGCGGATGTTCCCGGTCATCGGTGACGGCGGTGGCGTCTGGTCGCACATCTACATCGACGACGCCGCGTCGGCGACCGTCGCCGCGGTCGAGCACGGGAAGCCCGGCATCTACAACATCGTCGACGACGAACCCGCGCCGGTGCGGGAATGGCTGCCAGTGCTGGCGAGCGCGCTCGGCGCCAAGCCGCCAAGGCATATTCCTCGCTGGCTGGGGCGGCTGGCAGCCGGTGAGGCCGCAACGATGATGATGACCGAGTCGCGGGGCGCTTCGAACGAGAAGGCCAAGCGCGAGCTCGGCTGGCAGCCGCGCTATGCGAGCTGGCGGCAGGGGTTCGCGCAGGGCCTCGGTTAGCCATGACCGAGAAGGAGTTCGACGAGCTTCGCGGATGCTTCAGGTCGCGAGGGTCATTGTCTTCTTCCGCGTCGCGAGATGCGCTTCGCTGACCTCGCTCAGGAGCTCGACCAGCGCTAGGGTGGCTGGCGTGCGGTGCACGCGCGCAACCGTGGCGGCCGCGATGGTGCGCATCGGGGCGGACCTTCCCAGGTTGTGGACGGTGATGTCGGAGCGCAGGTTTGTGAGGGCGAGCTCGGGAACCACCGCGATCCCGGCCCCGACGGCGACCATGGCCTGGACGACGTTGATGTCGTCGCTGCGATAGGAGATGCGCGGTTCGCGCGGCGCCGGTTCGGGGCCCGGAGCGAGATAGATGCGGCCCTGACGGATGGGGGTGCGGGCGAGTTCGATCCGTACCTCCTGCGCCAGGTCCTGAAGGCGCAGCCGCTTGCGCCGGGCGAGCCGATGCTCGGGCGAAAGAAGCGCGTACCTCGGCTCATCGAACAGGTGGTGGAGGTCGACCCCCTCGTGGAGATCTCCGAACCCGTCAGGTTGGTTGCGGGCCGCCACGATCGCCACCTCAAGCTCGCCCGCGCGCAGCATCGGCACCGCCTCCTCGGGCTCGGCCTCGAGCACCGACAGCTCCACGTCCGGGTACCGCGCGCTGAACAGTGACACCGCAGCCGGGACCAGCGCCACGGCAGCGGTCGGGAAGGCCGCCATCCGGACGCGGCCGCCGCGCAGGCCAGCGATTGCCTCCAGCTCGCGCGCGGCGAGCGTCTGCTCCGCGAGGATCGACTCGGCATGGCGCAGCAGGGCCTCGCCCGCGTCAGTAAGACGCGCGCCGCGGGTAGTGCGATGAAGCAGCGGCAGTCCTGCGCGGCGCTCGAGCGCAGCCATCTGCTGGGAGACGGCCGGCTGCGTGTAGGCAAGAGACTCGGCCGCGGCCGACAGCGAGCCGAGGCGGGCCACCTCACGGAACACCTGTAGGTGGCGCAGCTCGAACATAATCACAGCTTAGAGCTCTTGCAATGGATGTCTATTTGACCTTATGACTGTCCGCAGAGATAGTGCAGCTTCCACACGCGAGGAGGAACCCCGTGACCCTCAGCACTTACATCTCCGAACAGCTGGCCGCCGCCCATCGACGCGACCTGTTGGAGGCCGCCGAGCGCCATCGGATGGCCGCGCAGGCCAACGCGCACAGGCGACGTCCTTCCCCGAGTCCTGCTCCCGGGGGAGCCGCGCGCAGCCGGCCCGTCGCGGACCGCCGACCCGTCGCAGATCCATGCCTGTGCGCGACCTGCACGCGCGGCGCGACCGGATGAGCGGCCACCGTCCTCGTCTCGTCGGCATCAACCACGTCGCGCTCGAAGTCGGCGAGCTCGAGCTGGCGCTCGCGTTCTACGGGGCGATCTTCGAGCTGTGCGGCGTCGAGCGCGAGCCGGGCCTGGCGTTCATCGACATGGGCGATCAGTTCCTCGCCCTCAGCCAGGGACGCGGCCAAGCACGGGACCAGACCCGGCACTTCGGCCTCGTGGTCGACGATAAGCCTGCCGCGCGAGACGCCTTAAGGTCGCACGGCGCCGAGATCCTTCCCGGCCCGCGGCTCGACTTTCTCGACCCGTGGGGCAACCGGATCCAGGTCGTCGACTACCGGGACATCCAGTTCATCAAGGCTCCAGGGGTGATCCGCGCAATGGGTTTGGAGCATCTGCACAAGCGAGCCGCTGCACGAGGACAGCTGCGGAGCAAGGGGCTCGCCTGAGGGTGAGCGCTCGCCTGTTGCGAGGCGACTGAAACTCGCTGTCCCTTCTAGCTCCACCCGTTCGTCTGAAGGGTGAAGGCAGCAAGCGGACAGCGAGAGCAAAGGAGAAAGCAGCAATGACCACGAAAGAGCAATATCTAGACCGCCGGTGGACTGCGTTGATCCTGCTGTGCGTCGCGCAGTTCGTGGTCGTTCTCGACGCATCGATCGTCAACGTGGCGCTGCCGAGCATCGGCAGAGGTCTCCACTTCTCGGAGCAGAACCTCCCGTGGATCGTCAACGCCTACGTGATCACGTTCGGCGGGTTTTTGCTGCTTGGGGGTCGGGCCGCCGACCTTCTGGGACGCCGCCGTGTGTTCATGGCCGGTCTGCTGGTGGTCGCGGTTGCGTCTCTGCTGGCGGGATTCGCCGCCACCCAGGGCGAGCTGATCGCCGCCCGGGCGGCCCAAGGACTCGGTGCCGCGATCATCTCGCCGTCAGCGCTCTCGATCGTGACCACGCTGTTCCGAGACGGGGCAGAGCGCAACAAGGCGCTTGGGGCATGGGGCGCGGTGGCCGGTTCGGCCGGCGCCGCCGGCGTGCTTTTGGGCGGCGTGTTGACGACTGGCCTGGGGTGGCAGTGGGTGCTGTGGGTGAACGTCCCGGTGTCGGCGATCGCGCTCGCCCTGGCTCCCGGGCTGATTCCGGAGAGTCGCTCCCAGTCGACGACGCGTCACTTCGACGCCGCTGGGGCTGTCAGCGTCACGGCCGGGCTCTCCGTTCTGGCCTACGCGCTGCTCGACGCCGGCAGCGCCGGCTGGGGTTCTACGAAGATCATCGGGCTGCTTGCGCTCGCCGTCGTCCTGCTCGCGGCATTCGTCGCAATCGAGCTGCGTTCACAGGCCCCGCTCGTGCCCTTCAGGATCTTCCGCCTCAGGACGCTGACGGGCGCCAACGTGGTCGGAATCCTCCTCGGCGCGTCGCTGTTCTCGATGTTCTTCTTTATCTCGCTCTACATGCAGCAGGTGCTCGGCTACAGCCCGATCCACGCTGGGCTTTCCTACCTGCCGCTGGCGATCACGATCGTTGTCGCGGCCGGTCTCGGAGGTCAGCTCGTGACCCGGTTGGGATTCAAGCCGATCCTCGCCGCGGGCATGCTGTTGGTGGCGGTGGGACTGGTCTGGTTCAGCCGCGTGTCCGTCGGAGGCGGCTTTTTGGGCGACATCCTCGGACCCTCGCTGTTGGCGGCCCTGGGCCTCGGCTTGGGCTTTGTGACCTCCACGATCGCGGCCGTCTCCGGGGTCACCGAGCGCGAGCAGGGCCTGGCTAGCGGGATGATCAACACCTCGCAGCAGATCGGCGGCGCGCTCGGACTGGCGGTGCTCTCGACGATCGCGACGACGAAGACGCACGACATGCTGGCGAGCGGCAGCGCGAACCTGCCGCACGCGCTGACGGACGGATTCCAGAGCGCCTTCCTCGGCGGATCGGTGATCGCCGCGCTTGGCTTCGCGGCGACTCTGATCCTGATCCGCACGCGCGACAGCCGGTCGCACCTGCACATGGCGAACGCGCAGACGGCTCCGGCGCGGTCATGACGACGGCCATGCGTGCCTGCGACCGGCCTGGCACACCGCCACGCCGGCCCCGCGCCTCCGACCGAGGCGGCCACGGTCGCCCGAGCCAACCCTCGAGCGGCCGCCCGTTCAGGGTGTGAGCACGATTTTCCCGTGTGATCCGCCGCGTTCCAGGCGGCCGTACGCCTCGCGGAAGTGCTCCAAGGGCAGCGTTTCGGCGACGCGCAGGGTCAGCTCACCGGCGGAGGCCCGAGATGCCAGCTCGGCGGTGGCATCGGCGTCGGGCTGTACCTGAACGGTCCCAGGGGAGATTCCTCGCGCAGCGCCCAGCACTGCCTCCGGGACCGAAGTGACGAAGGCGCCGCCGTCGCGAACGCAGACCAACGCGTCAGACCCCAGTCCGATCGTATCTATGCACGCGTCGACCCCGTCCTGCCATTCCCCGCGAACCTCGGCCTCGATGTCTGGCCCCGTGTTCACAACCATCTCCGCCCCGAGCCGGCGCGCGTCGTCGGCGTCGGATTCACGCACGGCCGCGACGACCCGGACCCCGCGAGCCTTGGCGAGCTGCGACGCGAAGCCGCCGACCATTCCGGCCGCGCCTGTCACAAGCACGAGGTCGCCCTCGCTCACAGCCGCGGCGTCGACGAGCAGCCGCGCGGTGAGGCCGCACACCGGCAGCGTGCTGCCCTCCCGAAAGCCAATGGCCTCCGGCAGCGCTGCGAGGACCCCGGATGGCACGGCTATTCGCTCGGCGAATGCCCCCACGCCCATCCACGGCTGCGCCACAAACCCGAGCACGCGACGGCCGCCACTGGCCTCGCCGGCAAAGTCCCAGCCTTGGACCTGCGGGAACTCACTGGAGCCGCCCATCGCCACAAACCTCCCACGTGTACTCGAGAGGTCCCACGGACCGAGAGATGCCGCCCGGATGTCCACCAGCTCCTCGCCGTCGCTCGGCGTGGGGTCAGACACCTCCGAGAGCTCGAGACCGTCAAGCCCGGTGAATGAGTTCAGAACTATCGCGCGCACGTCGGCAGTCTCGCAGAGCCCCGAGCTCGAGCGCACGCCGGACGCGCGACATTCAGCGGGCGCGGGCGGGGGATCGGGTCGACCGCCGGCCGCCGTGCGTAAGCGTTGTTCGCGAACGGATGCAGCGGCGAGGCGTCAGCGCTCGCTGCTGGTGGACAGGCACGATTGGTGCCAAAATCGAAACCGCCGATCCATAACAGCTGACAATGCCAAGGACCTACAAGGTCATCGGATTGCGCGGGGGCGCGATGAAGCTCAGAGTTTTCATGACGGTCATCGCGACCGCCGCGACAGTCGTATTTGCGAGCGCGTGCGGGTCCTCGACGGCAGTGGCGAGTGGAGGCCAGAAAACCCAGCAGCGCGTCTATTACGCCTTCACCACTGCTGGCAGGCCGGCAATTCGCGTGACAAGGACGGTGCGGGGGTCCTGCTTCTTCGGGTCCGGCGCGATCGATCGTAGCGACGCGTGGCGGTGCTTCTCCGGACGCGTGGTCTCTGACCCGTGCTTCAGCTTGGGCAAGGCGAAGGGGATCGTGCTCTGCCCAGCCCCATCCTTGCCGTGGAAGCGGTCCGGGGTCCTCAAGATCAAGCTGACCAAGCCACTACCGAGGAAGTACGGCTCGAAGCGCAGACCGGGGCAATCCGGCACGCCCTGGGGAATCCAGACGACGTCCGGGTTGAAGTGCTCCATGAGCACGGGGGCGACCAACGTCGCCTCGGATCGCCGCGCGAACTACCGTTGCCTCAATGGCAGACAGTGGCTCTGGGGCGCGCCGGAGCGCAAGTACAACCCATGGAGAATCTATATCGCGCCAATAAACGCCCGTAAGCTGACT
>JAFAPR010000246.1 GCA_019247075.1 Solirubrobacterales bacterium
GCCGTCGACGTCGGCATCGCCAAGCTGGGCACTCCCCAGGAGTTCTGGGATCAGCTCGAACCCGACAAGATGGCCCAGCAGATCGTCAAGGTGACGCGCGGCGATATGCGCGAGACCGTGGACCGGATCATGAATCGCGAGCGCCCGCGGTTTTGGAGCGATCTGCCTGCCCAGGTACGAGAAGTGGTCTACAGGCGGGTGCTCCAGCAGCTGCCGCTGATCGTCCGCGAGCTGACCAGCCAGATCGGCATGCACCTCGACCAGCTGCTGGACATCAAGCTGATGGTGATCAGGCGCTTCGAGGCCCAACCCGAGTTGGCCAACCGTGTGTTCCTCGACATGGGCGGGCGCGAGCTGAGGTTCATCAAGAACTTCGGCTTCTACTTCGGCTTCCTGCTCGGGATCCCGGTCGCTGCGCTGACCCACTTCGTCACGTACTGGTGGCTGCTCCCGATCCTCGGCGTGATCATCGGCTATGTCACCAACTGGGTCGCGCTGTGGATGATCTACGAGCCGCGCGATCCGCATAAGGTCGGCCCACTGCGTGTCCAGGGGCTGTTCATCCGCCGCCAGCCGGAGGTTTCCGATGTCTACGCGAACATAGTCGCCGACGACATCCTGACCATGCGCAACTTCGGCCGGGAGCTGCTCGAGGGTCCCCGCTCGGACCGGACGCGCGCGCTGATCGAGGCTGCGATGCGGCCGGCGGTCGACCGCGCCGCCGGCCGGGCCCGAACGCCGCTGCGCGTGGCCGTCGGCCCCCGGGAATACGACCGCATCTCGCATGAGTTCGCGATGGAGCCGATGGAGCAGCTGATGGCACCGCTCGAGGACCCAACCTTCAGCGCCAGCCAGAGCAAAAGCATGCGTAAATTGATCGCCGAACGGATGCGGCAGCTGTCGCCGCAAGACTTCGGCGAGATGCTCCGCACGGCGACCCGGCAGGACGAATGGCTGCTGCTGGTGCACGGCGCCGTTCTCGGCCTCGCCGGCGGTCTGATCCACCTGGCCATCTTCGGATGAGCGAGTTTCCCGACGACTTTCCAAAGGCCACCGGCGAGCGCGTGAGCGGAGAGCTGGTCGAGGACTGGTCCTCGCGCCTGGCCCGTCTGCCCAGAGACGCCGATAACCCGGTGCGCGAGCTGCTCGAGCTCCTGCCCGCTCTCGGGCGCCTGACCACCGGAGCCTGGATCAGATCGACCGTGTGGGGGGTCGAAGCCGGCTTCAAGGTGGGCGCGCGCGTGGTGCGAATCGTGGTGCCCGCCGAGGCGCGCGAGCTCGTGGCGGATCTCGGTGACGGGCTGCGCGTTTATGCGCGCGAGATGCTCGGCCTCGACGAGATCGATCGCCGCCTCCAGGCGCTGATGGACGAGCAACAGGAGGACGTCGATGACACGGCCTCCCTGAAGTCTCGGGGAGCCGAGCTCCTGCGTCAGTCAGCCGACGTCGAAGCCGACGATGGTGCCCACCCGGCCTACGCCCGCATCCTGACCGAGCTCGCGCCTGACGAGGCGCGCATGTTACGGCTGATCGCGCGGGACGGCCCTCAACCTGCGATCGACGTTCGTGCCTCCAACCTGATCGGGGTGGGCTCGCAGCTGGTCGCACCGCGGCTGAACATGATGGGCACCGAGGCGGGCGTCCGGCACCCCGCGCGCGTGCCCGCCTACCTCAACAACCTTGATCGCCTCGGCCTGATCTGTCTCTCGGACGACGCCCTCGATGACCCCGGCCGCTATCAGGTGCTCGAGGCGCAGCCGGACGCGATGGATGCGATCAGGCGAGCTGGCCGCGCCCGCACGGTTCACCGCAGCGTGCGGCTGACGGACTTCGGTAGGGACTTCTGCGAGGTGTGCCTGCCGCTCGATGAGGAGTTCCCGAGGACTTGACGGCCGGCCATGCCGGACCCTGAAAGGGCTCCTCCGGGAAGATCAAAGGACGCGCGGCGGTTATCCCACGCCGGTGGCAAACGCCCAGTTGGGCTCGTACCCGGCGAAGGTGACGCTCCTGGCCAGGGGAAGCCACATCTTCACGATCACGCAGTAGCTCCGGCTCCCGTCCGCGCTGGTGGCGCAGGCGCGGTATAGCCGGCCGGCTTCGATCGTAAAGGTGTTGAGGCGAGCGGCCTCCCGCCGGAAGGCATCGGGCGCGCGCGTCCCGATCCAAGCCTCAGCGCGGACCGCGGCCTCGCGTGCGGCTGCGCTGTGTTGGAGCACGGTGCCCCGATGGGCGAGCCCCAAGCCCGTGAGCGCCGCCGTGACAGCGGCCACGACGACGACCCCCGCGTAGTCGCGCGCGACGACCGCGGGGAGGTCGCGGCGCACGCGCCGGAGCACCAGGCTCACCGGCCAGGAGAGGACGACCACACCGATCAAGTTGAGGATCCCTCCCAGCAAGGCAGCGGCGAAGATCGTCTGACTGTCCCCGGCCGGAGGGAGCCGGTGACCGATGAACGCGTCCGCGACGGTAAGCGCCAAGAAGGCTGGCCACAGCCAGGCGCCGCGCCGGCGCCAGCGGAGGCGGGCAAGCCAGGCACCGTCCATGGGCCGAAGGGTAGTCGCGCAAGCCATCCCATTCGGTGTTCCTCGGTGCGCTGCAAGCGGTCGTCCGGGCCCTGACAGATCGCTATCTGGGCCGGTCGGTGCAGTAAGCTCGCACTGTCCCGACGACGGGCCCGCCGGAGACCCCGGAAGGCCTTTGAGAGGTGGCTCAGACGGAGATCCCGCTTCTGGTCCACGGATACAGGGAGAACAGATGGCAACGCAAACAGCTCGGGAGACCGCCCAGGCGGGCGGCGCGGTGGGCCACCTTCAGATCGAGGATCGCATCTGGCTGCTGCGCGCGATGCTGATGATGCGCGGCATCGAAGAGCGCGCGATGACGCTCTACCGCCAAGGCAAGGTCCCTGGCTCCTTCTATGACGGCTTCGGCCAGGAGGCCGTCTCGGCAGGTGCGGCGTTCGCGATGGCGCCCGAGGACCGCCTTTGCATCCTCCACCGCGACCTAGCTGCGCACATCGTCCGGGGGGTCACGCCGGCGCGGATCATCGCCCAGTACATGGGACGCGAGAGCGGCGTCACGGCCGGCCGCGACGGCAACGTCCACTTCGGCGACTATCGCCTTGGCTGCGCGGGGATGGTCTCGATGCTTCCCGACATGATGCTCGTGGCCACGGGCATGGCGATGGCCTTCAAGCTTCGCGGCGAGCAGCGGGTCGCACTGACATGGTTCGGCGACGGCTCCACTTCGCGCGGCGACTTCCACGAGGCGATGAACTGGGCAGGCGTCCAGCGGTTGCCAGTCATCTTCGTGCTGGAGAACAACCAGTTCGCGTACTCGACGCCCCTTGACAAACAATTCGCGGTCGATCCCGTGCAACGCGCCGCGGGGTACGGCTGCGTCGGCGTCACTGTCGACGGAAACGATGTCGAAGCGGTGTTCGAGGCGACCCACGATGCGCGGCAGCGCGCCTTGGCCGGAGAAGGCCCGACGATGATCGAGGCGCTGACGATGCGCATGCACGGCCACGCCGCCCACGACGACATGAAGTACGTACCCAAGGAGCTAGTCGAGGAGTGGCGCAAGCGAGACCCGATCGAGCAGCAGGAGTCGCGGGTGCGCGAGGTCGGCGTCGACGTCGACGGGTTGCGGACGGAGATCACGGCCGAGATCAACGCCGCCGTCCAGGAGGCACTTGAAGCGCCCATGCCCGACCCGGCCACCGTGACAGAGGGGGTCTTCCGGGAGGGCGAGGCCGAGCCTTTGGGGGACGGCCAGGCGCCGTGGAGCGGTTTCGAGAATCGGGGCTGACGATGGCGCCTTA
>JAFAPR010000035.1 GCA_019247075.1 Solirubrobacterales bacterium
CGTAGCAGGGGTGTACGTCGTCCGGGTGGCCGGCCGGTAGCGACCACGCGAGCCGGCAGTGGCTGGCCGCCGTCACCCTGTGGCACTCGGAGTTGTCGTCCGGAATAACCACGCCGGAGGGCTCGAGGATGTCTCTGAATGCTAACGCGCCGTCGCCGATCGCCAGGGTCCTCGCGGCCGCGAGACCCTCGGTGCAGACCAGCAGGTCGACGAGTGCCGCGGGACTCAGCGCGCGCGCGCCGAACATGGGCACGAGGCCTCGGTCGGCGGTCGACCAAGCAGCGGCGAAGACCTCGCCGCGGCGGGCGTCGAGCACCGCCACGACCGCGTCGGTTCGGCGCCCCGCGGCGCCCAGGGCCCGGGGGTCTGCTCGCTGGGCGCAGGCAGCCATCGACCGCAACGTCGAGACTCCAACGAGGGGGAGCGCCAGCGCCTGAGCGAGGGCGCGGGCGGTCGCGATGCCGACCCGTAGCCCGGTGAAGCCGCCGGGGCCCACCCCCACGGCGATGCGCTCGAGCTGCCGCCAGGAACTGCCCGAGCGCTCCAGCAGCTCGGCGATCAGCGGCAGCAGGCAAGTCGTGTGACCGGGCCGCTCACCGGCCGGCGGGTCATCCCGAGCCTCAAGCGCCGGTTCCGCCGCGGTTGCCTGCCAGGCGACTGCGGTGGCGCGCGTCGCGGTGTCGAGCGCAAGTAGAGGCATTTCAGAACTCGTTCAGTCGATCTCCACCAGGCGCCGGTCGCCTCCGGCGTGCGCGATCCGCACCCGGCGCGCGGCGCCGCCCACCTCGGCGAGGTCCCACGGTGCGGCGGGAGGCCATTCCACGAACACGATCGCGTCAGGGCCGAGATAGTCGGCGAGCAGGTCAGGCTCCTCATGAGCCAGCCCATCAGTGCGGTAGAGGTCGATGTGCGATACGGGGACCGGGGCCGGGTATCGCTGCCCGATCGTGAAGGTAGGACTGGTGACTGGGACCGTGACGCCGAGCGCCCTGCACGCACCGCGGACGAAGGTCGTCTTCCCGGCGCCGAGCTCGCCGGCGACGAGCACGACGTCGCCCCGCCGGAGGCTCGCAGCGAACTGCGCCCCGAGCGCCTCCGTATCTGCCGCGCTGGCCGTCTGCACGGAATCGGGCAACTGCCTGGCGCAGTCTCGCCGCTTCTCCGGCCGGGTCTCGTGCCCGCGCGCCGCCGAGTCGTAGTTTTCCCTGCGCAACATCAATTAATGAGACTTTAGGAGCTTGCATACCTGGCCGAGGGGCGCGTCGGGTACCGTCATTGCCGACGTGAGCCCTCGGCAGACAGCTCCCGGGCTCGGGACGGCCTCGCCGCCCCGCCTCGAACGCATCCGGCGCAGGTACGAGCCCGCGCTCGTGTTCGTGCGCGGCTCTGACACCGCCAAGGCCGCCGGGCTCGCCGGCGCGATGATCGCCAATAACGCGCTCGCACTCGCGGCCACTGTCGTGTTCGCGCGTCTGATCGGCGACTACGGATCGCTGGCCGCGCTGGTTGCGTACCTGCTCATCCTCACGGTCGCCGGCCAGGCGATGCAGGTCGCGACGGCGCGCGAAGGCGTCCTCGGGCACCTCGGCGTGGGCGAGGGCCTGCTGGCGACTCTCCGGAGCTGGACCAAGACGATGGCGATCTTCACCGTCCTGGTCACGGCCTTCTCGATTCTGCTGCGCCAGCCGATCGCCGGCCTGATTGGCGTCCCCAAGGGCGACGCGTGGGCGGCCGCGGCGGGGCTGCCGTCCGGCTGCATGTACCTGGAGGTCTCGTTGCTGCGAGGGGCGCTCCTAGCGGTTGGCGACTACAAGACCGTTGGTCTCAGCTTGATTGGCGAGCAGGCGGCGCGCCTCGTTTTCGGAACGATCCTGGCCGTCGTCGGCCTCGCCGTCGCCGGTGCATTTCTCGGCTCAGTCGCTGGTTACGTGCTGATGTCGCTGTATTGCGCCTGGGAGCTTCGACGCAGAGTTCGGGCGGGTGAACAGACCGCTGCCGGCGAGCGGCTCGTCAGGCGCGCAGTCGGGGCTGCGATCGGGTTGTGGACGCACGTGCGCAGGGCGTGGGTTGCAATCGCGGGCCTGGCGGTGATCCAGCTGCTTCAGAACCTCGATTTGATCGCCGCCAAGCACCGTTTCAGCTCCGACATGGCAAGTTCCTACGCGGCAACCGCGGTGGCCGCGAAGGTGCTGATCTGGGTGGCGATGGGCGCGGGCTTCTACCTCGTGCCGGAGTGCTCCCGGCGCTGGTCGGAGGGCACGGACACGCGGCCAGTGTTGCTGAAGACCGTGGGAATCGTCGCGGTGTGCGCGGTGCCCTGCCTGCTGATCTTCGCCGTCGCCGCGCACCCGCTACTGTCGATCGTCTTCGGCGAGCGCAGGGCCACGGCTTCGGAGTCGCTTCTTCCACTCGGTGCCGCCTTCACGGTGCTGGCGTTCACGTACCTGGCCGTGCAATACATGCTCGCGCTCAGGCGCATGGCATTTCTGATCGTGCTTGGGGCGGTGGCGGTAGTTGAGCCGGTCCTGCTGCTGCATGCCCCGCAGCATCCTGCCGGATTCGCGGCCGTGGTCCTCGTGGTGCAAGCGGTCGGCGCAGTGCTGGCCTTCGTGCTCGCGCTGAGACGAGATCCGCGCGCCCCGCCAGCCGCCGTGGTGAATCCCGAGCCGGCCTTCGAGCCGCCGGTTTGAACCACCCGGCGGCGCTGGGGTAGGACCGCGCTCAGAAGAGGCCGAGTTGCGCCGCCGCCTCAGAGGCCTCGATTAATTCCTCTGAGGCCGGCTCGGGGAACCCCTCGTCGGTATCGAGCTCCGGCAGGCTTGGCGCTTGCTGGGGCTGCGGCGGAGGACCGAGGTCCAGCAGCTTGGGGATGCGGTGGAAGTCGGCGCGCAGAGCCTCGAGCGTAGAGCCCGTGTAGAGCGCGGCCGCGGGGTGGTAGAGCGGATAGAGCCGTACCGCTCGTGGACCGATCACGCGCACTTCGTCGCGACCGTGAAGGCGGGAGATGCCGGTGATGTCGCCCCGCAACAGCTTGGTCGAAAAGTTGCCCAGCGTGCAGATCATCGTCGGCTGCACCAGCTCGATCTGCTGGTGCAGGTAGCCCTGACACGACTCGATCTCGATCGGGTGGGGGTCGCGGTTGTCGGGCGGGCGGCACTTGAGCACGTTGCAGATCCACACGTCAGCCCGCGCGAGCCCGATCTCGCCCAGCAGGGTGTCGAGCAGCTTGCCGGCCGCGCCCACGAAGGGAAGACCCAGGCGATCCTCGTTGGCGCCCGGCGCTTCGCCCACGAACATGAGCTCCGCGTCGGCGTTACCCGCGCCGAAGACGACCTTGGTCCGCGTCTGGTGGAGCGGGCAGCGAACGCACTTGGAGGCCTCGCCGTATAGATCCTTGAGACGCTCGCGGCGCTCGGCGGCGGTGCTCACGGGTGACGATGGTAGAGGCGAGCGAGGACGGCTGCGGGCTGCGCTCGTGCTCACCCGACGGGATGTTTGATCGCCGCTTTAGGCGGCTATCATCTTCGCCGCGGGCCGTCACCACCTTGGGGCGGACCCCCACAACCACTTCAGCACTCAAAGCCGACCGGTATCTCTGATGCGAGAACTGGAACGGGAGTCCAGCACGGACGACTCTGTCTGGCGCCCCTCGTCCGGGCCGACGCCGCGAACCTTGGCGATCGTGGGGCGTGGAAGGCTCGGCACGGCGCTGGCCGAGGCGCTCCGACCTGGCCCGCTCGATCTTCCGGGTGGTGCCTGGCGAGTCACGGGTCCTCATCCGCGCGGCTATGCGGGCGAGGGCGCCGACGCCGTCCTTTTGTGCGTGCCCGACCGAGAGATCACGCGCGCAGCCGCCCTGATCGCTTCCGGGCCGCTGGTCGGTCATTGCTGCGGGGCGTGTCGCTTGGAGGTGCTCGGGCCGCACGAGGGCTTCTCACTGCACCCGCTGATGACCGTGGTTGCCGGGCGGACCAGCTTCGCCGGCGCGGGAGCGGCGGTCGCCGGCTCCAGCGGCCGAGCGCGGACTTTCGCCACCGCGCTCGCTCGCACTCTCGACATGAGCCCGATTCCGCTGGCGGAAGACGACCGGGCGGCCTATCACGCCGCCGCCTCGATCGCCTCGAACTTCCTGGTCACGCTGCAGGTGGCGGCCGAGCGCATGGCAGCTACCGCCGGTGTGGAGCGCCGGCAGCTTGCGCCTCTGGTCCGCGCGGCACAGGAAAACTGGATCGAGGTGGGAGGCGAGCACGCGCTCACCGGGCCGGTCGTGCGCGGTGACGAGGAGACGATCGCCACGCAGCGTGGCGCTGTCGCCGAAAAGGCGCCCGAGCTCCTGGCGCTGTTCGACGCGCTCACCGACGCCACGCGCGCGCTCGCCGGCACAGGAGGGGCGGACGCGCAGACGGACTTCATGCCAGAGAACGACCCGGAGTTGGGTCAGGAGGGCAAAGGCGCCGCCGTCGAGACGGTCCGCACTGTGGCCGAGATCCGCGCCGTGGTGAGACAGGCGCGCCGGCGCGGCCAACGGGTCGCTCTCGTGCCGACGATGGGGGCGTTCCACGCGGGCCACCTGTCGCTCATGCGCCGCGCCCGCGCCGAGTGCGACCTCGTAGTCGTCTCGCTGTTCGTCAACCCGACCCAGTTCAACGACAGCGCGGACCTCGACGCCTACCCCCGGGACGAGCGGCGGGACGCCCTCCTCGCCACGCGGGCCGGCGTCGACGTGCTGTTCGCACCACCGCCGGAAGAGATCTACACCGACGGCTTCGCCACCCGAGTCGCGGTGGGCGAAATCGGGATGAGGCTCGAGGGGGCCCACCGCGGCACCGAGCACTTCGAGGGGGTGGCGACGATCGTGGTCAAGCTGCTGAACATCGTGTCCCCCGACGCCGCATATTTCGGCCAGAAAGATGCGCAGCAGGCAGCCGTGATCAGGCGGCTCGTGCGCGACCTCGACATCGACGTCTCGGTGGAGGTCTGTCCGACCGTACGAGCGCCCGACGGCCTGGCCCTCTCCAGCCGCATCGTGCATCTCTCCCCGAGGGATCGCGGTCGCGCAACCGCCCTGCACAGATCGCTGACCGCCGCTGAGCGGTTGATCGCTTATGGCGAGCGCAACCCCGCCGTGGTCGCGGCCGCGGCCGTCAGAGAGCTGCGCCAGGAAGGGATCGACCCGGACTACTTCGAGCTGGTCGAGCCCGAGACATTCAAACCCCTTCACCTGCTCGAGGGCGACGTGCTGGCGGTGGTCGCCGCCACGGTTGGAAGCACGCGCCTGATCGACAACCTCCAGATTCACGTGCCCAGCGCGCCGACGCGGGCAAGACACAACAACATCGTCGCCGCGGACGCGCGTGCCTTGAGGCGGCCCGCGCGTCCCGCCGCATAGAGAGGAAGCGAGATGTCCGCAACTCCCCAGACCCACGTACCCAAGGACCTGAGCGGCCGCCTACCGGTCACCCTCCCCCAGCTCGCGGAAAAGAAGAGGTTGGGAGAGCAGATCGTGATGGTTACGGCGTACGACTATCCCTCGGCCCAGGTCGCCGAGGAGGCCGGCGTCGACATCGTCCTCGTCGGCGACTCCGGCGCCATGACAGTGCTCGGCTATCCCTCAACCGTCCCCGTGTCGGTCGAGGAGATGCTGATGCTCTGCGCGGCAGCGCGTCGCGGGCTTACCACGCCGTTGCTGGTTGGCGACCTACCGTTCGGTTCGTACGAGTCTTCCGACGAGCAGGCGGTGATAACTGCCCAACGGTTCGTCAAGGAAGCCGGCTGTGATGCGGTCAAGCTCGAGCGAGGAGGCACCAGCGCCCAGCGGGCTCGGGCGATCGTCGACTCGGGAGTGGCGGTGATGGGCCACGTCGGCCTGACCCCGCAGACGGCCACATCCCTGGGGGGACACCGCGCCCAGGGGCGGACGGCCGACCGCGCTTTGCAAGTTGCGCGCGACGCGATCGCGCTCGAGGAAGCGGGGTGCTTCGCGGTCGTCTTCGAGGCGATCCCGGCGGCGGTTGGCGACGTATTGATGCGTCTGCTAAACGTTCCCGTGATAGGGATTGGCGCCGGGGCGGCGACCGACGGCCAGGTGCTCGTCTTCCACGACTTGCTCGGGATCTACGATGGTCATGTGCCACGGTTCGTCAAGCGGTACGCCGAGATCAAGGCACAGATGGTGGCCGGAGTCGCCGAGTATGCCGCCGATGTTCGCGCGGGCGCCTTCCCCGGACAGGAGCACTCCTACACGATCGACCCCGACGAGCTGGCTCTCTTCGAGGCTCGGCTTGTCCAGGGGGGCGTGGTGAGGACTGGCCGCGGATAGGGGAGCCGTGCCCCCGCGCCTGACTGGAGTCTTCGCCCCGGACGAGCGCGTCTATTTCGAATTGTTCGAGGAGGCTGGGCGCAACGTCCTGCGCACCGCGGAGCTGCTCGACACCATGCTCTCGGACTATCCCGACAGCAAGCACCTCGCCGCCGAGATCAAGCGGCACGAGAGCGAGGGCGACCGGATCACCCACGACATCATCGACCGTCTCAATCACAGCTTTGAGACGCCGATCGACCGCGAGGATGTCCTTGCGCTGGCCTCGGCGCTCGACGACACCGTCGACTTCACGGAGGAGGTGGCGGACTACCTCGGGCTCTACCGGATCGAGGCGCCGATGGAGCAGGCGCTGCAACTGGCGAGCGTGCTCCATGCGGCCGCCAAGGAGATCGCTGCGGCGATCCCGCAACTGAGATCCTTCCGCGACATCTCGCGGCATACGGTCGAAATCAACCGGCTTGAGAACGAAGGCGACCAGGTCACCCGCGGAGCCGTGGCGTCGCTATTCGACACGGGCATCGACCCGATGGTGGTGATCCGCTGGAAAGATCTGTACGAGCGGCTGGAGGCCGCGATCGACGCCACGGAGCGGGTGGCGAACATCATGGAAGGGATCGTCATCAAGAACTCCTAGGGACTCCTGCCCGTCCGACCATGGCTACGGATCCGCCAACCAGCTCAGTACTCGATGTGCCTGAGCACCCGGGCCGGGGCGCCGGCGGCGACCGAGAACGATGGAATGTCGGAGGTCACAACCGAGTTCGCGCCGATCACTGATCGCTGGCCCACGGTCACGCCGCCAGTGATGACCACGTTTGCGCCGCACCATACGTTCCCGCCAACCCGCGTCGGACCCTTGGCCGTGAACCCCTGCCAAGGGACAGGCTCCTCTGGGTCGTCGAAGCGGTGCTCGGCGTCTGTGATGAAGCAGCCGTTGGCGAACATGCAGTGATCGCCGATCGTCACCAGCTCGGCCGCCGCGACCATCACGCCCAGATTCAAGAAGCTTCCCGATCCAATCTCGATCCGCCCAGGCGCGGGAGCGGTGAGCCACACATCCGGCTCAAACAGGACGTGGGGGCCGACCTCGAGCCGGCCCTCGCGCATCGCCTCGAGCACATTTCCGTGCAGGGGCCAGCGCGCGAACGCCTCGCGGCGCATCAGCTCCCAGTGGATTCGGGCCCGGTTCCATGGCAGCGAGTTGCGCTCGTAGAAGCGCCATTTCTGGAGCCAGAGGCCGATGTCCCTCCCCATTGGGCGATTCTGCCGCGGTTGGAACCCCATCTGTCAACCGATTGTCCAGGTTGACACCACGGGGCGGCGCCGCCGGTCACGACTCACAACGGCTTAACGCCCCACCACGCTAAGACACTTACCCCAGCGCCATCGGTTTCACCGGCGCTGTTACCACTTGCTTGACGAGGCTCTCGCCGCGCGATCCGGCGGGGAATGTCCCGGGGATGTCAGGAGCGGCTGACGTCCCTGATGTCAGGAGCGGCGGCTGCGCGGACCGTAAAGCTGTTCGCGGACGAGCTGCTCGACCTCAAAGGGGTCGTACAGCACACCCTGTTCGGAGCGATCAGGCATCCGCCGCTGTACTGGAAGGCGGCCGAGAACGCGTCGCCCGCCGACCCGGCGGCGCCGGAAATGCTGCTCGTCGTCGGAGCCGGGCCGGACCTGGCCTTCGCCTGCGTCGGCTCCGGAGAGCGCCTGGAGCTCTCGCTCGGGCGTACGCGGCCGGTGCGATAGCCGTCGCAGGCTGGGGATGAAAGCTATCGACGCCGCCGTCGCGGCGATCACCAGGACGATCACAGTCATCGCGTCACCTCCGGATTTAGCCTGCTAGGACAACGCTTCTACAGAGGTTAGCTCCCGCCTTGGCCGCGGTCGGGCCGGCTTGGCCCTGGGTAACACATTCTTCAAGAACGCGCCGGTGTGCGAACCGGCCACCGCCGCCACCTGCTCGGGCGTGCCGGTGGCGATCACCTGTCCGCCCTCGTCACCGCCCTCTGGGCCGAGGTCGATGATCCGGTCGGCGACCTTGATCACATCGAGGTTGTGCTCGATCACGATCACCGAATTGCCGCCATTAACCAGACGCTCGAGCACTTCGAGCAGCCGCTGGATGTCGGCGAAGTGCAGGCCCGTGGTCGGCTCATCGAGGATGTACAGGGTCCGTCCCGTGGCGATCTTGCAAAGCTCGGCGGCGAGCTTGACCCGCTGGGCCTCGCCCCCGGAGAGCGTCGTGGCCGGTTGGCCAACGCGCATGTACCCGAGTCCGACATCGACCAGCGCCTGCAGCCTGCGGCGGATCTTGGGAATGTGGGCGAAGAACTGCAGCGCCTCCTCGATCGGCATCTCGAGGATGTCCGAGATGTTCTTGCCCTTGAATCGCACCTCGAGCGTTTCGCGGTTGTAGCGCTTGCCGTGGCACTGCTCGCACGGCACGTACACATCGGGGAGGAAGTGCATCTCGATCTTTATCTGACCGTCCCCTCGGCATACCTCGCAGCGGCCACCCTTGACGTTGAAGGAGAACCGGCCGGGCTTGTAGCCGCGTGCGCGTGCCTCCTGCGTCTTCGAGAACAGCTCGCGAATCTGATCGAACAGGCCGATGTACGTCGCCGGGTTGGAGCGCGGCGTACGACCGATCGGCGACTGGTTCACATAGATCACCTTGTCGAGTTGCTCGAGGCCGGTGATCCGGCGGTGAGCGCCGGCACGTTGCCGGGTGCGGTGCAGACGGTTCCCGAGCGCCTTGTAGAGCACCTCGAGGATCAGGGTGGACTTGCCCGAACCGGACACACCGGTCACGCAGCAAAGAACCCCCAGCGGGACCCTCACGTCGATCTGTTTGAGGTTGTGCTGAGCGGCGCCCTCGATCAGAACCTGCCCGCTCGGCCGCCGGCGGCGGCCAGGCGTCGCGATCGCTCGCGTGCCCGCCAGGAACTGCCCGGTCAACGACTCCGGCACGTCGGCGACCACATCGGCCGTCCCCTCCGCCACCACGTAGCCGCCGTGCTCGCCGGCACCCGGCCCCATGTCCACGAGATGGTCGGCGGCGCGCATCGTGCCCTCGTCGTGCTCGACCACAAGCACGGTGTTGCCGAGGTCCCGCAGCCGCTCGAGAGTGCGGATCAGCTTCGTGTTGTCCCGCTGGTGCAGGCCGATCGACGGCTCGTCGAGGATGTACAGGACCCCTACCAGCGATGAGCCGACCTGGGTCGCGAGGCGGATGCGCTGCGCCTCGCCGCCGGAGAGCGTCGCGGCTGCCCGATCGAGGCTCAGGTAGCCGATCCCGACGTTGTCGAGGAACTGGAGCCGCTCGGCGATTTCCCGTAGCACCAGCCGGGCGATCCGGTAGTCGTGCTCGGACAGCTGAAGCTCCTGTACCCAGGCGAGCGCCGCGCGCGCCGACAGCCCGGTGAAGCGGTGGATGGCCGTGCCCGCCACAAGAACGGCGCGCGACTCGGGCCTGAGCCTCGCGCCCCCACACTCCGGGCAGGGACGAAGGGTCATGTACTCCTCGATCTTCTCGCGCGTGAACTCTGAGTCGGTCTCGCGGTAGCGTCGTTCGAGGCTGGGCACGATGCCCTCGAATCGGGTCGCATAGGAGCGGCGGCGACCGAACCGGTTGCGGTAGCTGAGCTGGACCCGATCGCCGTCCGTGCCCTGCAGGAAGAACCGCCGCTGGCCCACGGGCAGGTCCTGCCAGGGAGTGTCGAGGTCCACGCCGTAGCGTTCGGCGATCGCCTGCATCAGCTGGTCGTAGTAGTCAGACGCACTCGCGGCCCAGGGCGCGATCGCTCCCTCGCCGATTGAGAGCCCCGGATCGGGCACCACCAGCTCGGGGTCGATCTCCATCTGGGAGCCAAGCCCAGTGCAGCGGGGGCAGGCGCCATGAGGTGAATTGAAGGAGAAGATGCGCGGCTCGAGCTCGACCAGGCTGGGCCCGTGGATGGGGCAGGCGAACCGCTCGGAGAAGGTCAGCACCTTGTCGGGACCTTCTCTGTCGACCAGCTCGATCTCGACCAGACCGCCCGCAAGCGCGACAGCCGTTTCGATCGAGTCGGCCAGCCGCTTGCGTACCTCGGGCTTCATCACGAGGCGGTCGACGACCACCGAGATGTCGTGCTTGAACTTCTTGTCGAGCTCGATCGGCTCGTCGAGTCGGCGCAGCTCGCCGTCCACCTTCACGCGCGCGAACCCCTCTCCGCGCAGCTCCTCGAGCTGCTTGCCGTACTCGCCCTTGCGGCCGCGGACGACCGGCGCGAGCACCATGAAACGGGTGCCCGGCTCGAGCTCCATCACCTGGTCGATGATCTGCTCCGCCGACTGACCCGAGATCGGACGGCCGCAGATATGGCAGTGCGGGCGGCCGATACGCGCCCACAGGAGGCGGAGATAGTCGTAGATCTCGGTTACGGTTCCGACCGTCGAGCGCGGGTTGCGCGAGGTCGTCTTCTGGTCGATGGAGATCGCCGGCGAGAGCCCTTCGATGGAGTCCACGTCGGGCTTGTCCATCTGTCCCAGGAACTGGCGGGCGTACGCCGAGAGCGATTCCACGTACCGTCGCTGGCCCTCCGCGTAGATCGTGTCGAAGGCCAGCGAGGACTTGCCCGAGCCCGAGAGGCCCGTGATGACGGTCAGCGACCCGCGCGGAATCGCGACCGTGATGTCCTTCAGATTGTGCTCTCGGGCGCCCGAGACGATCAGCTGTTCACCCACAAGCCCGAGTCTAGCCCGGCGAACAGACGTTCCCCTTTCGCCTGCTAACTCTTGGATTTGTCATCAGTGGAAGGCCGAAAACCGATCACTCGTAGAAGGACTGCTTCCAGCGCCAGATGCTCTGCGGATAGCGCTTGCGCAATTTCTGCCATCCCGCCATCAGTCCATTTCCCTGGCCGCTTTCGTTGTAGCGAGCCACCGCGGCCCAATAGGCGGCCTCGTCGGCGACGTGGCTGGTGGGGCGCTGGTCGCGAATGCACTCGAACCGCTCGGCGGCGGCCGTGTAATCGCGGCGCTTCAAGTCTGTCGTCGCCACGCCCAACTCGAGCTCGGCCAGGAAGGCCTCCGGCGGGAGATAGCCGACGTGCTCGTACGCCGAGCGGCCATCGGGCAGCAGCAGGTGGATCGTCGGCGTCCACACTTGCAGATAGCGGGCGACGAGCTCCGCGTTGGCCTCGTCCTTGGCCTTGAAATGCACCGGGACGGTGTGCTCCTCGATGAATCCGGCGACCGCCGGATCGCGATAGCTGACCGCGGCCAGCTCGCGACAGCCGCCTCAGGTGGGCGAGTAGAAGTCGAGGAAGACCAGCTTGCCCTCGCGCTCGGCGCGCTCTGATGCCTCGTCGAGCGACTCGCCCCAGTGAAAAAGGGGCTCTGCGAACGGCTCTGTTTGCAACATGTTTGCTCCTCTCAGGCGCGCCCCACGCTCGCGTACACGTCGTCGAGCAGGCGCTGTCGGTCTCGGAGGTCGAAGTTGTCGGCCAGATAGCGGTCGGTCTCGTCGCGTGCGGTGCCGTTGAGCGCCATGTTGAGCGCGATCAGCCGGGCCCCCTCGGCGTCATCGGAAACGCCCACCGCGGGCTCGCCCGAGGAGGCGCCGGCCGCCGGCTTCTCGTGGAGGAAGTCGGCCGCGGCCGGCGCGCCTCGCGCGGCCTCTTCGCGTATGGAAGCCGGTGGCGCCACGGCTCGGCGCGCCGCCGACGGTTCCTCCTCGCCGGCCACCTCACTGGCGGTAGCGGCGATCACACCCTCGAGCTCGTCTTCGAGCGCCGCGAGCTCGCCTCGAAGCCGCTCGGTGCCGGTTCGTAGCGACGCGGTCAGCGCGCTTAACTCGCTCTCCATCCCATCGAGCCGTTCCAGCATCTCCGAGATCGAGCTCGACAGCCGGCTCACGTAATCCTGCGCTTGGGCGGCCGCCTCCTCGCGCTCACGCTGGGCCTTGCCGGTGGCCTCCAGGCGCGCGCGTTGCGCCGCTTCGGTGGCCTGCGTACGGAGCTCCCGCGCCTCGAGCTCGGCGGTGGCGAGGATTTCCGCCGCGCTCGCTTCCGCCGCTTCGACGATCCCGCGCACCCGCTCGGAGACGGCCGTCGCAAGCGGCTGCGTTGGTGAGTGTGAGCGGCGACGCAGTTGCTCGACCTCGTCGGCGAGCAGCGTCAGGTGGGCGTCGACCGCCGAAGGCTGGTACCCACGCCTCGCCACGGGAAAATCCTTCTTCTCGATGCTTTCTCGGTCCAGGGTCAAGCCGGGAACCTCCGTCTAGCCGCGATGCGCGAAAGGCTAACCCGCCGCGACCGCCTGGTCGAGCTGGCGCCTCAGTCCCCGGATCTCGTCGCGCAGCTTCGCCGCGTACTCGAACCGCAGCTCCTCGGCGGCCTGGAGCATCTCTTCCTCGAGCTCGACGATCGTCCGCTCGATCTCCTCCGGCGCGAGGCCCTCCGGCGCTCGGCGTGTGCGGCGGCGCGAACGCGGGACGCGCGCCTCGACCTGGAGGAACTCGGCGATGTCCGAGATCCCCTTGACGATCGTTTCGGGGGTGATGCCGTGGCGCTCGTTGTACTCGGCCTGGATGGCCCGCCGGCGATCGGTCTCCTCGATCGCCGCTCGCATCGCATGCGTCTCCTTGTCGGCGTACATGATCACCGTGCCGCCGACGTTGCGCGCGGTCCGACCGATCGTCTGGATCAGCGAAGTCTCGCCGCGCAAGAAGCCCTCCTTGTCGGCGTCGAGAATCGCCACGAGGGAGACCTCGGGCAGGTCGAGCCCCTCGCGCAGCAGATTGACGCCCACGAGTACGTCGAATTCGCCCAGCCTCAGCTCGCGGATGATCTGGATCCGCTCGAGCGTGTCGATCTCCGAGTGCAGGTAGCGGACCCGGAAGCCCATCTCGAGCAGGTAGTCGGTCAGGTCCTCGGCCATCTTCTTGGTCAGTGTGGTGACCAGCGTGCGCTCGTTCCGGTCGGTCCGGCCCCGGATCTCGTTCATCAGGTCGTCGATCTGGTTGCGGGCCTCGCGCACCTCGACCTCGGGGTCGACGATCCCCGTGGGCCGGACGATCTGCTCGACCACCCGGGCCGAGTTACGCCGCTCGTACTCGCCCGGGGTGGCCGACACGAAAACGAGCTGCGGCGTGATCGAGAGGAACTCCTGGAACGTCTGGGGCCGGTTGTCGAGCGCGCTCA
>JAFAPR010000046.1 GCA_019247075.1 Solirubrobacterales bacterium
CCAGCCGGGCATCGAGGTGCACGCCCGCCGCAGGCTTGAGCTGATTCATCACCGGCGCTTGCCGACGACGACCGTCGCGCAGGCGCTGCTCGACTTCGCAGCCACCGTGCCGGTCGAAAGCGTCGTACGGGTGCTCGCCGAGGCGGACTATCGTCGTGCCCTGGATCAGGCGGAGCGCAACGCGATCCGTGGCTCCGGTCGTCTCGGCAGCGCGACGCTGAAACGCGCGCTCCATCGGCATGCGCCGGAACTGGCGAGGACCAGGAGCGAGCTGGAAAGAGCATTCCGGGCACTCTGCCGCCGCGGCCGCATCCCCGCGGCCGCATCCCCGCGTACGAGGTCAACCACCGGCTGTGCGGCATCACCGTCGATGCGTTCTGGCCGGGCCT
Organism: Solirubrobacterales bacterium; assembly: GCA_019247075.1. GTDB lineage: Bacteria > Actinomycetota > Thermoleophilia > Solirubrobacterales > Solirubrobacteraceae > Palsa-465. The sequence continues at coordinate 390 of JAFAPR010000046.1, forward strand.
GGGTGTCGTCGTCGAACTCGATGGCGTGCAAGGCCACGCGACGCCGGCACAGGTCAACCGAGATCGCCGCCGCGACCTCAAGCTGCGCGCCGCCGGCTACATCGTCCTGCGCTACAGCTATGACCAGATCATGAGGGAACCCGACGTCGTGCTCGTTGATCTGCGAGCGGTTCTCGAGACCGCGGCGCGCCCTAGAGCCGTACCGTCTGCGCCTCCACTTTCCCCGCTCGCCAGGCCTCCAGCGCGGCTGCCGACACCGCTAGATCCTGGATTGCGAGGCCGGTCGAGTCGAACAGGGTGACCGCGTCGGGGCCGGTGCGGCCGGACGCCTCGTCCGCCAGTACCGCCCCGAGCTCCGTCACCTGCGCGCGCGTCACAAGGCCGGCCCTCACCGCGCCGGTCACCTCGCCACCGTGAGAAGCCTGCTCCCACTCATCGCAGAAGAGCTCGCAGGCCGCGACCGCCTCGACAGTGGTCTCGGCCTTACCGGGCCCATCGGCGCCGAGCATGTTGAGGTGCAGTCCCGGCCGCAGCTCACCGACATCCACCACCGCCGAGGTGCCTGGCGTGACGCAGCACACGATGTCGCAGCGCAGGGCATCGGCGAGCTCGCCCGCCCTCCAGCCAGGCCCCAGCTCGTCCGCGAGCCGGGCGGCGGAACGGGGGTCAACGTCGTGGCAGACGCCCGGGCCCAGGGCCGCCGCGATCAAACACCGTGCGGTCCACGCGCCGTGCAGCCCGCAGCCCACGACGCCGATCGAGCGTGCGCTAGCGCGAGCCAGCGCGCGACTGGCCGCCGCGGCCACGGCCCCGGTTCGCAACGCCGTTACCGACCTCGCATCGAGAAGCATGAGCGGCTGGCCGGTACCGGCGTCCGAGAGACAGATCAGACCCGTGACCGTGGGCAGCCCCCGCGCCGGGTTGCCGGGGAACGACGTGACCCACTTGAGCACGGCCAGCCCCGCACCCCTGGCGGGCATGGCGCGAAAGTCGCCGTATGGGGGACTGTCGAGGTAGACCTTCGGTGGCATCACCCACTCGCCGCGATGGAAGCGGAGCAGCCCGTCTTCGACGCGTTCGATCGCGAGCTTCGGCGACACAGCCTCGAGCACCGCGTCGTGGTCGAGCACTGGCACCTCGGGCACGAGCGGCCACGATACCCTCGTTGCTCGATGAGCCTGAAGCCAAGCTTGTCGGACCCCTCCGGGAGCCTCGGGTGAACCGGCGCCCGCGGCTTGCGATCGTCGCGGCGACAGCCTCGCCAGAGGAGGCCGCGGCTGTGGTGGCGGCGGTCGAGCGCTTCATGCGCGAGACCGCCCCGCGGACCGCTCCGCGGGCGCGACCCCCCAACCCGTGGCAGCAGGCGGCCCTGCGCGAAGGCGTCGCTCGCCAGCCTGAGCTGCTGCCGCCGTGGGCCTGACGGCGGCCTCCGCCTAGGGTGGTCCGCCGCCCAAGTGGGGAGGGGGAATGCGCCGTCTAAGCTGTTGGCAGGCGCGTAACCGGCTTGACCGACGCGCATACCGTGCTGGAGAGACCATGAGCAGCGCCGTATCCGACTTCGAAGGGGCCACCGCCGAGCAGGTCCTCGCTTATGCGGTCGAGCGCTTTCACCCGCGGCTAACGCTGGCCTGCTCCTTCCAGAAGGAGGAATCGGTGCTCACTCACATGCTCACGCGGATCGAGCCTTCGGCGCGCATGTTCATGATCGACACCGGGGTCCTCTTTCCTGAGACGTACGCCACCCGGCGCGAGTTCGAGGAGCGATTCGGGGTACACGTAGAGGTCTTCGACGCATCGAGCAACAACGGCCCCTGGGGGCCCGAGCACTGCTGCAGCGCGGCCAAGGTGCAGGCTCTGGAGCGCGCGCTCGGCGACATCGATGCCTGGATCACTGGCGTCCGCCGGGAGCAGTCCCGCACGCGCGCCACCGCGGCCAAGGTCGAACCGGACGGGCGGCGCGGGATCTGGAAGGTCAACCCGCTAGCCGACTGGTCCGAGCACGACATCTGGCGGTACATCAACCGTCACGACCTCCCCTACCACCCGCTCCACGATCGCGGCTACGACTCGATCGGCTGCGCCCCGTGCACACAGCCAGGCGAAGGACGCGAGGGCCGCTGGGCCGGCCAGGACAAGACCGAGTGCGGAATCCACCTCTGAGGATCTCGCCGCCGGGCACTCCCTGAGGAACCCGGGACTGCGCCCGACGCTCGGTAAAGTCTCGCGGCGCCGATGTTCTCGAAGGTCCTGATCGCAAACCGCGGCGAGATCGCGGTCAGAGTCATCCGCGCATGCGAGGAGCTTGGGATCGCGACGGTAGCGGTCTACTCGGAGCTCGATCGCAATGCGCTGCACGTCAAGCGAGCGGACGAGGCGTACCTCCTGGGCCCCGGCCCGGCCTCCGAGAGCTACCTGGCGATCGACAAGCTCCTCGAGGTGGTGCAGCGCTCCGGCGCGCAGGCGGTCCACCCCGGCTACGGATTCTTGGCCGAGAACGCGGCCTTTGCGAAGGCCTTGGAGGACCGCGGGACGACCTTCATCGGACCGCCCTCGGCGGCGATCGAAGCGATGGGCTCGAAGACCCGTGCCCGCGAACTGATGGCGGAAGCCGGGGTGCCGATCGTGCCCGGCACGACGGAGCCGGTTTCAACCGTGGAGGAGGCCCGCAAGCTGATCGAGGAGACGATCGGCTATCCGGTCGCGGTGAAGGCCGCCGGCGGCGGCGGGGGTAAGGGATTCCGCGTAGCCCTCTCGGAAAAGGAGCTCGAAGCTGCCTTCGAGGGAGCGGCGCGCGAGGGAGAGAAGTTCTTCTCCGACCCAACCGTCTACCTCGAGCGCTACCTGCACGATCCCCGCCACGTGGAGGTGCAGGTGCTGGCCGACACGCGCGGCGCGGTCATCCACCTCGGAGAGCGCGATTGCTCGGTTCAACGCCGCCACCAGAAGCTGATCGAAGAGGCGCCCGCTCCGGCCGTCGACGACCGCCTGCGTGCCCGGATCGGCAGCATCGCGACCGAGGCGGCGGCTGCGGCCGGCTACACCGGTGCGGGCACGGTCGAGGGCCTGCTGGTCACGCATCAGGGCAACAACGAGGCCGAGTACTTCTTTCTCGAGATGAACACCCGAGTCCAGGTGGAGCACCCTGTGACCGAGCTGGTCACCGGGATCGACATCGTCAAGGAAGGGATCAGGGTTGCCGCCGGCGAGCCACTCTCGATCGCGCAGGAAGAGGTGCAACTTCGGGGCCACGCGATCGAGTGCCGCATCAATGCCGAGGACGCGAGCAAGAAGTTTGCGCCTGCGCCGGGGCGGATCGAGCGCTACCGCGAGCCTGCGGGGCCGGGTGTCCGCGTCGACTCCGGCGTCGAGGCGGGCGCGGAGATCTCCCCCATGTACGACCCGATCATCGCCAAGCTGATCGTCTGGGACGTCGATCGCGAGCAGGCCACCAGGCGCATGGTGAGAGCATTGCGCGAATACGAGATCGGCGGCCTGAAGACGCTTCTGCCATTTCATGTCGCGTTCCTCCAGACGCGCCAGTGGTCGGACGCAGAGACGGGTCGCGACCTGATCGAAGACCGGGAATGGTTGAAGACCCTGGCGTTTCCGTCGCTTGGCGAGCGCGCAGCCGAGCAGGAGGAAAGCCCGCAGGTCGAGCAGAGCTATACGGTCGAGGTCTCCGGCAAGCGGTTTGACGTCAAGGTGATCGGAGCTCCTTCACCGGGCTCCCCGCAGAGCAACGGCGCCTTGCCGGCAGCGGGCGGCGCGGCTGGCGCCCGAACGGCGCGCAGAGCTCCTCGCCGCTCGCAGCGCACCCCCGCGGGCGGCGGAGGCGCGGGCGTAAACGAGCTGTCTTCCCCGATCCAGGGCACGGTCCTCAAAGTGGCTGTCGAGGAAGGCACCGCCGTCGAGGAGGGCGCGCTCGTCGCCGTGGTCGAAGCGATGAAGATGGAGAACGAGATCGCCGCCCACAAGGCGGGCACGGTCGTGGCGCTCCCGATCTCCGTGGGTTCGTCGGTCGCCATCGGCGACACCCTGGCGGTCATAAGCTGAAGCGTCGCGCTCGTGACCGAGCGGCGCGTCGCTGGGGATGTCCCGCTGGCGTTTGAGCGCGCCTACGAAACCCCGAGCTGCTTGGCCGCTTCCCGCAGATTCGACACGTCGGCGTCGGGCTTCTTCTGCCCCGCCTCGAGGTGCTCCCCGGAGCGGTTGACCCAGATCACCGGGACTTTCTTCTTCAGGCAAGGGGCGACGTCGTAGTAGTAGCTGGCGGCGACGTGGACCCAGCCTTTCTTGCCTCCTATTCGCCGCTCGCACTCGTTGAAGTGAGCGAGATCCGGCTTGTACGAACGGACCTGCTGGGCGGTCACGACGAGATCGAAGTCGAGCGGAATATGCCGACGGGTCTGACCCAGGAGCTTGTCGTCGATATTCGAGATCAGACCGATGCTGTGCTTCTTGGCGATCTTCTGCAGGACCGGGTTGGTTTCCTTGAACGGCGGCCAGCGCTGGATCGAGTCGGGCAGAAACCCCGAGCGCGAGGGCTCTAGCGGCCAGCCGAGCCGCCTGGCGATCTGGATGGCGGTGCGGCGGAGCACTTCGGCATACAGCTCGTAGGAGCCGGCCTGGATCTGCTGCTGGATCTCGTAGAAGAGCGCGATCAGCTCGTCGCGCTCGATGGTGAAGCCGTCCCGTTCGGCCTCAGCGCAAAACGCGTCGTAGACCCCCGTTTCCCAGTCGATGAGCGTGCCATAGACGTCGAATGTGACGAATGTGACGTTTTTGGGGAGCGCCATGGCGCGGGCATGATGGCACAGGCCCGGGAGAGGGATAAGGCACGGCTCACGCGGCCCCCAGCGGCCGGTCGTCAATGAGATCGCGCGCGAAAGGCTTGCAATAGAGTGGCCGGAGATGGACCTGCTCGAATATCAGGGCAAGCAGCTCTTCGCCCGCCACGGCGTGCCCGTGCCCGAGGGCCGGCCTGCGCGGACGGTCGATGAGGCGGTCGCCGCGGCTACGGAGATCGGCTACCCCGCGGTCATCAAGGCGCAAGTTCAGATCGGGGGCCGCGGCAAGGCCGGGGGCATCAAGGTCGCGCACGACGAGGCCGAGGCGAGAACGCACGCGGAGTCGATCCTGGGGATGGACATCCGCGGCTTGACCGTCCGCGAGCTGTGGGTGGAGCGCGCTTCGCAGATCGACTCCGAGTACTACGCCTCGGTGATCTTCGACCGCTCCGAGAAGGCGCCGCTGGTGATGGTCTCGACCAAGGGCGGGATGGACATTGAGCAGGTGGCCGAGGAGGATCCGGAGACGATCGCCCGCTTGCACGTGGATCCGCTCGTCGGCTTTCAGGACTTTCACGGCCGCCGACTTTGCTTTGAGGCGGGGGTGGACGGCGACGTGGTCCGGTCTGTTGGAGCGATGCTCTCCAAGCTCTACGGCGTCTTCATCGCCGAGGAAGCGACGCTAGTCGAGGTCAACCCGATGATCATCACCGCCGCGGGCGAGGGAGACGGAGGGCGTCACGTTGTGGCACTCGACGCCAAGGTGACTCTCGACGACAACGCGCTCTTCCGCCATCCGGAGAACGCCCAGCTCCGTGACATCTCGGCCGAGGATCCCCAGGAGCGGATGGCTAAGGAACGCGACCTCACCTATGTAAAGCTCGACGGCGATATCGGCGTCCTCGGCAACGGGGCGGGACTCGTGATGTCGACGCTTGATGTGGTGGCGCAGGCAGGCGGCTCCCCCGCGAACTTCCTCGACGCCGGCGGCGGCTCGAAAGCGGAGGCGATTACCAGCGCGGTCGAGGTGATCCTCTCCAACCCGAAGGTCAAGGCTGTGCTGTTCAACATCTTCGGGGGCATAACCAGGGGAGACGAGGTCGCCAAGGGGCTG
>JAFAPR010000152.1 GCA_019247075.1 Solirubrobacterales bacterium
ACTCGGATACGTGGCCGCACGTCTCGTCGAAGCCACCTTCATTGCCATCGGCATCGTCTGTCTCCTTGCGGTAGTGACGTTGCGCCACGACGGAGGCGTCTCGCTGCTCACGGGCGCAAAATCGCTCGTCGCGGTTCGCAATTGGACGTTCGTAATCGGTCCAGGCTTCTTTTCCGGCTTCGGGAACGGGCTGATCCTTGGCTACCTGATGTACCGATCTGGCCTCATGCCGCGAGGCTTGGCGATTGTGGGGCTGATCGGAGGCACTCTCATCTGCATTACGGGGCTCGGGGTAGTGCTCAACGTATTCAACAAAGGCGGCACGGCGCAGACCATCGCGACCGTCCCGGAGTTCATCTGGGAGCTGTCGCTCGGCATCTACCCAATCGTCAAGGGGTTCAAGGCATCCCCAATCCTCGCGGCCAGCCTCCCGAGCCCCGGCGTGACGAGCTAGCTCCTCTGAGCCTCACGCGGGCTTCGCAGCTTCGCCCGGCAGGGCAGCCGTACTGCTCCGGATCAGGACAGTGGTGGGCAAGGGCTTGGCTGGTCACCCCACACCGATTTGCTCGGGCGCGGGTCTCGTCCTGCCGGTGCTATCGCCTCGCCCTCCCTGCCCGCGGACGGCGCTGATCTCGTATCAGCGCTGGATCCTGCCGCCCACCCCGCCTGCCGTCAGGCGCTGCACCTCTTCGAGTGTCACCAGGTTGAAGTCGCCCGGGATCGTGTGCTTGAGGGCGGATGCGGCGACGGCAAAGTCGAGCGCCTGCTGGTCTGAGGAGCCGGTGACCAGGGAGTAGATCAAGCCGGCCGCAAACGAGTCCCCGGTGCCCACCCGGTCGGTTATGTGAGCAAGGTCATGCCGCGGTCCGATCAGAAACTCCCGGCGGTTGCACAGGCAGGCCGACCACTCGTTGTGGCTGGCGCTGTGGCTGGTGCGAAGCGTGATCGCCTGGCAGCGAAGGTTCGGAAATTCTTCCAGCACCTTTGCGCACAGCCGCTCGTAGTGGTCGACGTTGAGGGTGTCCGGGACGGCGTCGCCACGTGTGGGATCCTCATCCAGCGCGATCCCCAGCGAGCGCTGGCAGTCCTCTTCGTTGGCGATCCCCACGTCGACCAAGCGCGCGAGCTCGCGCATGACCTCCGGGGCCTGCTTTCCGTACCTCCAGAGCTTGGCCCGGAAGTTGTAGTCGCACGAGACGGTCACACCATGTCGTTTTGCCGACCTGGCGGCGTCAAAGCACAGGTCAGCCGCACTCTGGCTCAGCGCCGGCGTGATCCCGCTCACGTGAAACCAGTCGGCGCCCTCAAAGACGCTGTCCCAGTCGAAGCTCCCAGGCCCGGCTTCGCTGATCGCCGAGTGGTCCCGGTCGTAGACCACGACTGACGGGCGATCATCAGATCCCTTCTCGAGAAAGTAGATCCCGACCCGTTCGCCGGAGCGGACGATCTGGGATGTGTCAACCGCGTGCCGCCGCAGCTCGGCGATCGCCCCGGCGCCGATCGGCCCTTCTGGCAGGACGGTCACGAGAGCCGCATCGACTCCCAACGCGGCGAGCGAGACGGCGACGTTCGCCTCGCCGCCGCCGAAGGTGGCTTGAAGGCTGGGCGATTGGAACAGCCGCTCGTATCCGGGTGCGCTAAGTCTGAGCATGATCTCTCCGAGCGTGAGGACTCGCGTCATCGTGCCCTGCTCCGTTGCCGGCGCGCTTGGCTAACGATCGTGCACGCGTCCTTTGCCGCAGCGACGATGTCGTCAAACTTCCGCGCGGAGATCGCTTCCTTGCTCGCGATCCAGCTTCCTCCACACGCAACCACGTTCGGCTGGCGAGCGTAGTTGCCGAGGTTGCGGCGGGTTATCCCGCCCGTGGGAACAAATTGGATCTCCGGGAAAGGCCCGCGCAATGCCTGCAGCAGCGCCACTCCGCCCAACTGCTCGGCCGGGAACAGCTTGAGCGTCCGCAACCCTCGGTGCCGGGCCGCGTTGACCTCGGTCGGGGTCGCGACTCCGGGAATGATCGGCACGGCGTGCTCCTCGCACCAGTCGACGACCCTTGCGTCGAAGGCGGGAGACACCACATATTGCGCGCCAGATCTCACCGCACGATCGGCCTGCTCGACGGTCAGCACCGTGCCGGCTCCGACCGTCATTCGCGGGGCTTCGCTGCGCATTCGCTCGATCGCCTGGGCTGCGGCCGGGGTGCGGAACGTTATCTCGGCGTAGCTGATCCCACCCTGCGTCAGTGCGGCGGCAAGCGAACCGGCGTCGTCGGCGCTGTCTATCGTGATCACGGGCACCAGACCCGCCTCGGCCAGTGGCTCGTTCGGAGGAAGGGTCGTCTGTTCGTTGCTGCGGGTGGTCACGCTTCTGGGCCTACGGTGATCGCGACCAGCGCGCCTCGACCAGTTCGCCGGCGTTGACCGGCGACAGCGGAGGCTTCCCGCTGAGGACGCGCACCACCTCTTCTGCGGGGAACTGTCTCACCGTACGGATCGCTTCCTCGGAGTAGTAGGCGGCGTGTGGCGTGATGACCACGTTCTCCAAGCCGAACAGCGGATTGTCGGCTCGCCAGTCCCTGACCTTGGCCGGCTCCTCCTCGATGTCGTCGAGGCCGGCGCCCGCGATCCAGCCTTCGCTGAGCGCTCGGTGGAGGGCGCGATCGTCGACGATCGGGCCCCGGGCGGTGTTGATCAGGATCGCGGACGGCTTCATGCGCCGCAGCTGAGCCTCGTCGAATAGGTGGTGGGTCTGCGGGGTGAGCGGAGCCTGGATGACCAGGCAGTCAGATTCGCTGACCAGTTGGTCAAACGACACCCCCGTGACGCCTGCGGCCGTGATCTGCTCGGCTGGCAGGTACGGATCGTGGGCGATGATCCGCATGCCGAACCCGGCGCCGCGGGCGGCGATTGCTCTGGCGATGGCCCCAAACGACAGCAGCCCCAGGACGCTCCCGCGCAGGCGGTGAATGGGTGCTCCGGATTGCCATTGCCAGGTGCCGCCGCGCGTTGCCCGGTCATAGACACAGACCTTGCGCGCCACCGCCAGCAGCAGAGCCATCGCATGGTCGGCGACCTCGTTTTCGCACCACTCGTTGGGAACGTTGGTCACCAAGATGTTGTGCCTGGTGGCCGCGTCCACGTCGACAATGTCGACGCCGGTGCCGTAGCGCGCGATCACGCGACAATCGGGCAGCCCGGCGATCACGGGGGCGCTGATCGTCGCGTATTGGGCCACGACAGCGGCGGCGTCGTGGGCAACGTCGATCACCTCCTGCTCGGTCTTGCACTGGGCGGCGGTGAGCTCAAAGCCTGCCTTCTCGATGATCGCCCGCTCGATCTCGACATCACCGTAGTCGTAGTCGGTGATCACGACCTTTTCACGTGTCGTCGCCACTGACAGTCTCCCGTTTTTAGTTATGTGTGCCTTGTCGGCGAGCGCGCAGGTGCAAAGGCGCCGTTGCCGGTCAGCGAGGCGCCGTGCGCTGAGTCGCTCGCAATTTGCTCGTAGAGCGAAAGGATGCCTCGGGTGTGGCGAGGGGGTCGCGGCGACCACCGTGCTCGGCGCTGGGCGAGGATCTCGGTTACCTCGTCTTCTGGCCGTGGATGGCCGTCGATACCGACGATCGAAAGGCGCCGCTCGGGCACGTTGAGCTCGATCAG
>JAFAPR010000251.1 GCA_019247075.1 Solirubrobacterales bacterium
CGCTTGCCGATGACCGCCTCGCTTGCCAGCTCGATACGCGGTTGGCCGGGCTCGTGCGGCGCGAGCTGATCCGGCCGCATCCGGCGATGCTGGCAGGCGACGAGGCGTTTCGCTTCCGCCACGTGCTGGTCCGGGACGCGGCCTATGACGCGCTCCCCAAGTCCGAGCGCGCGGAACTGCACAAGCGCTTCGCCGAGTGGCTGGAGGAGTCCGGCGCGGACCTGCCCGAGCTCGACGAATCATCGGCTGGCACCTCGAGCAGACCGATCGCTACCGGCGCGAGCTGGGTCAAGCCATTGATGCTGGCCTCGCGCGACGAGCTGCGCAGCGGTTGTACGCCGGAGCGCGTCGTGCCGCTGACCGCGGTGACAGGCCGGCGGCCGCCGGCTTGCTCGGGCATGCGATGGCGCTCGTGGTCAACGATGCCCACCTCCACGCCAAGCTCGCGGTCGAGTTGGCGGGCGTGCTGGTCGAAACCGAAGAGGTGGAGCGGATCGAGGAGTTGCTAGCGGCCGCCGAGCGCGACGACGCGCTCGAGGCGACGGCAGCGCTGGTCAGGTTTGAGTGGGCAATGCGCGTGCGGCCGCACGAGGCGATGGCGATGGCCGAGTCCCGCCTGCCAGGGATCGTCGAGGAATTCGCGCGCCGCGATGACGCCCGCGGGCTGGCCAGGGCCCACTTCGCCTGGGGGCTCGCCCAGAATCTCCTCGGCCGATGCGCCCGCTGCGCCGAGCATTCGACGCTCGCTGCCGAGTATGAGTACCGCGCCGGCGACGAGGGACTGCGCGCACGGGCGCTCTCCTGGTGGGTAAGTGCTCTGTATCACGGCATGGCGAACGCCGAGACCGTCAGGGCCGCGATTTAAGCCGTCGACCGCGACAGTCAGGGCGCGTACCAGGCAGGAGGAATTGGCTCCGGAAGGGCATGGCTGGCACGAGCCGAAGGTGATTTCGCGCTTGCGCGCGAGCACATGCAGCGCGCGACAGAGACATACACCGAGATGGGCGTCCTCACGCTTGCGGGCGCGTGTTCGCAGGACGCTGGAGAGGTGGAGCTGGTGGCTGGTGATGCGGCCGCCGCGCGTGCGGAGTTCGAATGGGGCGATCGGTTTCTGTCCCAGATCGGTGAGCACTCCTATCGCTCGACCGTGCTGGCGATGCTCGCGTGGGCCCGGGCGCTGCTCGGCGAGCGGAAAGCGGCCCTGGCCGCCACGGAGTTGTCCGAGCACCTGAGCGCCCCCGAGGACGTGCTCAACTTCACCTACACGACGCGGACCCGCTCGGCGCTGGCGCTCGCCGACGGCGATCTCGACGCAGCCGAGCGCTGGGCTCGGACCGCCGTCGACAACGCTTATCGATCCGAGTTGTATGAATGCCGAGGTGGGACCAAGCTCCAGCTCAGCCGCGTTCTTGCAGCGCGCGGACAGGCCCACGAGGCCGCGGGGGCTGCACGCGCGGCGCTTTTAGTCTACGAGCAGAAGGGCGACCAGCCGCGAGCGCGGCAGGCATGGGCGCAGGTACAGGCGCTCAGCAGGTAATCACGACTCGCTGCCGGGCGTCCATAGCTGACCGGAGGGCTGCTCGGCGCCCTGCTTCTCCGGCGTCCACAGCTTCTCCCGCGCCCGCGCCTGCTCCGATGGGATCGGCTTGGCTTCGGCCACCAGTAGCTCGAGCGCCTGGCGGCTCGCCACGTCTTCGCGGAACTGCTCGAGCGCTCCCCGACGCCGCAGATCTGTCAGCACTCGCTCGGGCTTGCGCCCGTCACGCTGGGCGAGCGGCGCCAGCTCGCGCTGCAGCTCCTCGTCCGATGGATGAAGTCCCTCCGCCTCGGCGACCGCGGCCAGCACCGCCTCGCGCTGCAGCGCGCTCTTCGCCTCGGGCTCGGCCTCGTGGGCGAGCCGCTCCTCGTCGCCGCCGGTGATGCGCAGGTACGACTCCTTGGAGATCCCTTGGCGCTCAAGCGCCGCCAGCGTCTGCTCGAGCAGCTCGTGCGCGCGCGCGTGCACAAGCCGCTCCGGCACCTCGATCTCGGCCTGTTGCACCGCGGCGTCGACCACCGCCTGCCCGAACTCCCGCTCGACAGCTTCTTCGTCGGCCTCGCGCAGCCGTTTGGCGATGTCCTCGCGCAGCTCATCGACCGAGTCGAAGCCGGCCAGCTCCGCAAACTCGCCGTCGAGCTCGGGCAGCCGTTTGGCCTGAACGTCCTTGACGGTCACCTCGAAGGTTGCAGTCCGCCCGCGCAGGTCTTCGGGGTGGTCTTCCGGGAAGGTGATCTCGACCTCTCGCTGCTCGCCGGCCGAGGCGCCGACGAGCTCCTCGTCGAACCCCGGCAGCAGGCGGCCCGTGCCGAGCTCGAGCAGCTGGTCCCGGCCCTCGGCGCCCTCGAGCAGCTTCCCATCGGCCCTGCCGAGGTAGTCGACCACGATGAAGTCGCCCTGTTCGGCGGGGCGCTCGACATGCTCGAGGGTGGCGTGTTGGTCGCGCAGGCGCTCGATTCCCTGCTCGAGCAGCTGCGGGTCGGCGCGCGGCTCGCGCCGGCCCACCTCGAGCCCCTTGTAGGGCCCGAGCTTTGCCCGCGGCCGCACGCCGATCTCGAACGAAAAGGTGAATGGCTGCCCCTGGTCGGGGTTGGATGGAACGTCGAGCTCGGGGTCGCCCACCGGCGCGATCCCGGCCTCGTCGACGGCCTGCTGGTACCAGCGGGGGAGTCCATCGCGCACGGCCTCCTCCACCAGCGCCTCGCGCCCCAGCCGGCGGATGACGACGGGGGGCGGCACCTTCCCGCGCCTGAAGCCCGGAATGCGCATCTTCGAGCCGACCTCGCGCGCGGCCTGGTGCACGCGCCGCTCGACCTCCTCGGGCGGCACCTCCACGGCGAGGCGCACACGCGACTCTGGCAGCTCGGTAACTGTCGTCTTCAGCTCCATCGCGTGGGACGATAGCTTCACCCGGTGCGGTCCAGGCTTTCTCGTGCCGCCGGCCGGCTGCTGACCGGCCCGCTTGCCTTCCTGGTGTCTTTCCTGATCGATCTGGCCGCCTACTGGCTGGGCAGGGTGAGAGGGCGGATCCCGAGACCCTGACCCGGCTTACGCGTCGGCCGCGGGCGTCCTGACCAGGTTGCGGATCTCCCGCAGCGCGACCGGAAGCGTCGTCATGTCGTAAGTACGCGAGGCACGGATCTCCGAGAGCATGCTGCGGACGCGCTCAACCGAGCCCTCGTTGCGCGCGCGCCAGACGGCGATCGCGTCCTCGCCCACAACGTGGTCGCCGGCGTCCTCCAATACCTCCTGCGCGAGAGCCCGGTGCAGGCTGTAGAGGTCGTCGCGCAGCGCGGCTCGAGCGAGCACCTGCCAGCGATTGGCCCGCGGCAGCTCGATGATCCGGTCACGCAGCCAGGTGAGCACGAACTGCGAGCCGATCGCGAAGTAGGTTTCCATCACCGCCTCGGGAGCCCTGCCGGTGGCCTCGGAGACCTCGATGATGTCGAGCACGGCCCGCATCGCGGGCATCGCCGCCACGCGCGCGGCAAGCGCGCGCGGGACGCCGTCCTCTACCAGCTCGGCGCAGCGGCGCTCGAAGTTCTCACGGTCGATCTCGTCGAGCACGTCGGGCATGGACTCCTCCAGAAGCCTCGCCCCGGGCTCAAACCGCAGCGTGGCCTCCTCGATGTCGATCGTGCGCGGTCGTCCCCGAACCAGCCAGCGCGTGGAACGCTCCACCAGCCGGCGGGCGTCGAGCAGCATGCCGAGCTGAACGGTGGCGTCGACCTTGTTGTCGAGCGCCTCGACCTGTTCCCAGAAGGGGCGCATCTGGAACACCTCCCGGGCCACGGCGTAGCCGCGGGCCAGCAGCGCCGCGGGCGCGCCCACCTCCTCCCCCACCCTGAAGGCGAACGTCGTACCGGCGCGGTGGACGAGCTGGTTGGCGACCACCGTCGCGATGATCTCGCGGCGCAACCGGTGGTCGCGCATCTG